>CALIAG010000228.1 GCA_938041325.1 uncultured Saprospiraceae bacterium | reverse complement strand
AAATGCTGTTGGATCAAAAGGATCTCCAGTGACTGCGCCGGCTCCGGCTGAAGTTGCTAAACCATCTGTATGCGATGGGCTTCCGTGAGCGCCACCAGTTGTTCCAGCTCTTGCGTAAGATGAGTTACATCCTACATAAGTGTCAGAATTTGGATTCATATCAAACCAAGGTGCGGCATTTGTTGGAGGCATTGTATAGGTCCCTGGGGCAGCAGGTGTGTTACAAGGACAGCCCATATCTGTTGGCAATACAGGAACAGCTGTTGCGTTTCCTCCATCTCCTCTTCCTCCTGGAACTGTTGTTGGATTATTGTTTACGGTTCCATCACCATCATTGTCTCCTAATGTATAAGAGGTGTATCCGTTTTGACTAGATAATGAAGTGTGATCAGGCCCTCCGATTGCACCACCTCCAGTACCCCAAAAGATTCCATCATGTGGTGTTCCATCTGGTAAAAACAACATCACTTGATCGCCATCTGTCGCACTTGAATTGTCTATTGTAAATCCTGTCGCTGCTGGATCATAAAAAGTTGTATTGCCAGCAAGGCAAACATCCAAATCAATTTCTGCTTGAATACCATCATTAAAATCTCCGTCTCCATCGGCATATAAACCGTTTCCTGTAGAGAAAGATCCAGCAGATCCATTTACTCCGCAACTTCCACTTGGATCTTGAGAACAAGCAATCAAGAAAACTCCGTCAGCAGGTATTGCTGTTCCTGGAGGAATGAGCACTGCCCATTCTGAATTCGACACAACCATACAACCGATTATAGTACCCGGAGGTCCTACGATTTCGACGATACCATCATTACATCCATCGGATTGACCGGCATCACCGGATACTTCCCCGATGACTACATTGTCATATTGTCCTGGCGCCATGCTACAAGTTGGGTTGTCAGCTGTTGGACATTGTGCCATAGCTGGCGAAAATATCGCTAGCAAAAAGATGGAGGCTGTTAGTTTTAAAAATAATTTCTTTAGACTGTTTGTAGTGAGTTCAGGAGAGGTTGTAAACGTTTGCATGTAAGATCCGTTTTTTCGTTTTTTTAAAATACTATACATTCTCAGCCAGTACTTATAGAGTTTAAGTACTTAGTTACAAGTAGAGAAAACAAGGAATAGGTTCAATAGAACCCAAGCCATTGTTTAAAAACAATAGTGAAAATTTAAAACGGTGATTGGGAGTGTTCTCCTCAGAAAAGGAGTTTGTAACTCAGGAACAGATGGTTGAATAAACAACCAAAATTGAAATTTTATAGAACGGTGATTGGGAAAGGAAAAACTCTGTAAAAGAGAATTTGTCACAAATTAATGTTTTAATCTAATAAAATAAAAATTATTTCATATTAAATTTTCACTCATATCATCAATAAGCGCAAATGCACCCTTTGTTAATGCTTTTAAAAGTTAATTCTACCTTTTTTTATGTAGATTTTACTCCGTTCAATAGGCTTGAATCTTTATAGACAGAATAATATTTTTACCTAGTCAAATTATTGCCAAATTTTATCGTATTCAACTCCAATTTAAGTGACATAAACTGACGCTGCTTTGAAATTAGCCACGCTCAAACACCCCAAAAGTTAATATCCTAAATAGCAAAACACTCCCTATTTGCCCAATTATTATTTTGAAAAAAATAATGTTTTAAAGTTGAATCATTCTTAAAAACAAAATAGCAGATGGCTTGTACTTTAAAACGATAATAATACATATCATTTTCTTGTTTCTTAACAATAAACACCTCGTAAGCAAGGCTACTTTAAACAGTCACAAATTCAGTAAATCATTTCCATAATTACTATTGTAAAACTTAGCCTTTAAAGCGTAAAAGTTTGATTATATTGAACAGAAGTTATTTACAAAAGGTATAATGCAGCAGAATACATATTCAGGATTTTAGTCGCAAATCTCAGTCTTGCATACCTACTCAATATTCAGCAAATCTTCTCAATATATGATTAAGTCAATTCCAATTCCGTTGTCCATGTTTTTGCTTTGTTTTTGGGCAAGTTCCTGTTTAAATTCAAACCTAAAAGAAGAAGAACTAACCGTTCCTATTTGGGAAAAAATTACTTTAAATTTTGAAAGTGAGTTGACTAGTGAAATGGCAACTGAAAACCCATTTCTAGACTATAGATTGACTGTTACTTTTTCACATCCTAATCGAACGATAACTGTTCCAGGGTTTTATGCGGCAGATGGAAATTCAGCAGAGACTAGTGCCGACAAAGGTGGAGTTTGGAAAGTTCATTTTAGGCCAGACCATATTGGGGAATGGGCTTATAAAGCTTCTTTTAGAAAAGGGAAAAACATTGCTGTTTCAGATGAACTTACAGATGGAAATGGAATAGCTTTCGATGGTCAAGAAGGAAGCATTATCGTTTCAGCCAATCCTAATTCGGAGGGCCGCTTAGCTTATGTAGGCGCTCCATATCTTCAATACAGTTCTTCTAAAAAATACTTTTTAAAAGGAGGAGCCGGAAGTCCTGAAAACGTTTTGGGTTATAAAGATTTTGATGGAACCATTCGAGGGGAATCGCCTGAAGAGAGAAAAGGCGAAGCAACTGCGAGCTCTCAGCTTCATCATTTCGAAAAACATTTGAAAGACTGGGGTTCTGGAGATCCGACTTGGCAAGATAGGAAGGGAAAATCATTGATTGGCGGACTCAATTATTTGGCTTCAAAAGGAATCAATAGCTTGTATTTTTTGACCATGAATATTTATGGTGATGGAAAAGATGTTTATCCCTACACCTCTTATGAAGAACGATTTCGATTTGATTGTTCAAAACTCGATCAATGGGAAATCGTATTCGATCATATGGATCAATTGGGAATTTTGATGCACGTCGTTTTACAAGAAACAGAAAACGAATTAATGCTTGATGGCGGTAATACCGAATTGGAAAGAAAACTTTATCTCCGAGAAATGATTGCCCGGTATGCACATCATCCAAGATTGATTTGGAACATGGGTGAAGAAAATGGTCCTGTACATTGGCGTCCAGAAGGGCAAACAACTGCGCAACAAAAAGCGATGGTTGACTACATCAAAAAAACGGATCCTTATAAAAACTTAACGGTTATTCATTCCCATTCTGATAAAGAAACTCGAGATAAGTTGTTTGAACCATTATTGGGATTCGAGCCGTTGGATGGAATGTCGATGCAAGTTTCTGAAAAAGCAAAGATTCATGAGGTGACTAAACAATGGGCATCGGAATCTGCAAAAGCAAAAAAACAGTGGGTATTGAGTATTGACGAAATTGGTCCGTGGTGGAGAGGTGTTGATCCCGATGATCGGAAGGACAATAATCAGGATACGGTAAGAGCAGAGGCGCTTTGGGGAAATTTGATGGCCGGAGGTTCTGGTGCAGAATGGTATTTCGGTTCTAAAAATCACAGCAATGATTTGAACTGTGAAGATTGGCGAACCCGAGATCGCATGTGGGAATACACCAGCAATGCGGTGCAATTTTTTCAAGACCATCTTCCTTTTCACCAAATGAAAAGTTATGATGAATTGGTTTCTGGTGATTTGACTTATTGTTTTGCGAAGCCAGGTGAAATTTATGCCGTCTATTTTCTGTATGGAGGAGAAGCTAAGATTGATTTGCGAAATGAAAAAGGAACCTTTTCTGTGAATTGGTACAATCCAAGAGATGGTGGAAAACTGCAAAAAGGATCTGTGTCGAAATTAGAAGGTGGAGCAAGTACTTCGTTGGGAAATCCGCCAAGTGACAAGGACAAAGATTGGGCTGTTTTGCTTAGAAAATTATAAAGATAAACGTTCATTTTTTCTCTATTCCAAGGCTTTGTAGATATAGCTTATTCTATCGTCAAGACAATCTTGCCTTGATTCAAATTTGCTTCCATCATTTCATGGGCTTGAACCACATCGGTCCAATCTAGGACTTTATGAACTACCGGTTTAATTTTCTCTTCTTGAAACGAAGTAAGGAAGTCGTTTGTAAAATCATTTATCAGTTTCGTTTTATATTCCAAACTTCGAGCTCTCAAGGTGCTTCCCATAATGGTCAATCTTTTTCGCAGAATATTGGCCATATTAAAGTCATTCAATTTTGCACCTCCCAAGAATGCGAGCAGCACCATTCTTCCATCAAAGTTTAAACTATT
>CALIAG010000227.1 GCA_938041325.1 uncultured Saprospiraceae bacterium | reverse complement strand
AACGCAATTTGGAGGTTTAAATATCACCGCAAACTTGGGTGCTACTTTTCAAACTATTTTAAATGGAATTGAGCCAACAGATAAACGGAATTGGGATATGCCTTATATCTTTAGCAATGGCTATTCCAATACACTTTACCTGGGCACAGATAAAATCTATAAAGGGGAAATCATTAACCCTCCACTTAATGTAGTTTGGGAGCCATTGAGTGAAGATCTAACCAAATTCCAAGCTGGCGACAACCCGCAATTTCACAATATTACTTCTATTTCGGAATCTTCGATTAATAGGAGTCTTCTGTATGTTGGAACCTCTGACGGAAATGTTGTCAGAAGCGTGGATACAGGAAATCGTTGGGAAAACATCACAGGAGATTTACCGGACCATTACATCACATCAATTCAAGCATCTCCTTCATTGCAGTTACAAGATTATGTTTATGTAAGTCATTCCGGATATCGGGAGAATAAACCACTTTCTCATATTCATCGCTCAAAAGATCGCGGGAATACTTGGGAATCTATTGCAAGCAATCTTCCTGAAATTGCAATTAATGATGTTTATATTTTGGACAACAATCTTGATAGTGTACTTTTTGTTGCGACGGACGGTGGGGTATATGCTTCTCTCAATCAAGGAATATTATGGAAAAGATTGGGAGCAAATATGCCAGTAATTCCTGTAATGGATTTAGAATACAATGCCAATGAGAATAAATTAATTGCTGGTACTTTTGGTCGATCTTTGATGACTTTTGAATTGGATTCATTGGGCGTATCTGGAGATTTTTCTACAGGACCTCCTTCTAGTCCTCCACCCGTTAAAGAATACGTAAACATAAATCCTTCACCAGCGACCAATTTCATCAATGTTAAATTCAGCAATCTGGATCAAGACCGTGAAATTGAAATTGCTATCGTAAGCGCTAATGGTCAGTTAATAGATAAACGAGCTGGGCATTTTGGAAGAATCGTGAAGGAGGAATTTGATATCTCACGTTTGCCTCAAGGTGTATATTTTGTAGCTGTTAAAATGAGACATCAAACATACTCTAGCCGTTTCGTAAAAATTTCACAATAAAATTTCTATCTTCCTGATCGATGGATGTGATTGGCACTTGCCTGTTGTGTTCCCATCATAACCACATCCTGTAAGTTTACATATGCTGGCTGAGTTGCTATAAAATAGATCACATTTGCAACATCACTTGATTTCAAAGGCTGAAAGTCTTCGTATATTTTTGCTTTTTCAGAATCACCGTGGAATCTCACTTTTGCAAATTCCGTTTCTTCAACATGCCCTGGACTGACTTGACTCACGCGAATATTGTCTTTGTGCAAATCAATACGCATGCTTTTAGTTAAGGCATCTACTGCAAATTTGGTAGCGCAATACACATTCCCATTTGGATAAACTTCATGCCCTGCAATGGAACAAACATTTATGATATGTCCTGACTTTCTAGCAACCATACCTGGAGCAACTATACGCGACATATAAAGCAAACCTTTAATGTTCGTATCAATCATTAATTCCCAGTCTTCAATATCTCCTTCATGAATAGGAGCATAACCAGAAGCCAAGCCAGCATTATTAATTAGTATATCAACATCTTTAAACTCCTCTGGAATTGATGCAATGGTTTGTTTTATTTCTTCTATATTTCGTACATCGAAAGCCAAAGTTAAAATCTCATTATCATATTCTGACTTAAAATGTTCCTTTAATAAGTCCAGTCTATTTTGTCTTCTTCCTGTTAAAATTAGATTGTAACCTTTTTCCGCAAATACTTCTGCAGTTGCTTTTCCAATACCCGAAGTTGCACCAGTTATTAAAACTGTCTTCGTAATAATTTTTTGTGTAACAACAGGAGCTTCCGCTACTTGAATATCTTCATCAAAAATAGGCACTTCTTCTTCTATCATCACAGGACTTGCATTCTTAGGAGTATTGTCCAATGTAATTTCAATAACATCCTCTTCGTTTACATCTTCAATCTGAATGTCAGACATTATATCTTTGTCTTCAGGAGCTTTGACCAAAAAAGCGATATCGTTTTCATCCGTTTTAAATTCCGAATTTATTTTGTACGCTTTTTTATAAAACTTCCTAGCTTTCTCAAAGTCTGAATTTTTATGATGCAGCAAAGCAAGATCATAATTAGCAAACGGATGATCGGGGGAGATGTCTATTGTACGCTTAAAATACTTCTTAGCTTTACCATACTTATTAAAGTATTCAGAAAGTAATAATGCATACTGATAATTAGCATCTGCATTTAATGGATTTTCTTCGATTGCTATTCTATAATATTTTGCAGCAACTTCATTTTGGTCTTCAAAATAGTTGCTTACAATATTCGCTAACCTATAAAATACTCCTTTGGTGGTGCTATCAATGGTTAGGATTTTTTCATAGTAGTTTTTCGCCAATAAAAAGTCATCCTTGGATTCAGCGATTTCTGCGAGTTCGAGGTATGCATGGACATTGGATGGATCTATCTGAATCAATTCCTCTAAAATCTCAAGCCTACTTTTCTTGGGGTTTGCCTTAGGGATTGGTTCTTGTTCAATAACTGTTACACTTGGAGCTGGAGCTTCGCTTTTAGGTACTTCTTCCAACTCTACGTCTTCTTCATCGTCATTAAAAATAGAATCTAATATCTGGTAACTTTCAGATTTGTCTTTGACAACAAAGCCGTTTTCATTGCTAGCCATTTCCTTGTCTTCTGCTGCTACCTCTTCGATAATTTGATCAATAGAAAAATTTGGAGCAATAGGTGCTGCTAACTCTTTCTCGATTTCTTGAGTTTCATTTTTATGCTTAATTACTTTATCAAGAATAGATGATTTTGAAGATTTTTCAGCTTCACTTTTTGTAATTGTATTTTCTTGAACAGATTGAATTTGATCTTGATTGAGTGGCAATTCGCCATTCGCAATCCTTTTGTACTTTTCATACGATTCTTGATCTCCAACTTTATTGAATAATACTTGAAAATCGTTTTGAACAAATTGCTCAAAAGTCCAATAATCTATTGTTCGAAGGTTTCTGAGAAATTCACCAATTTCAGTAGAAACAGAACGGACAATCTTAAGTCTTTTATCGAAAACTTCTTCTTGATCTGGGGCTATTGTTCTTTTTATTTTTCTTAATTCAAGGTATTGTTCTTGCCAGTAGTTCATGTATTTCATGACATTACTTACCTTCTCAAATGAAGTCGGTGAAATCTTAATTTGGTCATCCTTAATACTTGTCCGTCCATTGATAATAATAGGTTGGACTTTGTCGCTTTTGACCAAATTCAGTAAAGCCTTCAAAGCATTGTACATACAATACTCTGACTTAAGAAAGTTATCACTTATAAAAAGTAAGACTGGTGAGGAACTTGCTGCAAATTTCTCGGCAAAGTCAAGACCATTGGCAGAACACGTAATATGTTCAAAGTCAATTTCTGCTCTCTTTAAACGGTTTTCTACCTGACTGACCAACATTTGGTTGTCCGAAGAATAAGCGACTGCAAATCTATATTTTGCCATGATAAGTTAGGTAATGAATTAAGTATCTAAGACTTTAAAAGTTTTTATGAAAAAGTCTTTTGCAAGTTTTAAACAAATTTATTATTCTTTTATCAATTCTGCCACAAAGCTTTTAAATTCCTTGGTAAAGCTATCGTATTTACTTGTAGCAGGTCCGGCGAATCCGGTATGAATTTTACGAACTTTATTGTTTTTGTCTATAAACAATAGAGTAGGATAGGAGATTATTTCGTTAAGCATTGGTAATTTCTCTCCTGCTTCTGTTTTATTCGAATATCCGGCCAAAAGCATTTCATATTTAATCTCAAACTTTTCTTTGTAGGTTTTGATTGCTTTTTTTGCTCGAGGCTCTTCTCTGTGTTTCTCAAAAGCCAATGCTATAACTTCCAATTCCTCGGAATTATTGTTTTTTAGATAGTCAACCAAGAAGCGGGTTTCATCTCTACAATTCGGGCACCAAGTTCCAAGAATTTGTACCAATTTTACTTTACCCTTGTATTTTTCATCATTGATACTGATTGTTTCTCCTTTTTCATTTTCGAATGTAAAATCGAAGCTATCATAACCTTCTTTCAAAAACGTTAAATCCTCTGGGCTGCCCAATTCGAAATTTTCATTCTTTTTTGCAGACCATGAAGTGGTATAATGCTTTCCACTCTTAAATGTTCCAATCAAAGTCTCATCTTCATTGATCTTGCCTTCAAAAAGAAAGAGGTGTGATCCATCAAAACAAGAAAGCCAGAATTTATTCCCTTGCACAGTTCCTTCTAAAAATCGGTAATCCCCTGTTTCAGTCATGAAAGTTCCGGTGAGATTATTTCCTTTCTGTTTAAATTCACCAATTGCCTTATATTCATCTTTTGTTCCCAATTCAAAAGTAGACTCCCATTTGCCAGATAGATCTAGTGCCGGTTCTTTTTTTAATGTGGTAAAACGGTAGTCTTTTCCATGTTTTGCAATAAGTGGAATGCTATAATTTTTGCGGTTCTTTGCAACGAATACTCCTTGAACTACATTTGCTTTATATTTTGCCCGGATATAGGAGTCGTAGTATGGGATCTCGATCAACAGCGTGTCATCACCTGTAGTTCTATCCCTTCCAAATTTAATATCATCAACACGCATCCGTTCTTCCCCATTTATGATATCAATGTAGAAGTCGTTTTCATTTTCATAAATAACTTCAAAAACAAAAGGCAATTGTCCATCTTGGATATCTTTAAAGTCTTCATCAGAATAGACAATATCTCCTTTTTCATTCATTACTAATTTTTGAGGAACCAAATCCATGACTGCACGATAGTAACCAGGAACTAAGCCTTCATATTGATTTGGGACTTCAATACAACTAGAGATTCCTATAAATAAACAGAAGATTAAAAGGTAATTGAATTTGATAGAATACATAAGGAGAATTTGTAAAACAGGAAAAAGGCATCGCCTCTATTGAATTAAAGTCTAAAGATAAAAGAATACAACAACAAAGTTTTCAATTTGTTACAAAAATGCCCCGTTCATCCATTTTGGAAAACGAGGCTTGAGCGACTGTGTCATAACATAAATTCTTACATAGAGACAGATGGTTTTATTTCCGTCATACTACTTAGTCTTTTCGCCTTTAAATTGGTCACCTTTTTGTTTGAACAAAACATTAAATGTAGTAAGGCTCCCATAAATTCGGGTTATATATTGTTGCAAATTGACCTTTTCTTCATCAATTAATTTGCTTGCATTGATACGTTGCTCCATTACTCTCAAACGGTCTCTGACCATTACGATTTTATGGAAAAATGTATCGATTGGAATCTCTTTAGATTTTAAACTATCATCATCAGGCTTTAGAACGAGCATTCCGTTTTTCCACTTATCACCTAATTCAATGACTTCTGTCATCCCGCCCCAAGTCCTCAATATTTTCATTAACGATTTTTCCGCGGCTGAAAAATTAACTTCTTCGTTGACAGGAATAGCTTCTATCACTTCCCATTGCTGATAATGCTTTCCCACTTGTTTTATGCCATAAGCCATAAAACAAACATCGTAAGCGACTTTATTTAGTTTGATGATTACTCCTTCACCATGAGCAGGATGCTTCACACGGGAACCAATTCCGAGGGTTGCTGTTTGTACTTCCATTCTACTTAAAATAAATAAGGTTATATGTATCTAAATACGATACGTAGAACGAAAAGTTGCAGCACTTTAACAGAAAGAGGATTTTATCTTACTATCGGACAGCGGTATATTTTACGCCTTCTTTTACTTCTCCTTTTTGAGATTTGTGTAATTTAAACTTCGTAGGGATAGAGACACGTTTATTATTATCAGAGCGATAAACTTCGAAATGCAAATGTGGACCAGATGACCAACCGGTATTTCCACTGGAAGCAATTACTTGACCTGCCTCTACTTTGTCTCCTAGTTTTACTTTAGCTCCATTGTATTTGAGATGGACATAATTGCCAAAAGTACCATCATCGTGGTAGATCAAAACATAATTGCCATCCTGTTGGCATTTAGACGATTTGCAACCTCGATTCGAATCTTCTTTTATATCAACAACAACGCCTCCTCTGGCTGCGCTTACATCAGAGCCTACTGGCATATCGAAATCTAAGCAATACATACCCGAATGAGAAAATCTGCCATTATAGCCTTGTCCACAGTAATAAGATTTTTTAGCAGGAAAGGGGAGAAGATACTCATGATCTTCATCATAATCGGTTTTCAATGCATTCCCTAGATAAAATCCAAATTGATATTCATAAGCACCCATCCTAGATGCTTTTGATGGAGTCAATTCTAATATATTCTGGAAATCCTCACCAGGCTCAACAACAAACATATGAGGCAATTTGACATTGGTCTCAAAGTTTTTTAATTCTCGAAAGTCAAGTGAAACGGTTAATGGAGCATATCCAACATTTTTACCTACCAGTCGAATCCTCCCATCTCCCAATTCTTCTTCATTCAATTGAAGCCATTCTCCCATCTGAGCATTGACCAATAAAGGACTGCTAAGTAAAAAGAGCGCAAATAATAAGCTGATATAACGGATATTCATATTTTCTATGTTGTAGCTTGGAATTGGATTATTTCACTTTAATTCAACAATAATAAAGCACTAAATATTTTGCCAATACCTGTTAAGGCAATCCTAAAGTTATTGGATTATCAGTTTTTGACTATAAACTTGATCTTTATTAACGATTTTTAGATAGAATATGCCTTTTGCGAGATGGCTTAGATCCAACTTTTCTGTACTCAAATCAAAGGCCTTTTGGCTGAAAGCCAATTGTCCAGCAGCATTATAAACCTCAACTACTGAATTTGTCTCTTCCATTTCTTCAATTTTTAAATTAAAAATACCAGATGAAGGATTTGGATAAACGCTTATTGATTCTATTTCATTTTGCAAATTTAAGGTAGAAACTGGAATGTATTCTTCAAACTGGAAATCCCAAATTCCTCGACCATAAGTTCCAAATCGGACCAACTGCTTTGCATCGACATATTCAACCGACCAAAAAGTCTGATTCGGTGTACAAGCTGTCGACATGTCATACCAAGTTTCCTCTTCTACTACGTAGGCATAAGGTCCACTCTCTGTAGCTGCAAACAATATACTTTCATCCTCATTAGCAGCAACCTCAAAAACCAATGTTGAAGGCAAACCCTCAGAAGAAGGCAAGAAACTGAATCCACCATCGATAGATTTGAAAACAGGTGGATTGGAATAACCACTACCTACCAAATAAACTAAATTACTATCTATTTTTGAGGCATAAATATTTTGACCATACAGATAATGACCATCAGGAACGAAATCTACATTTTGTTCCCAGTTGTCTCCGCCATCATCCGAATAAAAGAACCTTCCGTTAGTTGTTGCGACATACCACTTATCAGGATTTAAAGGGGAGAATTCAATAGCCGATATCTCTCCTCCGGATTCCGCTAAAAAATCAATAGTTGATTGAGATACTTCCAAACCATTTAAACCTTTTTCTAATCGGATTAAATGAGATCCAGAGTCACCATTCATATGCCCACCTGCTAAATAAACTGCATTGTCATTTTCATATGGAGATGCAACTAGCGGTGGGATCCAAACGGATTCATTTTCAGATTCTACTTCCCAGCTATATTGAAAATAACCTTCATTAGGTTCATCGTAATAGGTCACCCAACCCCCCGGATATACGACCCACAGGTGAGCTCCATTATTCGTCATAGCAATATGACCATAATCACCAGAAATAACTTGATCAAAACTGTAAACTTCGTCAGAGGAGGTACTGTAGCCTCGTTGAAAACCTTGGTCCTGAGATCCTGCATAAATATAATTAGGATCATTGGGGTCTGTTTTTGTATCATAATATTGGCTCACATTCAAGCCACTCAATCCGAGATTCCAAACAGATGCCATATAACTGTCAGACTTACTTAATCCACCATGATTACTTATCAGTAAAACATTTTCACCATCTTGATTTACATATTCATCAAAGTGCATAATATCTGCATGGATATTATTGAATTCATCATCATAATAATCGCCCCAATGGTTTGCTAATGTCCAACTAGCTCCACCATCTGAACTGTAATGGCACTCAAAACCTCCAGATAATAAAAAATTTGGATTTGAGGGAGAAGCAAAAACGCCTACATTCCAAGGCCTTGCTGGAATATCTCCTTGCTTTGTCCAACTTGCACAAAAGTCATTGGAGACATAGATTTCGTTATTTCCATTATAAATATAAAATAGAGTGGTGCCATTTGATTGTACAGCAGTCATGTTTGCAGGTGCGGAACCAAAACCACCAAAATCTGAACCGAAAGGTTCTAAACTAAAAGCACCGGACTCAACATCGATTGAAAAAAGTCTCACTTCAGTTTCATTTGTCTTTTCAATTAAATAAATTTGATCGGTACCGGCCACCGTGAATAGTTTGTAGGTGTTGAAGTCGTGGCTAGAAAGATTTCGGATTGGCAAATAGGATTCTCCATTATCGCTTGAAAAGAATATTCTAAGGCTTGACCAATAGTCCTTTTTGGTGAGAAAAAAAGTATAGGTGGTACTGTCCGTGACAATTACATTGGCTTGGTCCGTTTTGCCATTATCATCAAGAGTGGAAACAGCACTCGTTGCCATGGTCCAAGTGAGCCCCATGTCATCCGAATATGCTGGAAGTTCATCTGGAGCCGCCAACATCCTTGTTCCTGTGGATGTTGGAATCAGTTCTAAAAAGGTTGGTGAAAAACGAGCAGATTGATTCATTACATCCCAGCGTGTTCCGAATACATTGCCTTTAAATATCGAACCACCAGCTGAAATCGTATACAATTCATTGGTGTTGAGATCATACTCCGTTGCAAAAACACTTCCTGATTGATTTCTACTTCCTCGTTCCCTCCAAATGCCAAATAGACTGTCATTTATTATAAAGTCAGGTTCCTCGCAAACAAAGGATCTTGATCGACTAAAACTTTGATCTTTTTGAAACTTTCGTTGGGAATTGCCTTGTTCTATTTTCTTCCAATCAACATCATTGCTGGAACGGTGCATTAAGTTAATCCAATCTTGACGTTGATTTCCCGAGGATTCTTCGTCCGCATTTGATTTTAACTGTGTTTCAAAAGGAACGGGATTGTTTGGTTCTTTAGTTTTTATATTAAAGATTAGTATTGCTCCTAATAGAAACACGCTACTAAAAAGGAAAATTAGTTTATTCATTAAAATCTTTTTGCTGAAAGGTCTTAGGTTGTTTTGTAATTATCATCCCAATTTTTAATCTTAGGATCACCCAATTTACCAACACTTTTAGCAACAAGCATAGAAACACATGCATCACCTGTGACATTGACTACTGTCCGACACATGTCTAATGGTCTGTCTACTGCAAAAATCAAAGCCAATCCAAATTCAGGTACACCGATTGCTCCCAATACAATTACAAGCATGACCATTCCTGCACCTGGAACAGCTGCTGAACCAATAGAAGCTAGAGTGGCTGTCATTACGATAGTCAATTGATCTCCAATTGTCAATTCGATTCCAAAAGCCTGCGCTATGAAAACTGCGGCAACTGCTTGATAAAGACTTGTTCCATCCATATTAACGGTAGCTCCAATTGGTAGTACAAAACTCGTGACTTCTTTTTCCACACCAAGATGTTCTTCCACTCGTTCCATGGTGACCGGTAGAGTAGCTGCACTTGAACTTGTAGAAAAGGCCAAAAGTTGAGCAGGAGAAATTCCTCTCATGAAGAAGGAAAAACCTTTTTTTGTAAATGTTTTCACTAAGAAAGGATAGAAGACAAAGGTCATAATCGCCAAGCCTAAAATAACACACAAAGAATATTTTATTAAAGCCAAAAAGATATCCCAACTAGGTGCTTCTACAATTAAAGAAGCCAAAAGTGCAAAGACCCCGTAAGGTGCAGCCATCATAATGAGATCGATCAATTTTAATATTACCTCATTCAAACTATCAAAGAAATCTTTTACTGGTTTGGCTTTTTCTTTTTCTATTAAAATTAAGCCGATTCCAAGAAAAACCACGAAAAAGATAACCTGCAACATGTTTCGATTGGAAGTGGTCGCGGCAAAAATATTGCTCGGAACTAAATCCACCAAAGGTTGCAAAGGGCCTTTGGATTGAGTTTTTGCAGCATCATCTATTTTCTTTTGAGCATCGCCAGAAAAACTTGCAATCAATTCTTTTCGGGTATCTTCACTAATACTGTTTCCTGGTTTGGCAATATTTACGATGACTAATCCAATGGTAACTGCAATGACTGTAGTCAAAACATATATGCCTAGCGTTCGTCCTCCCATTTGGGACAGCTTTGAAATATCCTGAAGATCACTCACTCCTTTTATTAAAGAAGCGATGATAAGAGGTATAGCTATTAATTTAAGAAGGTTTATGAAAATAGAGCCAAATGGCTTGACCCAATCGATTGTAAATTCTTGAAATCCTAAAGTGTTCGCGACTAATCCAAAAATAACTCCTAGGGCCATTCCAATAAGGATTTGCCAATGTAGTGCAAGTTTTTTCATACTATGATCTTATTAATTTAAAGATGCTTTTCAAAGAGGAGTAAAATAGAAAGAATTTTAGACTTTAATAGCTCTAGTCATTTCTCTTTTACCAGGAGGCCCTGGAATACTTTGAATTTCAAAACCTACTTTTTTAAAATCTCTTTTAACTTGCCCTTTGGCGCAATAGGTTGTGAGTACGCCATTTGGCTTTAAAGCTTTGTATAATTTCTCAAGAAGAGCTGGTTCCCACAACTCTGGTTGTGCATTTGGTGCAAAAGCATCGAAATAGATTACATCGAAAAGGTTAGAAGAGTCAATTTCAGAAAAAGACTTCTTATGTTTTGTAAAATTGAAGGTTGGATTTATCACAATAGGAGTGCTCCATTCACAAGTATGCATTTGCAGAAAATGATCTTGCAAATCGGCACGTTCCAGCATTTCCAAATAATTCAATTCTTCAGCTGTTTTTATTTCAATTGGAAATGCTTCGAAGGTTTCGTAATTGAAAACCATCTTATGGTTTTGACTTTCTTGCAAAGTCAATAAAGCGTTCAAGCCAGTTCCAAAACCAAGTTCTAAAATTGAAATAGATGCCGGATTACTTTGAATTTTGAACCTCAAAGCCGCATCGATGAAGACGTGAAGACTTTCCTGAATCGCTCCATATTTTGAATGATAGGAAACGCCAAATTGATCTGAATGAATAGAATGAGATCCGTCTTCTGTAGTAATTATGGACATAGTGCTTTTTGATCTTTATAAAATCACAGGTAAGATTCTTACCAGCACACATAATTAAGAAATAATTGATGGAATACTAAGCAGGGTTGTTATAAGTTTCTCTCAATTCTTTAACGTTTATGTCAAGATGAGAAGATTCGAAGATGCATTCTCCTTTTTTTATAAGTAAAACTTGGGGAGATTCATGATGAACATGAAAAACTTCAGCAACCTCCAATGAGGTAGGTCTACTGTCTATTACATCAAGATAATAGGGTAGCAGCTCTTCTTGTGAAAAGTCCCAATCGGATTCAAGACGGTATTTCGCCATTGAGCTTATTGGACACCTAGTGCTATGTTTGAAAATAAGGACTGCTTTTTCTTCACTTTGAGAAATAATAGTCCTTATTGATTCTGATGAATCAAGATTATGCCAGTCAATCATTTAAAAAATATTAGTTATGATTTGCTGTGCTAAACCTATTACGGTTTCAAAAACATCTCCAATTGAAAAATTATTTGGACATCCTACACCACGGTGGCAAGAAGTCATTGAAGTCAATGCAATACAAACAATAGCTAGTGGTAAAAATTTTCTCTTTCTGTTCATTATACTAGGGATTTCTGATTAGGAGGGTAAAATTAATAAATTGATTAATGATATTTATAAAATTTTCTCTTTTTAAACGTAAACGTCACTCTTTAAACACTTATTTCATGCCAAATCGTGAAATAGATGGGTTTTAAGGCAATATTAACCACAATTGTATCAAATTAAGGTTTTATTAAACCATTATAGACATAATCTCGAACGAACCATTAAGTAACACTTTAAAAGCTGGGTCTTAATTATAAAACCTTCTATTTCATTGATATTTTTCGATTTACTAAATTATTTAAAACAGTTTTGATCTCGTTAGAGGAAGGCCTTGGTGCATTTGCATCCAATATTTTCCCATCAGAATCAACAATAATGAACCTTGGAATAGAAGAAATAAGATAAGACTTACACATATCTGAATCCCAAGCATTATCCACCAACAATTGTACTCCTTTTAATTCTTTTTCTTTAACCATTGTTTCCCATTTTTCTTTATTAGCATCAATCGAAATGCTAGTAAAAACAAGGTTTTCATTCCCAGCAAATTCTTTTTGCAATTCTTCCAAAGCCGGAATCTCTTTTTTACAAGGTCCACACCAAGTAGCCCATACATCGATATAGACGTTTTTACCTTTCCAAGCACTTAACTTTTGCTCTTCTCCATCAATGGTTTTAGCCAAAATATCTGGTGCATCAACGCCTTTCTTGATGACATCCCACTGTTTGTACAATTCATCTAATTCTGTCTTTTTGGCTTCATCCTTAGAAGTTGCTTTGAACGAAGCGATCAATGGATCAATACCATCTAACAGGCCACCATATTTTAATTGGGACTTAAGATTATCAAACTTGACATATTCTCTGATTTCAGGAGCAGAAAATAAACCATCTACAATATCAAATGAGTTGGTGAGCTTTGCAATTTCACTAGCGTCGTCCTTATTCGAATCTTTGGAATGGTGTTCTACAAAAAAGTAAAGGAAATTTTTGAATTCTTTTGATTCAAGATTATATGCATTATCTACTTTTAAATCTTTTAAAAATGAATAGTAGTTTTCGGAAAGCTCTGCTTCTTTTTTAGTAACACTTTTGAATATTAATGGATACATCATCCTACTTGATGCACTGCCGTATTGGTTATCTAAGGTGGCATTTGCAACGAAATCTAAATCCATTGTGGGGTTTTCAATAATGGAGGTCTTTAATAATTTATTTTCTTCAGACTTTTTGTATTCCCATTTTTCCAAGAACTGTTCCTCAGTAAATTTTCCATAATCTTTTGAAGGAGGCATCAATTCATTCAATCTAACTTTTGAAGCTAAATAATTATTTTCAGCTGAAAGATCTTTACTGAAGGTCAATGTCTCATCAAATTTCTCAGTATCTAATTTAAGATGCACTTGCTTCCCAGGTTGTAAATAAACTGTTCCATATTCATCATTATATTTGAATGAGAATATCTTGGATTCCTTGTTTTCAAATTCTAAAGTAAATTTTCCATCAACAACTTTTGTTTTCAAATTTTCTGGCTCCATTCGCAATGTAAAATCACCTTCCTTCGCATTGGTTATTTCACCTGACAAAGTAGACAAACTTTGAGATTGTTCTTGAGTGCTATCGCTGTTGCAAGCTATAATTGAGCAACATATGATTGCTAAAAACAGAAATGTATTTTTCATAATGAGGATTTTGAATGAGATTAAATTTACAACTATTAACCATTGTTTCTTCATTTTCGTATGGTGTGTTGTGTTATAAATCAAGCTTTTAGCTAAATATGTCCCTAAAACGTAATAAATTCCTTCAAAAAGAGGATCAAACCTTGGCGTTTAAATGGATATAAATTACTTTTGTCACCTTCAATTAGCTAAAATTTAATTATGTCAAGAAAAATAGCGTTAAGAGATGCCATAAGAGAGGCAATGACTGAGGAGATGAGAAGAGATGAAAATGTCTTTTTAATGGGAGAGGAGGTTGCTGAATATAATGGAGCTTACAAAGTGAGTAAAGGAATGCTTGATGAATTCGGTCCTCAAAGAGTGATTGATACACCGATTTCTGAACTTGGATTTGCTGGGATCGGAGTAGGTGCTGCAATGAATGGATTGAAACCGATTATAGAGTTTATGACATGGAACTTTGCGGTTCTTGCATTTGATCAAATTGTGAACAATGCGGCAAAAACTTTATCTCAATCTGCTGGAGAATTTAGCTGCCCAATTGTATTTAGAGGTCCTTCTGGATCTGCAGGACAATTGGCGCAACAACATAGTCAAACATTCGAAGCTTGGATTGCAAATTGCCCTGGCTTGAAAGTGATCTCTGTATCTGACCCTTATGGGGCTAAAGGATTAATGAAAGCTGCAATTAGAGATCCTGATCCAATATGTATCATGGAATCAGAAGTTTGTTACGGAGATATGGGAGAAGTTCCAGAAGAAGAATACTTATTAAAGATTGGCGAAGCAGCAGTGATGAGAGAAGGGACTGACGTTACAATCGTTTCATTTAACAAAATGATGAAAGTTGCTTTTGCTGCAGCTACAGAATTAGCGAAAGAAGGAATTCAAGCGGAGGTTATTGATTTGCGTACGATCCGTCCGTTAGATCATGAGACCATTGTAAAATCTGTAAAGAAAACCAACAGATTGGTTATCGTAGACGAATCTTGGCCATTTGCCGGTGTGTCTTCAGAGATCACTTATGTTGTTCAAAAATATGCTTTCGATCATTTGGATGCACCAATTATAAGAGTAAATGCAGCAGATACTTCTTTGCCGTATTCAGCTCCTTATGTAGATGCTTATTTGCCAAATGCTAAGAAGGTAATTGATGCAGTTAAGCAAGTTACTTATGTAAAATAACTTGTTGAATAGTCTACTAAAAAAGCCTTGAAGTTTAATTATAATAACTTCAAGGCTTTTTTTATTTCATTTTCTTGGATTTCAATTACGTCTCCTATTCCCATTTTATTAAGCTGGAGATCTTCAATTCCAGATCGCACTAAGCGCAGTGTAGGGAAGCCAATCTTTGCACACATTTTCCGTACTTGTCTATTTTTACCTTCAGTCAATTCGATCTTTAACCAAGCCGTAGGAATGCTTTTTCGGAAACGTATTGGAGGGACTCGTTCTGGTAGAGTAGGGGGCGATTCAATAATCTCCGCCTTTGAAGGCTGAGTATGATATTCTTTTTTATTGACCTTAATGGTCATGCCTTGCTCAAATAAAGTTAAGTCATTTGATTTTGGGGAACCTTCTACCTGTACGAGGTAAGTACGACTGTGCTTATATTTCGGATTTAGCAGTCTATCTGTTAGACTTTTGTCATTGGTAAGAATTAACAAACCTTCACTGTCTTTATCCAAACGGCCAACTGGATATACGTCTTTGGGAAATTCAAATAAATCCCCCAAAGTTCGATGCTCAGGAACCTCCTTCGTAAATTGCGAGAGCACCCCAAAAGGTTTATAAATAACAAAATAGCGAAAAGCAGACATCCTTTAAACGTTGAATCTGAAGTGCATCACATCTCCATCCGTAACAACATATTCCTTGCCTTCAACACCCATTTTTCCAGCTTCTTTTACAGCTTGTTCTGATCCTAAAGCTACATAATCTGCATATTTGATTACCTCAGCTCTAATAAATCCCTTTTCAAAGTCAGTATGAATTACTCCTGCAGCCCCTGGTGCTTTGGTTCCGTCTTCAATTGTCCAAGCCCTAACTTCTTTTTCACCAGCAGTGAAATAAGTAATTAAATTCAACAGCTTATAACAAGCTTGTATAAGTACATTTACTCCTGGTTCCTTTAATCCCATTTCTTGCAAAAACTCCAAACGCTCTTCTTTACTTTCTAACTCCGCAATGTCAGCTTCAATTCCTGCAGAAATTAAGATCACTTCTACATTCTCTTCTTTTACAAGTTCTTTAATAAGCTTAGTATGTTCATTTCCTTCATGCACAGAATCCTCGTCTACATTACATACATACAAAACTGGTTTTGCCGTAAGCAACATCATTTCATTCAACAATGGCATTTCGTCATCCTCCAGTTCTAAAGTCCTTGCAGGTTGTTCATTCTCTAAATGCTTGACAATCTTTTCTGCTGTTGCTAGCGCTCTTAATGCAGACTTCTCGCCTGTCTTTGCATGTTTTTTTAGCTTCTCCAATCGTTTTTCGACAGCATCTAGGTCCTTTAGCATTAACTCCATGTCAATTACCTCTTTATCCCGTACAGGATTAACATCTCCATCTACATGCACCACATTCGTATCCTCAAAACATCTGATTACATGAACGATTGCATCCACCTCTCTAATGTTTGCCAAAAATTGGTTTCCTAGACCTTCTCCTTGCGAAGCTCCTTTAATCAAACCTGCTATGTCTACAATTTCAATTGTAGTTGGCAGTACTTTCTGAGGTTTTACCAATTCTTCCAATTTATCCAATCTTACGTCTGGAACAGTAATCATTCCTACGTTAGGATCTTTAGTTGCAAAGGGATAATTTGCTGCTAAAGCTTTCGCAGAAGTCAATGCATTAAAAAGAGTGGATTTTCCTACGTTAGGCAAGCCAACAATGCCGCATTTTAAAGCCATATTAAATTTATCTTTGTATTGATTCTAAATTGATCTTGACCTAATTTTTAGAGGTCTTTTAAAAACAGGTGCAAATATAGACTTTTTAATATTTGTTATCAATACAATTTTAGAAACAAAAAACGCTTAGTTTCGCGAATAACTTAATTTGAAATTAAATGAACTATCTGGCTCACTTATATCTGTCCTGTGATAATGAGGATTTGTTGATTGGTAATTTTATAGCAGACTCTATAAGTAATAAGGATCTTCCCAATTATAGTGACGCCATTCAAGAAGGAATTCGGATTCATAGACTTATTGATTCCTATACCGATTCACATGTCCAAGTCAAACGTGGAACGAAAAGACTGCATGCTCATCATCACAAGTATGCTCCTGTAGTTGTAGATATTTTATATGATCATATTTTAGCTAGAAATTGGGCAAGATATAGTGGACAAACCCTTCCTGAGTTCGCAAAATATGTTTATGAAATATTAGAAAGAAGGTTTGACGATATGCCAAGTAAAATGCAAAAGAGATTGCCAAAAATGATTGAAGCCAATTGGTTGCTGTCTTACGGAGAATTAGATGGATTACGGTTTACCTTTAAGAAGATGGATGAGAGGACTTCGTTCCCATCAAATTTTGTATCTGCTGTGGAACATGTACAAGAGGATTACAGTCTATTTGAAGAAGAATTTAATGCCTTTTTCCCGGAAGTAATCTCTTATGTTAAAGCCAATTGTAAGTGTTGATTTAGCCTTCAAAGTGTAGAGAAAACGTAATCCCGCTAGAAAGAACTTTTTCAATTACGTTGGATTCTTCAAGATCTCCATTAAAAATCAAGACATTATTTATTCCGTGTGAAATCTTAATCTCCGGAGAGAATATGAAATAAGGAAAAAATAACTGAACACCTGCTCCATACTCAAATGAGAAGTCGGTCGGTGCTATTTTAATTTGGGTATCTGCTTGTCGGGCCCTTGAATCGCTCGCTACATCAAAGGCATATTTGATTCCTGCGACCACAAACATCCTCATGTCATTGTGTGGAGCTGATTTGTACCTTATATGAAATGGCAACTCAACGAATACTGATTCTACTTTTCTACTATAAGGAGGTCTATTCTCTCTTGAACTCGCGAAACCAAGATTCCTTTCTGCAAATGATAAAGTGGGCAAAAACCTGAAATCAAAATATTGACCAATTTTCAAATCACTGACAATCCCTAGATTAAAACCAGGTCCTGCGAGTGGTTGAGCAGTAAAAATACTATCGTTGAGAATGAAGTTTCTGGAATGAAATACTTTGAAGTCTGAAGAATTATAACCCAAAGTAATTCCAAAGTAATAGGGTTTTTGCTCAAACCCTAAGAAGTTATAATTGCCTCTGGAACTCTGACCTATGACTGAGTTTGCGAATAATAGTGCTAGAATTAAGGGTAAAAATGCTTTCTTTAACCCAAGTTTATTTAAAAAAAGATAAGAGTTGACCTTCATGAGGATAATTTGAAATCAGTGTTTGGCAGCTTAAACAATGTTTTAATCTAACTTAAGTTTACTTTAAGGAAAAATAGAAGTCTAATCTTTAATAAGACAATGAGCTTGCCAGATTTATTATAAATTAGATTTTAAATTCTATCTCCTTTTCCTGAATTGACAAATAGTAAACGGAACGATTTACTTTACTATTGTTTATGAAAACCGCTTTATCTATTCAATTATTATAAAATTTGGGCAAAGGTAAGTATATGACTTGAATGATGCATCATTTATTAGCTTCTATTCTAATATGTATTTTATTTTAAAAGCAATCTAAAATCTGGAATCAATTTGTTTGTTCTTTTCAAATAATCAGAAAATTCTGGATGAGATTTGAAACGTCTTTCTAAATAGGGGACACCTGAAACCCTCGCTAATAAAAAGCAAATTAATAGCGGACTGACCAATGAAATAAAAACATTGCCATTTGGGATACTTACTATGAATATACCCCACCACACCACCATTTCACCGAAATAATTAGGGTGTCTTGACAAGGACCACAAGCCTGTAGTCATCAGTTTTCCTTTATTCAGTTTATTAGATTTAAAATTCATCAACTGCCAATCTGCAATTGTCTCCCAAATAAATCCAAAACAAAAGATGCTTATTCCGACAATAATTATAGGCAAAGAGTTCCTTCCGTAATTTCCTATTTGAAGTAAAGGCAATGAAATTAGAAACATAATTGCTCCTTGAAGCATGAAAACCTTGATAAAAGAATACAAAAGAAATTTCTTGCCCCAAGCCTTCCTCATTTCCGCATATCTCCAATCTTCTGCTTTCCCTTTATTCCTTTTAAACAAATAAAGCGCTAATCTCAAACCCCAAATTGTCACCAGTAATAATTTGATAAAAGAACCTTGATGAGGGTGATTTAAATGGATATACCAGGCTACTATCATGAAGCCGATTCCCCAGCAGATGTCTATTATGCTATTATCTTTTAATATTTGAGCGATTGAAAAACAAGCAGTCATAAAACAAACTATCAAAATCAACACTTCTTCATACATGCGCAACGTTTAAGAGTCTTTGAGAAACAATAGGTTATAAACTTCAACAGATATTGTGCCTTATATGTTGAAAAAAAATCAGATTGATCACTTCAATATGTCACAAATGCGAATCATTTTTGTTAAAACTAAGTAGAGAGTCACTTACTTTTGATGGGTATTTAGACCTAATCATGAATTAAATATCCTATTGAAAAGCTTAGAAGAATCATTCTCATAGATTCAAATAAGTTTTAAAATAAGATATCATTTTAAATTACAACATAACATATGAGATTTACTAACGTATTTTTGTTAATCCTTCCGCTGTTTTCTACAGTTTTCGCTACCAACTATTACGAATTAAAAAAAGAAAAGACTGATGGCTACATTATACTAACTTCCGGAGAACGTCTCGAAGGAGAGGTTGAACCAGGGTCAGTAACTGATAATGAGATCAAAGTCATTTTTTACTCTGATAATAAGCGCAAAACTTATAAGCCCACTGAATTGATTGGTTACGGTTATCTAGACCAAGATCAAGATGATTTTGGTTTTGAAGAGGGGAGATGGATCCATTTTGAATCCCACAAAGTAGACTATCCACCTAAGCCATTTGGGCCTACCACTGTATTTATGCACAAGGAAGAAGAAGGTGCGCTCACCTTATTCTGTTATTACGTTGAAGTTAGAACAGATGTAAAGAATCCTTATAAATATGATTATTTCATAAAGGATGATAAAAATCAATTAAAAAAATTGGATAAAGAATCCTACAGAAGTGTCGTAAAATCGCTCTTTAAAGATTATAGTGCTTTGAGTACTAGAATTGGACAAAAGGATTTTCAATATAGAAATTTGGATCGAATGATTCGAGATTACAATTATTGGTCTGTGAATCAACACGATAGCGACGAATACCGAGTAGCATTAAAAGAATAAAAGTTTTTTTCTAAAAAAAGCCAGGGTCTTGTTGGATTCTGGCTTTTTTTGTGCTGTCACATTATGATATTTTATATATGAAATGGAAATTGAGCACCCCTTATATTTGTATGGTACAAGTTTAATAAGTGTTAAAAACTTATAATTCAGGTATTAGGCGTATATATTTCAATTTCAAGTCGATGAAACGTAAGTTTCATCGACTTTTTTTATGTCTTAAATTCACCATATAATCCCCTAAATCTTACTATAATCTTCCCTATTTTGTTATATTTGCAGAGCTTTAATGGCAAGTAGCAATACTTCTAAAGATACTTTGAGAAATCACACGAAATTTTGACTGAAATCGGTTGGCTCACGAACCTATTTTAATGCAAAAAAATAATCAACTAACCAATTTCTTCAAATTGTTGGTTTTACCATAGAATCTGTATTTGCTCCCCCAAAATATTTGATATATACACTAATCTAAAACACTTTAATGGCATCTGACCAGAGAATTATTCCAATTAACATTGAGGACGAAATGAAATCGGCTTACATCGACTATTCGATGTCCGTTATTGTTTCAAGAGCGTTACCTGATGTTCGCGATGGTTTAAAACCAGTTCATAGACGTATTCTGTACGCTATGGAAGAATTAGGATTGAGTTTTAATAAACCTCACAAGAAATCTGCAAGGGTTGTAGGTGAGGTACTCGGTAAGTACCACCCGCATGGTGATGGTGCAGTATATGACTCAATGATCAGGATGGGTCAACCATGGTCACTTAGATATCCTTTAGTAGAAATTCAGGGTAACAAAGGATCTATGGATGGCGATAGTCCGGCAGCAATGAGATATACCGAGGCAAGACTCGCTAAAATAAGCGATGAGATCTTGGCTGACCTTAAAAAGGAAACAGTCGACTTTTCGCTAAATTTTGATGATTCACTAAAAGAGCCTACTGTCTTACCTACAAAAGTCCCGAATCTTTTAATAAATGGAGCTTCAGGAATTGCTGTAGGTATGGCTACTAACATGCTCCCTCATAATCTGACTGAAGTTGTAGATGGAACAATTGCTTATCTAGAAAATCCAGAAATTCCTTTTGAAGATCTTATTCAAATAATCAAAGGACCTGATTTTCCAACTGGCGGTATTATTTATGGCTATGCTGGCGTAAAAGAAGGGCTGGAAACAGGTAGAGGACGAGTTGTCGTAAGAGGTAAAGCAGAAATAGTTACTTCCAGTACTGGTAAAGAAACGATCATAGTTAGCGAAATACCTTATCAGGTTAATAAAGCTCAAATGATTATCAAAATTGCTGATTTAGTAAATACTAAAAGAATTGAAGGAATTAGCGATATAAGAGATGAATCTGATAGAAACGGTTTGCGTGTTGTTGTAGAGATCAAACGAGATGCAATGGCGAATGTCGTTTTGAGTAAATTATATAAATACTCACCACTTCAGACTTCTTATGGGGTAAATAATGTCGCATTAGTCAATGGGCGTCCTATCATATTGAATTTGATCGACTTGATTCGTGAGTTTGTGAACTTCAGAATGGAGGTCATCATACGTAGAACAAAATACGATCTAAGAAAAGCAGAAGAAAGAGCACATATTTTAGAAGGTATTTTGATCGCATTGGATCATTTGGATGAGGTTATTAAATTAATCCGGGCTTCTAAAACTGTTGAAGAAGCTAGGCTGGGATTGATGAGCAATTTCAATTTATCTGAAATTCAAGCGAAAGCTATTCTTGAAATGCGTCTTCAAAAATTGACAGGTCTTGAAATAGACAAGGTCAAGGAAGAATATGAAGAGCTTCAGAAAATGATCACTCATTACAAGAAAATTCTTTCTGATGAAGATATGCGAAAAGGTATTATCAAAGAAGAGTTAGAAGAAGTTAAAGAGAAGTTTGGAGATGAAAGAAGAACAGATATCATTTATGCTAGCGGTGAAATAAGCATTGAAGATATGATTCCTAATGAAGAAGTTGTTGTTACAATTTCAAATTTAGGGTACATCAAACGCACCAAAAGTGCCGAATACAGAATCCAAGGAAGAGGAGGACGTGGATCGAGAGGTAGTAAAACAAGGAACGAGGATTATATCGATCATTTATTTGTAGGAAGTACGCATAATTATTTATTGTTATTCTCAGAACAAGGGAGGTGTCATTGGTTAAGAATCTATGATATTCCAGAAGCTTCAAAAACAAGCAGCGGAAGGGTTATTCAAAATATCATCAGCTTACCTAAAGACGATAGAGTCAAAGCTTACATCGTTTTAGAAGATTTGACAGATGAAGAGTTCATCAAAAACAACTACATCGTATTTTGTACTAAAAAAGGTTTGATCAAGAAAACTTTAGTAGAAAAGTTCTCTCGTCCAAGAACTAATGGAATAAACGCAATTACCATTAATGAAGGCGATCAATTGCTTGAAGCTCGTTTAACAAATGGAAATAACGAAATCGTAATTGCAAACAGAGGTGGACGGGCAATAAGATTCCCAGAAGCAAAAGTAAGACCAATGGGTCGCTCTGCTGCTGGTGTAAGAGGAATTAGACTTGACGATACAGGATCAGATGAGGTGGTTGGAATGGTTAGCTTGGATAGTTCTGATCCAGAAATCACTATTCTTGTTGTTTCTGAAAAAGGTTTGGGTAAACGATCTAATTTTGAAGATTACCGAATTACCAATAGAGGTGGTAAAGGAGTTAAAACACTTCAAGTCACTGAAAAAACAGGAAAACTTATTGCCATCAAATTGGTAAGAGACATTGACGACTTATTGATTACCAATAAATCAGGAATTGTGATCAGATTGTCCGCAAAAGACCTAAGAATTATGGGTCGGGCGACACAAGGAGTGAAGTTGATTCGTTTAGACGAAGATGATGAAATTGCAGATATTGCAGTAGTTGAGGAAGAAGGTGAATCTCTTGAAATTGCTGAAGAGAATCCGGAAAACGATCCAGATGCGCCTGAAAATACGGTTTCAAGTGAAGAGGAAGAGTAATCCTTAACATTCTTTAACAGACATAGTTTTTAATTTAACAATTGTAAAACACAAATATCTTAATCAAAAACGTCCTATTAATGGAATCCTTCTTTTCAGAAAGATTCCATTAATACACAGGACATTTAGAAAAAAAAATACAAACTCAAATTTTAAAAGATGAAAAAATTACTATTAGGCTTGTTTTCATTATTGTTGACAGTAAGCTTCGTAACTGCACAAGATGGAATGACTGCGTTGAAAGATGCAACTAAAGCAATGACCAAATATCAGCAAGAAACAGATGCTGCAAAAAAAGCAACAAATTTAATCGATGCTGCTGCTGCCATTGATTTAGCATCCGATGCAGCTTCTTCTATTGAAGAAAAAAATCAAATTAAATTATGGCAAACGAAAGGGGAGATCTATAATGAAGTAGTAAGAATGGCTGTAAACAAAAAGATACAGGATCCTACTTACGAATCAGACGACTTATCCGCTGGACTAAAAGCATTTGAAGCATTTAAAATGGCCATGGAGAAAGGAACAAAAAAATGGCATAAAAACGAAGCAATCACCGGCTTGGTTGAAGCTTCTAGTTACGTCAGTAACGCAGGGCGTTTGATGTATGGTGACAAAAACTATGAAGGTGCCTTAGCTAATTTTAATGCAGTTACAAGTATGCGTGAGTTATTAAATGCAAACGGTAACACAGATGTTTTAACAGAAGCTGCTGATTATAATGAACACATTTTTATGAGTGCTATCACTGCTTTAACTTCTAAAAAGAATGATGTTGAACGTCCTCTTTTTTAGAAATTATTAGCAGCCGATTACAATAAAGCAGTTACTTATGAAGGTCTATTTAGAACCACTGTTGAAGAAGACGAAGCTAAAGCTTTGGAATACTTGTCAATGGGAAGAAAGAAATTCCCTGATGATGAAGGATTAAGAGTATCTGAAATTAACTATTATATTCAGGCAGGAAAATTAGACGACTTAGTAGGAACATTAAAAGCTGCGATTGAAAAAGATCCAAATAACATTTCATACTACTCTGTATTAGGAAAAGTTTATGATGATTTGTATCAAAAGGAATCTGGAGAAGGTGGTGATGCTACA
>CALIAG010000226.1 GCA_938041325.1 uncultured Saprospiraceae bacterium | reverse complement strand
AATTGACTATATAATCGGCTCCGGTCAGCATACCAATTCTCATATCATTGAAGAGAATGGTTTTATTTATCAAGCTCCAGTCACCTATTATACCCAAGAAGAAAAATGGGATATGGCACCGGGGTTTGAAAATAAAAACCTCAGATTCAGTAGAGCCTTATCTGCAGAATGTATCACTTGCCACAATCATTTGCCGAAAGCCGTTGAAGGTGCTTTTAATAAATATACAGAAATGCCAACGGGCATAGAGTGTGAGCGTTGTCATGGACCAGGATCAATACATGTCAAAGAAAAGCTTTCCGGAAATATTATTGATACTTCGAAGTATATAGATTACTCTATTGTGAATCCAAGACATCTGGATAGAAACCTTCAAATGGATCTTTGCCAGCGATGTCATTTGCAAGGCATTGCCGTTTTAAATGAAGGGAAAACATTTTTTGATTTCAAACCAGGAATGGAGTTAAAGGAAGTAGCGAATGTCTTTTTGCCCAGGTATACTGATTCACACGAAAAATTTATCATGGCTTCGCAAGCAGATCGACTTCGGATGAGTGCCTGCTTTACAGAAACAGAAACCTTGACTTGCATCTCCTGCCACAATCCGCACCATAGTGTAGTTAGCAAAAAGGTAGATACTTTTAATTCCGTTTGTAGCTCTTGCCATTCCAAAGAAGCGGATGTGAAATGTTCAGAAGGGATCAGTTTGCGAAATGCAAAAGGAGACAATTGCGTGACTTGCCATATGCCCAAGTCGGGAAGTATTGATATCCCACATGTGAATATTACAGACCATTATATTTCAAAAAAGAACACCTTGAAATCTAAGGAAGTAAGTGAAAAGAAGCAAAGCGAAATAGCAGAGTTTTTAGGCTTACAAATTTTGACAAAACAAAAAGCGAGTGCTTTGGAAATGGCAAATGCTTATATCGCATTGTTTGACAGATATACACCAGCACCTCAATTATTGGATTCAGCAAAGTTCTATTTGGATCAAATTTCAATTAAATCTGCACAGAAGAGGAAAACTTTGATTCATTATTATTTTTCGAAAAAAGAAATGAATGGAATTTTATCCTTGACGGAAAATTTAATTCCAGAAGAAGTAAACGATCATTGGACACTTTACCGAATCGCAGAAGCCAATTTTCAAAACCAAAATTACAAAAGAGCATTACCGTTCATCACTAAGGCTGTAGAGTTAATGCCTTATGATTTAGATTTTTTAGAAAAGAAGGCCACTTGTTTAATGTATTTGAAAAGAGCGAAAAAGGCCAAAGAAACTTTTCAGTTGGTTTTAAGTGAAAATGCAAAACGCAAAATCAGTTTGTGTAATCTGGGTTTTCTTTACGTTTCTGAAAATAACTTTTTGCAAGGGGTTGAGTTCTACAAAAAAGCGCTGGCATTGGATCCGGATTATGAACAAGCTTTGTTGAATTTGGCTGCGGTGTATCTGTATCAAAACAAAAGACAAGAAGCGGTACCATTGCTTCAACGTCTGTTGAAAATCAATCCCAACAACCAAGAAGCAACGGATTTATTAAATAGCTAGTTTTGCTTATTGGACTATTAGTTTTTTTATGGCAAAGTGCCCTTCTTTACTTTTTATTTTGACAAAGTAAATTCCTGATGAGAATTTGTCCAAATGTATTGTACGATGTGTACTATTTTTAAGTTCAGTTTGATATACTTTATTTCCAATCGCATCAAAGAATTCGACATCTAAATTGAATGACGGAATAGTCTCTTCCAAAATAATATTTATTCTGTCTTGAGCAGGATTTGGGGTGATTGATATGGCTAGCTGTTTTTGCTTGAGCACCTCATCTACATCAACAATAACCTCACTGAAGCTATCCGTATTATTGTTTAATGGATTGCCATCAAACTTATGATTAGGTGCATGAGCAGCTAGATGTAAACTATCGATGTTTTGAACATATATGATATAGGAATCTATACTGTCTGTAATAGTGACCGTCTCACCTGGAAGGATATTCAACCCTTCATAGTGTTTCCAGAAAGCCCAATCTAAGCAAAACCAGCCTGACAAAGATTGAGAAGTCACTGAGAAAGAATTGACGGAGGAACTTCCTTCATTGGTAATGTCAAATGAAAAAGGCATAAAGTCATTCGCAAAGTCATAAATACCATCCATCGGGAAATATTCTATTAATTCCACAGGTTGGAGTATTTGTAGATTACTCATAGCAATGTCAGCAGAATAGTCAAACGTTGGTTCGAAAAGTGCTGGAATGGTTTTGACAAAACCAAAGGACTTATTTTTTAAGAAGAAATTTTCTTCGAGACCAGGATGAACTCCTGCGCAATATAAATTGAAGCCATCTTTGAAAATATCTTCGATTCGCATCTCTTTTTCGGATAGGTCAACAGAAGTGGTGATCGTCAAAGTAGCTCGATCCAATTGATAAATTTTATTGGTTTTAAATTCAAATTCATCCCAGATATAAATCGAGTTTAGATCAGTTTCAAATCCTTTAACCGAAGCTTCAAAGTTAGGTAGGTTTTGAACTGTTGTTTCCATAGTTTCAATGTTGTAAAAATGAATTTGGTCTGCTGTTAACACACTAAGGATTTCATTGTCCAAAGCCCAATCCAAAATAGGAATGTTGAACTCTATTGATGATTGAATTTGATTATTAATGTCAAGAACAGCGATCTTTTGATCTTCCTTTAGAAAAATTCTGTTTTCATCATAGTAAAAAACTTCATTGAAATCTCGATTGAGGTGATGGACATGACTGTCAACTTGGATAGAATCATTTACTATAAAAATGTTAGCTCTATTTGAGATGATGAATTGATCTTCATTATTCCAACCGAAATAGGCTTTTGAATAAGGATTAAGTGTTGGGTATTCTCCCAACGTTATATCTTGCTGGAAAATAATCTGACCTTCTAGACTGACCTTCATAAACTGCAGCCCGTGATATTCTACAGCATAGTCACAGCCATTAAAATTACTAAGAACATATAACAAAGACTCCTCTTCATTATAATGTATGTCTGAAATAGAGCCACAAGATACTGAGGTTAGTTCCCATGCTTTTTCACCGAATTGATTGAAAGACATTAATAGACCGGTTTCGCAATCTCTTGCACTTCCAGCAAGAAAAGTATTTCCATCAGCATGAAGAATTTTTGAAACTTTCCAATTATTGTATTCGGCTGCTATATATTCTACATTAGCTTGTCCGAAGATTGCGATACAGCAACAAGAGTAAAATGCAATAAGTAGTATAATTTTTTTCATAATTAAATTGTTTATTCAATTTGGTAAAAAACTTACTACAGGGAGAAAAGTAGGAGGGCAAGAAAAATCTAAAATTATGAAAATGTTTTTACATTGTTAAATAGAGTAGTGTCAATGAAGACATTATTTTTACTCAATTGCTAAGTATTAGACAAAACATCTGTAGAATGAAGAGAAAACTATATCAACTCAAAGCCGGAAACATGGCCAATCTCACTTTGGTCGAACATGAATTGCCTTCCCCTGCCGCAGATGAAGTCACCGTTGAGTTGAAGTCAATTGGGTTGAATTTTGCAGATATATTTGCGATGTGGGGATTGTACAGTGCTACTCCCAAAGGAATCTTTACACCCGGACTGGAATACAGTGGAATCATATTGAAAGTAGGAGCCGATGTGACCAATGTAAAAGTTGGGGACAAAGTGATGGGCGTTACCCGCTTTGGAGCATACACTTCGCATCTAAATATCGATCACAGATATGTAAGTCCAATTCCGAATGGATGGTCATTTGAAGAAGGCGCTGCTTATTTAGTTCAAGGCTTAACGGCTTATTATGGTTTGTTTTATTTAGGAAACCTTGAAGAAGGTGGGACCGTGTTGGTTCATTCCGCTGCAGGTGGCGTTGGTATTTTGGCGAATCGAATAGCGAAAATTAAAAATGCTTATACGATTGGAACTGTAGGTAGAAAAGAAAAGCTGGCTTTTTTAGAAAAAGAAGGTTATGACAAAGGGATTGTGCGGAGTGGTGATTTTGGAAAAGATCTCAAAGAAGCTTTAGGGGACAGAGACTTGAGTTTGATCATGGAATGTATAGGTGGAGATGTTTTGAAAGAAGGCTATGAACAGCTGGCTCCGCAAGGAAGGATGGTGGTCTATGGTTCGGCACGTTATGCGGGCGTTGGGAAAAGGCCAAATTATTTTAAATTACTATATCAACATTTTACGAGACCGAAGATTGATCCGCAGATGATGATTCAAAATAATCGAGCGGTGCTAGGCTTTAACTTAATCTGGTTGTATGAAAAAGCGGACTTGATGCAGCAGCTTTTGAAAGAGATGGAAGTTTTAGGGATTGAAAAACCGCATATAGGCCATACATTCAATTTTGATCAAATGCATGAAGCCATTGCGCTTTTTCAATCTGGAAAAACAGTAGGAAAGGTGGTGGTTAACCTCTAGAATTTCAGGTGCTTCACCGTCATGTCATTATTGGCCAACTTCATCAATGCATCGATTCCAATTTTCAAATGCAGGTCGGCATATTTTTGCGTAACACTCTTGTCACTATTTTCCGTTTTTACCCCTTCAGGAATCATGGGCATATCTGATACTAATAATAGTGCTCCAGTTGGAATATAGTTTTTGAATGCTGCGATGAAAATGGTTGCAGTCTCCATATCAATGGCAATCGGACGAAGAGATTTCAAGTATTTCTTAAAATCCTTTCTGTGTTCCCAAACTCTTTTATTGGTGGTGTAAACCGTTCCAGTCCAGTAATCTTGCTTATTGTCTCGAATTGCTGCTGAAATTACTTTTTGAAGTGCGAACGCTGGTAAAGCTGGAACTTCAGGAGGTAAGAAATCATTTGAAGTTCCTTCTCCTCGAATAGCTGCAATCGGTAGGATCATATCTCCAACATTATTGGTCTTGGTCTTGATTCCTCCGCATTTTCCAAGGAAAATACAAGCTTTTGGCATTACTGCGGTCAGTAAATCAATGATTGTCCCTGCATTTGGGCTTCCCATTCCAAAGTTGATAATTGTTATTCCGTTGGCTGTGGCGGAAGGCATCGATCGATCCTTGCCTTTGATTTCTACCCCGTGTAAGTCAGCAAACATTTGTAAATATTTGCTAAAATTTACTAAAATTACGAATTCACCGAAATCTTCTAACGCTGTTCCTGTGTATCTGGGTAGCCAGTTGTCTACTATATCCTTTTTTGTCTTCATGTAATTTTTCATACAAATGTAAGACAATTTTGCAAAACTAATTTTTAAACCTTATTTCAATGCTTTATGCAAGCGCGTATCTGCTATAAATAAAAAACGGCTAAGCTTATGATAGAGCTTAACCGTTTTCTGCAATTATTTTTTATCAAAACCTTACCGCGTCAAATACATCGACCTTTTCTTATCCAATTCTCTGAAAAATGGATCATTCAGATCTTTGATAAAACGAATCGCTTCACCTGTAGACTTCATTTCCGGTCCTAGATTTTTATCAACGTTAGGGAATTTTTCAAAAGAAAAGACTGGGACTTTTATCGCAAAGCCTTCCAGCTTTTTAACAATGTCAAAATCCTTCAACTTATGCGTTCCAATCATCACTTGCGTTGCCAATTTCAAGAATGGAACTTGGTACGCTTTGGCAATAAATGGAGTCGTACGGGAAGCTCTTGGATTGGCCTCAATGACGTAAACTTTTTCTCCTTTAATCGCAAATTGGATATTGATAAGCCCTTTGATATTTAGCGCAATGGCTAACTTATGTGTGTAGTCTTTCATTTGATTGAGTACATTCTCAGAAAGGCTGTATGCAGGCAATACCGCAGAGCTATCTCCAGAATGAATACCTGCAGGTTCAATATGTTCCATGATTCCCATGATATGAACATCTTCTCCATCGCATATCGCATCGATTTCTGCTTCGCTCGCTCTATCAAGGAATTGATCAATCAAAACCTTATTGTCTGGAAGGTGTTTGAAAATGCTCAATACATGTCTTTCTAGCTCATCGTCATTGATGACTATTCTCATTCTTTGGCCACCAAGTACATAAGAAGGACGTACTAAAACCGGATAGTGAACTCTGTTAGCAATAGCCAAAGCTTCTTCAATATCTTCTGCTACTCCGTAATTAGGATAAGGAATGCCGAGGTCTTTAAGCATGTCAGAAAATGCACCACGATCTTCTGCAAAGTCCATGTCTCTGAAGGAAGTCCCAAAAATTTTGATCCCGTGTTCATTGAATTTTTCAGCCAATTTTAGAGCAGTTTGTCCACCCAATTGTACAATGACTCCTTCTGGTTTTTCCAACTCAATGATTTCTTTAATGTGCTCCCAGTATACCGGCTCAAAATAAAGTTTGTCCGCGATATCAAAATCAGTAGAAACCGTTTCTGGATTGCAATTGATCATGATTGCTTCGTAGCCTGCTTCTTTGATGGCCATTAAACCATGGACACAACAGTAATCAAATTCAATTCCTTGTCCGATTCTGTTTGGACCGGAACCCAACACAATGATTTTCTTTTTATCAGAAGGGATACTTTCGTTTTCTGAATCAAAAGTAGAATAGTAGTAAGGGGTATGTGCTTCAAATTCTGCAGCACAGGTATCCACTATTTTGTAAGTTCGTTTGATGCCTAATTTTTTTCTTTGCCGTGTGACCTCTTTTTCATTGATCCTTAAAACCCAGGCAATTTGTGCATCGCTATAACCAACTTCTTTCAATTCGCGGAAGAATTCTTCAGAAAGATCTTCTGCTACATTGAACCTTATCAAGCGTTCTTCCATTTTTACCAAACGTTTGATCTGGTTGATAAACCAAGGATCAATGCCTGTTAATTTATGAACGGTCTTAGCAGGAACGCCTAAGCGCAATGCATCTTTTAATCTATATACTCTATCGTCGCTGGCAACTTCCAAGCGTTCCAAGATATCAGACGTTCGGATCCATTCCTTTTTATCAGCACCTAGACCGTTTCGATTGTTTTCTTGAGATTGACAAGCTTTTTGTAGCGCTTCTAAAAAGTTTCTACCAATAGCCATGACTTCTCCTACTGATTTCATTTGTAAACCAAGTGTATGGTCTGCTCCTTGAAATTTAGCAAAATTCCATCTCGGCATTTTTACAATTACATAATCCAATGTAGGCTCAAAATAAGCAGAAGTCGTCCTTGTGATTTGATTTTTCAACTCATCTAAGGTGTATCCTAGTGCTAACTTGGCAGCAATCTTGGCGATTGGATATCCAGTGGCTTTACTAGCCAAGGCCGAAGACCGTGACACCCGCGGGTTGATCTCAATAGCGATTAATTGTTCTGTTTTTGGATCTTGTGCAAATTGTACATTGCAACCTCCAGCAAAATTTCCAAGAGAACGCATCATTTTCATTGCATCATTTCGCATTTGCTGGTAAGCGGTATCCGATAGGGTCATCGCTGGGGCAACGGTTATACTATCTCCTGTATGAATACCCATGGGATCCATATTCTCAACAGTACAAATGATGATTACATTGTCATTGGAGTCTCGAAGCAATTCTAGTTCAAATTCTTTCCAACCCAATACTGCTTTTTCAACCAAAACTTCATGAGTAGGAGAGGCGTTCAAACCTCTTCTTAGTGCTTCATCAAATTCTTCTTTTTTGTGAACAAATCCTCCACCATGGCCACCCAAGGTGTAAGAAGGACGGATCACTAATGGAAAGCCAATCTTTTGAGCGGCTTCTTTACCTTCCAGAAAAGAATTGGCAATAAAGGATGGAGCGACTTGCATTCCAATTTGGACCATCAATTGTCTGAACTTTTCTCTGTTTTCAGTCAATTCGATGGCATCGAGATCTACTCCAATAAGTTTGACATTGTATTTTTCCCATACACCTTGATTGCCGGCTTCAATGGCAAGGTTCAAGGCAGTTTGCCCGCCCATAGTAGGGAGCACTGCATCGATTTGGCGTTCTTCCAATATTTCAATGAGGCTTTCAACCGTCAGAGGAAGGAGATAAATATGATCCGCTGTAAGAGGATCTGTCATGATAGTGGCGGGGTTGGAATTGATTAGGCTGACTTCAATTCCCTCTTCTCGCAATGATCTTGCTGCTTGGGTTCCTGAATAATCAAATTCACAAGCTTGTCCTATGATAATCGGGCCACTACCGATGATCAGTATGGATTTAATAGACGTATCTTTTGGCATTTTTAAAAGATTTCGAACTAATTAAAAAAAGGATGGTGATTTTGGTAAGGGTATTCTCACGCTATTCAGGACACAAAAGTAAGATAGTCCTTTGACTTGAGGAAGGGAACGGCTTTATAGTTTTAAAGAAAATGAAAAAAAAGAGAAATTTTACTTTTGGATTACCTTAGAAAAGAGATAGAATTGAAAATTGAGCGCTCGATTTTCTAGAAAGTCAATTTATTAGTTTCGAAAAGTTGAAATGATATGGCCTTAGTTGTCAATCATAACAGAAATATTTCGTGAATAGTAATGGATTTCCATGTCTGCCTCTATACTGCTGTTCTTTTCTGTGAGTGCTTTCTTTTTTACCAGATAGATTTGCCCAGTGCCTTTTTTAAGATTCTTAATGAGTTCGTTTTCAATGGTGATGTCTTGAGTTTCGGTGGGACCCGAAATCGTTTTGCTTGCTGCTTTGTTATCTTTATCCAAAACCATAACTAAAATGGATTCATCTTCCAACAATATTCCGCCGTCACAGGTGAGTTGAATTCCGGTGTTTTTTGAAATGCCATTATTCAATAGCTCAATACTTGATATTGGAGACATTTTGGAGCTCAAGGTATGTTTTTTTGAATCTTGGTCCTGAAAAGTAAAAACTAGTTCGTCTTTATAGGGAGCTTTTGCTTCATAGCTATACCGGAAACCGCGAGAGGGGACATTCTGTAATTCCATTTCATTGTTTTGGAATAAGACTTTATCAAATGTTTTGACTGATGCATTTTCTAATGAATCCCCAGCCTTGAATCGTATTTCACTTTTGAATTGTTTTTCCGATTGCAAATATCTGATGAAACCTTCGGCATATATGGTTTCTTTGGGCTCTGTGTCTTGGAGGCAGGCTGTAAAAAGGCAAATACCTATCAATAGCATTAATGAGGGAATTGTTTTCATATCCATATATTTTTAGAGCTGCAAATATATGAGTTTCGAATAAGATTATTGAAACTTAAACTAGAGAGGAAAAATTATTAGAAACAATCGATTGAACGTCATGTTCAGTTGATTGACTAAATAAAAAAAGACCTGACTAAGAGCCAGGCCTTCAAGGAGGTTATTTTGTTTTTCGTTTTGTAATCAAAGATTATCTCATTATGGTAATATCCCCCTTGTATTGTTCGACGTGTCCGTCAATAAATTCAACTTCAGCATAATACACAAAAACAGCAGGATTGAGTAGTTCACCTTTAAGCGTTCCATCCCATCCATAGCCTGGATCATTCGGTTGGAAATTTAAAGCTTTAAAAACTATTTCACCCCAGCGATCTGCTATTATAAAGGAGTTTACATTCGTAACAGAATGATCTGCGAAAATGTAGAGCAGTTCATTTTCTCCATCTCCATTTGGAGAGAAAGCGTTTGGAATATAAACTGGCCGGTCTTTTATCACTTCCAGTAACATACGATCTGTCGCTTCACAATTATTGGTATCTCTTACTATTGCACTTAAAGTCATGGTTTCAAATAAGGAATCAATTGAAATATTTAAGCAAGAAGGATCCAGACAATCAACAATATTTGCAGGGCTCCAGGTAATGCTTTCAACTGATCCTGGATCCACCGTAAGCAGAGCTTGAATTACTGTTGAATCTCCAAGACCCAATTCTAAATCGAGACCAAGATCTAAGTTAACGAGTTCAGGTTCTGAAATTACCATTGTCGTATCCCATTGGCAACCGTTTGCATCTTCGACGTCTACTGTATATTGACCAGCAGGGATGTTTGTTAAGAATGAATTTGCAGAATAGACTTCATCGTTGAAAGAGTAAATATAAGGAGGTGTTCCTCCTTCAATACCAACTATACTAATAAATCCATTGTCTTCATTGAAGCAGCTTGGAGTTTGTAAATCCATAACTGCAGCTTCAGGCATGTTTGTATTTTCTATTAAATTGACATAAGCACTATCGATACAGTCCGTTGCAATATCAGCAACAACCATTAAATAAGTACCGACCTCATTGGCTTCAATCACTTCTGTTTGTCCAATCAAATTGCCATTTGGATCAAACCATTCGTATTCGATATTTCCTTGCGCTTGTGAGTTGCTTCCATCCAATAGTAATGGAGTAAAATCACAATCCAGTTCTTGCTCTTGGCCAGCATCAGCAATAGGAGCATTGTCTTCAACCGAAACCGAAACGGTAGATTCATTGGTACATCCTGTAGCTACATCCATTACTGTTAGGACATAATCTCCAGGTAAGACCGCAGTAACGCTTGTCAATTCTGTATTGGAAATAATTCCACCATTAGGGCCAGACCATTCATAAGTAATACCAGATCCGCCTTGAGAATCAAAACCTTCAAGAATTACGAAGTTGTTTGCACAATCTAGCGTTTGTGGTTCTCCAGCATCAGCAAGAGGGAAGGCTGTATTATCTGTTACTTGAACGGAAGCAGTATCTGCACATCCATTTAGTAAGCTTAAAATATTCAAAGAATAAAGTCCTTCAGAAACAACAGCTACATCACAATCTTCACTTAGTAGCGTTCCATTATAATACCATTCATAAACTAAGTTTGGATCTGCTTGGCAAGCCATCAAATCAAAAGACAATGTTACACAATCAATGGTATCAAGCGGTTGTTGAATCACTGCAACCGGCGGAATCAGATCGTCCTCTACTTCAATTGTAAAAGGAGTTGAAACACAATTGTTGTCTTCATTGCTAACGACTACGGTATAAAACCCAGGCACATTTACTTCCGGGTTAATTTCATTTTCATTGTCGATACTTATTCCAGGCCCTGTCCATTGATACAAAAGATCGTCACTTGTGTTGGTATTGCTTTCGAGCAAAACAGTTGGATTGTTGCAATCAATTACTCCGTCAACTTGAGCTTCAATTGTAGGTATATCCGCATCTGCGAAAACTTCTATTTGATCGGAGTCTTCACATCCTGTCAGAGCGTTACTAATCAGTAAGGTATAAATACCGTCCATGTTAACAGTAGGCTGAAGGGTGTTTTCATTTCCATTTAAAACCACACCAGGTCCCGTCCAGTTAATCGTAAAACCAGGTGGTACTTCTGATCCAATTGCATTTATTGGTACTGATGTATCTTCACAATCGATTTCAGGAACAGAACTGACAGATGCTAGTGGAGATTCATTAATGTTTATGTTTACTGTTGCAGCAACATCAGGACAAGCACCGCCCGAAGCTATCGAATATTCAAAACTGTATATTCCTGGTTCTTGATTTGTTGTGATAAAGTTTCCAAAGCTTGGATCAAATGAATTGTCGATGGAATAGTTAGAAGATATTTCTTGCCAGGTTCCTCCAGCTCCTTGTCCGGTAAGTTGACTATTAAGATCAAATTGATTGTCAACTCCTTCACAAATACTTTCATCTGGTAAAGGTACTCCCGCAAAAACAGGAAGATCTACAGGGATGTCAATACTCGAAGATACTGGGCAACCAATTGGTGGCGCACCCTGAAGAGAAAAAGTAACGGTATATATACCTCCGTCGGCATTGGTCGCATCAAATGTTGAGGCTGTTAGTTGAGCAGGGTTGAAACCGGAAGGGTTGCTTGTCACTGACCAACTTCCGTTTTGAGGAATAATCAATAAAGCATCTAAATCAAGCACTGCGTTAGTATTACATAAAGGGGCAGCAGCAGCTATAGATATCGTTGGACAGGCACAATCTTCTACTGTAATGGAAACGGAGTAGGCTTGATCTACACATGGACCTTGTGCGGTATTCGTTGTATAGGTCAAATTGTAAACCCCAGCAGGTACACCATCAAAATCAATTGTTGTAGTCCCGGGACTTACTCCTCCTGGGACATTTGGACTGGTCCATTCTCCAGTAAGATCACCAGCTGTTAAAAGATTCGATAAGGTGATAACTGATCCTCCAGCTGAAGTATTACAAACTGTAGCAGATGGCGTTACCGTTGCTACCGGTTGTGGAAATTGATCAACAGAAAAGGAAGCTTCACCTGAGCAACCGTTGGCATCCGTTACTGTAACGGTCCAGCTACCGGTCTCACTTACTATTAATGCCGAAGAGTCTGTATTGTTTGACCAAGCATAAGTCGCATAAGTATTGTCTAAAACTAAAACAGAAGTTTCTCCTTCACATATTTCTGCAGTTCCACTAATCATTGGAGTCAATGAAGAATTTACATTGATGGTAACATCAGTTGATCCTTCACATCCATTTGCATCTAGAACGGTTAGACTAACATTTCCTTGGGTTGCAACTATTGTACTATTTAAAGTATCTCCATTTGACCAGAGGTATTCATCCCAAACTTGATCTGATTCTAGTTGTGTATCAAATCCACTACAGAATGTAAGTATTCCATCAATAAGAGGTTGAGGATTTGGATTAACCACGACATCCACTTGAGCAGTACCTGTACAATTATCAGCATCCGTAACAGTTACTATATAAGTGTTTTCAACAGTTACTGTAATCATTTGACTATCCAGCAAGTTAGACCATTGATAAGAAGTATATCCATCTTCAACACTTAATACTGTACTCTCTCCTTCACAGAAACTAATTTCTCCACTAATTTGAGGACTCAAGGAAGTACTTACTGTGACATCTAATTGTGTACTTCCAGTACAGCCATTGATATCTATAACTGTTAATCCAACAATACCACCTGTATCAACAAGGATACTATTCGTTATATCGCCAGTTGTCCAGGAATATTGATCATAAACTTCTGATGAAGTCAATTGTGTTGAATTACCCACACAGAAAGAACTTGCACCATCAATCATTGGTGTTGGATTTGAATTGATGACAACATCTATAGAAGTATCACCATCACATCCACTTGCATCCGTAACCGTTAAGCCAATAGGACCAGCTGTCATTACACTTATTTCTTGTGTAGTATCTCCAGTAGACCACATGTAGGTGTCAAATCCAATTCCAGCATTTAGCATTGCAGTCCCTCCTTCACAAATGGTTTCGTTCCCAGTGATAGTTGGAGTTAAATTTGTGTTTACAGTTACATCAATCATGGCTGTGCCTTGACAACCATTTGCATCTGTAACGATGACAGATACAGTACCTTGATCTGTAACTTCTATACTTGGTGAATTTGAACTATCTGACCATAGAACGGAAGCCCATTGATTCCCTACATCTAGGGTGGTCATTGATCCTATGCAAAATGAAGCTGATCCAGCTATTTGCGGTACAGGATTATCAAATTCGGTAACAGCGACACTTGTTTCTCCTGTACAGCCGTTGGCATCCGTGACGGTTAATCCAACGGTAGAGGTACCTGATACTTCTATGGTTGGACTGCTTTCCAAAGTTGACCATGCGTAAGTAGAATATGAATCCGCTACAGATAAGGTCGTATTTCCGTTTTCACAAAAGGTTAAATCTCCATTGATAACTGGAGTTGGTTGATTATTAATAACGAGGTTTACAGTAGCTTCTCCAGAACAACCATCGGCATCCATAACGGTAACCGTTATGGGCCCAGCTTGGTCCACGTTTATTGTGGGTCCATTAGAACCATTAGACCAAACATAACTTGTAAAGCCACTACCTACAGACAACTCTGTGCTATCTCCTGAACAAAAACTTAGAGTTCCATTGATGGAAGGTGTTAAAGCAGATGCTTCAACAACATTGACTTGTGAAGATCCTGTACACCCATTGATATCTGTAACCGTTAATGTAATTAAACTAGTGGCAGAGACTTCTAGTGTTTGTCCTATTCCACCACCGGTCCAAGAATAAGAAGCCCATTGATCACCTGCATCAAGTGTTGTTGAATTGTTACTACAGAATGTAGTCGATCCAGAAATAATAGGTTCTGGATCACTGTATTGAGAGACATTGAAGCTGGTTTCTCCAGTACAGCCTAGAGCATCTGTAACGGTAAGACTATATGTTGTCGCTTGGTTTGCTGTAATGCTTTCTCCACTTCCAGATGGAGACCATACATAAGTCGCAAAGCCTGTAGTGGCAGTAAGAGTAGTAGAGCCTCCAGTAGAACATATTTGATCATCACCCGAGATCATAGGTTCTGGTGGTGTCGCAAAAGATATTGTTGTAGAGACAGGATCTGCGGGGCAATTGTTTACCGTGACTTGTAGCGTGTATTCTCCTTCGTCCGTTGCATCGGTTGGGTCTTCGTCAAAAGATATATAACCATCCGGCCCAGTCCAAAGATAGGAAATACCCGTTCCTATTGCTGTTGTATTCCCGTCTAATATAATTTGACCACCATTACAAAGTGGACTATTGTCAATAATAGTAGCAACAGGGGTAGGTGTTACATCTACATTTACATCCACAAGAGGAGACTCACATCCATTGGCTGTAACGACCAACCTATATGTTCCTCCAGCGCTAGTGATTTCTGGATTTTGTTCCATTGAAACAAAATCGCCATTTGCATCATACCAGGTATAAGTAATAGTAGCAGCAGTACTTGTAGTAGAACCAAATAATTGGAAAGGCTCACCTTCACAGTTTAGTAAACTGCTGGTAGCCATTGCGTCAGGAGTATCTGTAACTTCAAACTCAGTTGTTGCTGGGGCTGATTCACATCCATCTGCTGTAACAATCAAAGTATATGTTCCAGGTCGAAATACCATTCCTGGATTTTGTAACGAAGAACTAAATCCTCCTGGACCAGTCCATGCATAATCAATGACTGCAGCAGTAGATGTTGTAGATCCACTGAGTTCTCCAAAATCGTTCACACAAACAGGTCCTGTATTCGCTGCTATTGCATCTGGTTGATCTATGATCACAACGATAGTAGAAGCGGGTGCAGAGGTACAGCCTCCTGCACTGACCGTTAGAAAATATTCTCCTGCTTCCGTTGCATCAGTTGGGTTTTGTAAATTTGAAACA
>CALIAG010000225.1 GCA_938041325.1 uncultured Saprospiraceae bacterium | reverse complement strand
CAAATATAACGGGCTGTTGAAAGCAACACTCCATTCAGCAAGGCTGGAAAAACAATTAAGGATATGTTCATGGGATTATAATTTGTTGTTAGTGAGTAAGTCGATCAAATTATTTTTGGCCGACTTGCCTACTACACTTTTCAATCTCAGATCAAATATAACGGGCTGTTGAAAGCAACACTCCATTCAGCAAGGCTGAAAAAACAATTAGGATATGTTCATGGGATTATAATTTGTTAAAGAAAGTCGAGATCTAGTAAGATCTCGACTTTCTTTTTTTAAGGCGGTTTGTCAGCTTTATCTTATATTTTCCATTCCTGAAATATATATCCCGCCAAAAAATTGGACTAAATCAGCCTTTTTAATTTTTGTTAGAAAACAAATTGTCGAATAAAAAAAGGGCAAACCTACTTTAGGTTTGCCCTTTTTTGTAATACCAAAACTTATTTATTTTTGGTGGCTAAAGGTACTTTGTTGGGATCAAGTACGTCAGATTTCTTAATAGTAAAAACTTCTATTTCATTTTTTACTTTCAAGCTCAACTGGTACCTTCCTACATCAATACTAGCCATGTCTATTGATATTGCATTCATGCCATCAATCACTTCCAATTGTCCTGATAAAAGCACGTCGCCCATTTGAGTCATGACTCTATAAGACAAAGGCATTTCATAAAAGGACTCTACAGCCAAGTTTAAAAAATGATCAGTTTCCATAGATTGAACTCGTCTGACGTTGAAATTGTCTTGGCCTAAGGGTTTGTTGATTAATACTAAATCAGATAGGTGCGATTTTCCATCTGCATCTACTTGTACCAATCGATAAAAAACTCTCACGCTATTCATTTCAACATCTAAAAAACGATAGTTTTTTGTCTCTTTACTAGTGCCTGCACCAGGAATCTTTGCAGCCATTTCGAAATTGTGGCCATTTGGAGACCTTTCAATAATGAAAAAACTACAGTTTTCTTCGTTTGAGGTGCTCCAACTTAGTGCATTGCCTGCTTCCATAAGTTTTCCCTCTAAATCTTTAGCATACACACAGCCAGCCATTAAGTTCTGAGGTGCTTGGCACAGGAATAATGCCACAAGAAAAATGATGATTTGTTTCATTAGGATATTAATTTGTTTATTAATTTGAATATTCCCCCAATTTAGAAACGTAAACACATTTTAAAAGTTACAATATGTTTTAAACAAAAAAAGGCTACTCAACATGAGCAGCCTTTACCATTAACCTTTTTCTAACAACCTAATAATATAAGAATCAAAAAAACTAAATATTTTATAAGTCTGTTTTGAGGTTATTAATATTCATCATTTGCCATTATTGAAACATCACCTTTGTAAAATGTGGTCTGTCCATCAATAAACTGAAGTTCAAGAAAATAGACATATACACCAGAGTCCAATTTTTTACCTTTGTAATTTCCATCCCATCCTTCATGCTCTATACCAATTGGAAGATCTGTTCCACTATAAATTTCAGATCCCCATCTATTGAACACTTTCATTGTTTTTATTTTTTCTACTTGGTCTCCGCCAAAAGCAGTAAAGTAATCGTTCACTCCATCATCATTTGGTGAGAAAGCATTAGGTACATAGACGTCATAGTCCGCTTCAACGAATATGGTCAACGTATCTCTTTTGTAACATTCTCCATTTAAAGTAGCTTGTACAATTATATTTATATCGTGTAATGGTTTTGCGGAAGTTGTTTGGCAGTTTTGGCAACTAAAATCAACATCACCAAACCAGCTAAACGCTAGGTCTTGAGTGGTGCTTACCAAAGCTTGTAGCTTAACTTCTTCTCCTAATTTAATATGAATATCGTCTCCTGCAAATAATTCGAATCCAGTAAATGCTTCTATAGTAAATGAAGAGCTTACTCTACAACCGAAATCATCTTGTACGTCAACGCTGTAGTTACCTGATGCTAGATTCTTTACTTCAGAATCAAAAGAAAACACAGCACCATCTTCTGTTTTCCATTGGTAAAAATAATTTTCGTTGGAAGCCATTATCACTTTTGCTTGTCCATCATTTTGTCCACAAGGAGTTTCTGTTTTCTCTATGGTCATTATTTCTGGTGCAGGTGCTTCAATGATGTTGATTGTCATTTTAGCCAAACATCCTGAAGCATCAGATACTTTTACTTCATGCTCACCTGCAGAAAGACTGAACTCAATATTTTGGTTTCCGCCATTGCTCCATAATATTTCATAAGGAGCAAGACCTCCGATAATTTCAATTTCTGCAAGTGCATCATTTAAAGAACAGTGGGATTCTGTTTGTTCTAAAAGTTCTAGATAAAATTCGTTTTCATTTAATTGGATGCCATTCGATGTAGCAGAAAGAATGTCAGAACAAATTGAATTTGAAATAATCGTGCAACTTACTTCTTGTCCCTCTTCTAAGGTGTTGGTTGTAAAAGTAGCACTGTTTTGGCCTGTTGATAAACCATCCACTTGCCATGTGAATGTTGGACTCTCTCCAGCATTCAATGGAATCGCGGTGAATGTAATTGGCTGATCTTCACAAATTAGATCAGAATTTGCAGTAATGCTAACGGTAGGAGCATTACTGAGAATTACTTCAATCGGAATTAGATTTGAACTTACTTGGTTCATCGATGCACAAGGTAAGGCTGTACTAAGGTTACAGGATATAACCTGACCGTTGGTAAGTGTTGAAGATTCAAAAATTGAAGAATTGTCACCTACAGGAATTCCGTCAATTAACCATTCATAAGTAGGATTGGTTCCTGCATTCAAGCTAGTTGCAGTAAAGGTGATTGGTTCACCTTCACAAGTGATGGTGTTGTTCACATCAATAGAAACTTCAGGTAAAACAACTTGAGAAATGGCTACATTGATTGGGGCAGTTAAAAAAGGAGTGCTTGTACATTGACCGTCAGGGCTGACCATCACGCTTACTTCCTGGTTCTCCATGACGTTGGGAACAGTAAGGCTATTAGAACTACCACTTGCAACAGATGATCCATTAATGATCCATTGGAAACTTGGATTGTCACCTAAGTTTTGACCGTCGATGGTAAAGAAAAGATCTTCTCCTTCACAGATTTGATTGGCATTAGTTGTTAAACTTGCTGCAGGATTAAGAATCTCTGCAACGTTTATTTCAAGAAAATTAGAACTAATGATATTCCCAGAAGCACAAATGTTATCATAGATTAAATCGATTGTAATTTCATCTCCGTTGGCTAGCGTATTTAAGGAAAGCTGAGTGCTGGTTGCACCAAGAATAGCTTGTCCGTTGAGATTCCATTGAAAGCTGTAATTGATAGCGTCTGTTTCGTTTGATAAAGTACTTGTAAAAATGATTTCTTCATTTTCGCAAATAGTAAGTTCGCTGGCTTGGATTGCCATGTGCGGAGTGGCGAGTGCCACGATAGGTGACATTAGAATTGGATTGGACACATGTTCATAAACGTCACATAGATAATCTAAAGAAATGACAGCTTCGAATACGTCACCTTCGTTGTAGTTGTTTGTTGTAAGTGAATCTTGTTCTGCCCCAGCTATCGGGCTGCCGTTTAAAAGCCATTGATATTGAATGGCGTCGTGTTCGTTTGTAATACTTGTTGAAAAAGTAACCTCCTCGCCAGGACATGGAGTTTCATTATCGGCAGTAATGAATACCGTCGGGGCATTACCAACGGCTTCGTTGTCGATAAGATAAGTCAAAATGTTTTCCATTAGGCTCTCACTATGTAAGACTCTAATCCAGTCCTGATCTGAGGTGGTTATTATTTTTCCATGAGACATATCTGAAGGGCAAAATATAAAACCATAATCTTTTCCGTTCTTTTGCAATAAAGGAATAATGCTGTTGTCTCCAATACCTGAAGTTCCATACCAGTAATAATTTAAGGAGGAAACGTTGTGTATATATGAAGAGACGATGCTGGTAACGCTCATTGGAGCTAAGCTTCCTGAATCCTCGGTATTCCATTGGAAAGAACCACCAAGATAATTCACTAAAGCGTGGAACGCTGCATTACCTGGATGGTTAACTAAAAATTCCGATTGAATATATAGACGGCCACCATTTTCTGCAAAAGTTTTTAAAGTTTGAACTCTATTAAAAGGTATGTCAATTAATCCAGAAGAGATGATCACTACATCAGCAGAAGAAATGAAGTCGTAATTGTCAAGAGCTGTTTGTGGTAATATAGAAGAGGTGTGGCCAAGAGAATTGGCAAGATTGTTCCAGCTTTCGTCCATCTTATGTAAAGAATGAAAGGATTGACTTTCAATAACAATGATTTCAGAAGCTTGTAAGGTTGTGCAGCTCAACAGAAGGAATAGCCCCAACTGTAAGGTTTTGGTTAAAAGGTTCATGGTTTCCTGACTTTAGCAGGGGGGTGTAGTTTTGTAAGATTCTCTGTAAGTGTAAGTGGGAGGAGAAATAAAACTGGGGAGCGGGAAAGAAAGGAGTGTTTTTTGGATTCTTTTGATTCGTTAAAACAAATATAAGGGATTAAAGGGTTCAACTCAAGGGGTAAATTACAAAATCAAGAATTCATTTGAAGTTTGTGTGACAGTGTACTTTTTATTACAAAAGTCTGATTATTAGTTTATTGAAAAGAATGTTTATTAAAATATAAAAATTAATAATACGTAAGTGCTTTAGCTGCGTTTTTCTTTAATGGAAAAATGAGCTTTAAAAACCCACTATTAATTACAGGATAATTTTCCTATTTTAAAGGAAAAAATGCCTAGAATACCAAAATCTCGCCGCCAATTTTTAAAGAATTCAGGAGCACTTGCAGCCAGTGGAATCTTAACTTCAACTCTAGTCGGTAGCTGTAAACCGAATAATTCAAAAAAGGCTAAAATTGTATCAAATAATAAACCGAAAAATGCTTCAATAATTGGCCATGGAGATTTTAAATATAAAGTGCACGCTGATTGGGGCGTACAGGATTCCAGCAAAATTCCAGTAAAAGACTGCCATGAAATGGTTCAAGACTCTAAAGGAAGACTTATCTTATTAACCAATCATATCAAAAATAATGTCATAACATATGATCGATCGGGCAAGGTGCTTTCTACTTGGGGCAAAGATTTTCCAGGCGCACATGGACTGACCTTAAGCAAAGAAGGAGGCGAAGATTTTTTGTTCATCACAGATCATGACAGGCATCAAGTTTTTAAAACAACAATTGATGGAAAAATATTGATGACACTAGATTATCCAAAAGAAACTGGAGTTTATAATAACGCGGATTTATACAAACCTACTGAAGTTTGCATTGGACCGAATGGTGACATTTATGTAGCCGATGGTTATGGCGAAAATTGGATTATTCAATATTCAAGTAAAGGGGAATACATTAGACATTTTGGTGGTAAGGGAGAAAATGACAACCAGTTCAACTGTTGTCATGGAGTAACCTTCGATACTAGAAATCCTGATCGACCTGAGTTGTTAATTACGTCAAGAGCGAGCAAAGAGTTCAAAAGGTTTTCATTGGATGGGGAACATTTGGAGACAATTCCTTTAAATGGTTGCGAAATCTGCCGACCAGTCATTCATGGAGATGAATTGTATTTTGCGGTGATCGTTACAAAATCGTGGTGGAGCTATGATGGGATGGTCATCGTTTTGGACAAAAACAATAAAATTATCTCAGCTCCTGGTGGTTCTACACCAAATTATGTAGATGGACAATTACAAGAAATTACTTATGATGGAACATTTTTGAATCCCCATGATGTATGCATCGATAATGATAAAAATATTTACGTTGCACAATGGTATTCTGGAAAAACTTATCCAGTCATGCTAGAACGAGTTTAAACCTTCTCAAAGTGACTTTAACTTCAATTTAACTCGATAGCATTTTTTAATTATATATAAAGAGCTTATTTTTAGATTACAATAATGATTCAAATCAAAGATTGGATTATTGGATATAAAGCAACCAAAGGACCTTTCCTTAGCTCCTTTAATTGAACTTGTAATTAAATAAGTTGAAATGAAAACAAAACTACCTTTCTTTATCCTGATACTCTTCTTCTTTAACTCTTGTGCCAATCGTTTTCATGTTTACGAAATCGAATCAGAAGAGGTAATTAAAAATAAAGAAGATTTATTCGTATTTGAAAATGATGACTTAGCCATTGTCTATGATTTTTGGACCAATGGCGGTGAGATGATTTTCAATATCTATAATAAAAGAGACAGTGTTTTATATCTAAAAATGGACGAAAGTGAGTTTTGGATCAATGGAATTGGATATCAATATTATGAAAAAGCTGAAAACTGGCCATTTGATGGAAGGGAGGAGCGTTCGTCCGGCCCCAAATCTATAAATATCGCCCCGCATAGTAAAGAAACGGTTAATGGTTTTCCTGTTGGATATCAATTGCTCAAATACCGCTCTGGTGAGAAATATAAATCGTTTTACAAATCAGATAGCCCTTTTGTTTTTGAAAATAGATTGACTTATTCTTTCGATCAAATTCACTCCGAAAAAGCAAAATTAGAAAACGAATTCTGGGTTTCAAATGCAAAAAGAATGAAACGCAAAGACTTCAAGCTTTTCGAAGAAGGCCTAGAACATTCAAAATCAGATAAATTCTTTGTCTTTAAACAAGGCTTGCCACCAAATTTCTGGTTAGACCTCACATTGGAAACACTTCAAGCAAGTTTACAGTTTTTTTAAAAGGCTTAATTTTAACTAAAGAATTTAAAAATACAAGTTTCAAGTGACAAGTTTACGGCTCCTTTTCCATCCATATTTCCTCAGAAATAACATTGTTTCCATAATTCTGTAAGTTTGAAACATTAAATTGATATTATAATTAAGTACAATATCAATATAACTTTACATATTGTATTTTATTTTATGTGTGAAGATAAAAAAAATGCATAATTTATGAATCAATTTGTTTGTATTCCCGTCTTAACTACCTACTATTGTGACGGCGTTTAAAAAACGTCTACCCATCCCGATTACCGTATAAAAATCCACACAGGATATTCAACCCCTCAAAACAAATTTGCTTGTATTGCTATACAAGTATGAACACGGTATTACTTAGCATTTCTTACAATTTCAATAACCAAAGCACAAATATATTTTCATCGTCATAGACCCAGACGTTGGATAGTATTATTGTTCCTTTGAAAAAAGGCATGGTTTGCTACTGCATCTGCGGGAGATGACTTCATATATAGATTCTAATATTCTCTTATGAAGAATTTAAACCCTCCTCCCTTTTTGAAAAGGGATAAAATATTGAAAAAAGTCCCTTGGATTTTTCTTCTCTTATTTGCAGTTGTGTTTTTTAGCAACTCTACACTTTCTGCTCAAGGAAGTGTCGTGATAAACGAGTTTATCGCTGACCCAGGAAATTATGATGGCCAAGGTGCGGAATGGACTGAACTGTACAATACGACTGGCTCTGATGTGGACCTAAGTTGTTGGGTTCTGACGGATGGCGAAGAAATTATAGTTATCCCTTCTGGAACAACAATCCCTGCCAACGGTTACCTAGTCATTTACAACAGCAACTTTTTTGCTTGTGCCAATTGTAATTGGGACGCTTCCATTTTTGGCGATTTGTCGGGCGGAGGTACACCAACTGCCAATGGAATTTTAAATGCCAACGGTGGAGCCAGCACTTCTTTCCTTGATTTAGCAAATTGTAATTGTACCAATCAGACTGCACCTTTTGCAGTCACCTGGGACAATGGACAAGGAGATGGAGATAGAATCGTTTTGTTTGATGATTTAGCTGTGATATCTGATGCAGTTTATAGTGGCGATGGGGCAGGAGGATCTCAAATGAATGGAGGAGCGGCTATTCCAGAAAATTCTTCAGGATATACTGATGCGCAGGCTGGAGGAAATGTAGACAACGGAATAGATATTTTAGGAAATGCTACGATCGGATGTATGTTGCCTGCAGCGAACGATTATAGCTTACCTGCAATTTCAACTATGGAATTTGCGGGACCCGATGAAGTAGGATGCACCACTTCTTATTCTAGAAATACAGATGGTGATGAAACCAGTGGATGGTTTTCAGATGACTGGCCTTCGCCTGGTCAATCCAATGAAACAGAAGACTTTGAAATATTTGTAGTAGTGAGCGGAGATTATACTGAAACAGCTCCAAATGAATTTGATATTTGCGGTGAAGTGGAAGTTGAGTTTGAGGTAGAAATTTATGGGTACAATAGAGTTTATGAAGATAATGATGGAGATAATGT
>CALIAG010000224.1 GCA_938041325.1 uncultured Saprospiraceae bacterium | reverse complement strand
AATGGATATGGCGATCTCGGATTATGATCCTTCCAAACCATCGCTTTGGGAATCAGAAGACAATCGAGACAAAACGGTTGCGTTGTGGAAAAGGTTGGCAGAACGATATGTCAATGAGCCTTGGGTTGGTGGTTATGATTTGTTAAACGAGACGAATTGGAATATGAGTGGAAACATTCCTTTGCGCGACCTGTATTATGAAATAACGGATAGCATACGTGCTGTTGATAATAACCACATTATTTTTATTGAAGGCAATTGGTTCGCAAATGATTTTACAAATTTAACCCCACCCTGGGATGATAACATTGTGTATAGCCCGCACAAGTACTGGTCCGTGAATGATCAGGCTTCCATACAATGGGTTATTAATATTCGAGAGCAACACAACGTTCCGATTTATTTTGGTGAAACAGGAGAGAATTCTAACGTTTGGTTTCGAGATGCAGTGAATCTTTTTGATGAACACAATATGGGATGGGCCTGGTGGCCAATGAAAAAGATCGATGATATTGCCGGACCTTTAGCGATCACTAAAAGTGATGATTACAATACTTTATTGGAATATTGGAGTGGAAATGGCACGCAACCTTCAGCCGCTTTTGCGAAAGCAACTTTGATGCAATTGACAGAAGACCTAAAACTGGAAAACTGTAAATACCAAAGAGATGTTGTTGATGGACTATTTCGACAAACCACAACTGATGAAGCCATCCCGTTTACAACTTCACATAATGTACCTGGAGTAATCTATGCAACTGATTTTGATTTGGGACCAAATGGTTCAGCTTATCTGGATAATGAAGTTGCAAATTATTTAGTTACAACGGGTTCATTCACCGCATGGAACAATGGTTGGTCTTATAGAAACGATGGGGTTGATATTGAAAAGTCAATTGATAATGTAAATTCCAACGGTCATAATGTGGGATGGTTGGGAGCAGGAGAGTGGATGAAGTACGATATTACTCCTGACGAAACTGCAGTTTATAGTGTAGAAATGAGAGTCGCTGCCAATGGCACAGATGGTAAATTTCATTTTAGAGTAGATGGATCAGAAGTCACCCCAATAACAAGTGTACCAACCACAGGAGGTTGGCAAAATTGGCAAACCATTACCGTTCCAAATGTCATCCTCAATGAAAATGACAGCAAATTTGAATTCCATGTCAATGCAGATGGATTTAATCTAAGTAGTTTTGAATTTATTGAAACAGGGTCTACTACTTCAATTCCTACGCAATTTGTTTCTGCATTTACTGTGGATGAATCAACAGTTCAATTGAATCTCAATAAAACATTAGCGAGTCCTATACCTGCTTCGCCATCAGGCTTCCAACTATTTGTAAACAACAGTTCTATTCCTATCACTGATGCTGTTTTAAATCCTGACAATCCGAGGATTATCACCTTCACCGTAGATCATTCCTTTAGATCTTCAGAAGACGTCAGAATTTCTTACACCGGCTCTGGTGTGGATGCAACAGATGGCACTGACTTGACCAACTTTTCTTTGCAGGTTGTGCGAAATACAATTTCCATTGTGAGTCCTGTACCTGGCAGAGTAGAAGCAGAAGACTTTTTTGAACAAACAGGAATTTCATTAGAGAATACGACGGACGTTGGTGGGGGACAAAACATTGGCTTTTTAGATCCAGGAGACTTTTTGGATTATTACATCGATGTGGATCAAACGGCAACATACACGGTTGATTACCGGACCGCTGCGGAGAGCGAGATGGGCGCAGTTCAAATGCAATTGATTGACAACAACGGCGGCGTGACGATTTTGCATGACATTACTTTTCCATCGACAGGAGGCTGGCAGGATTGGACCACCACGAGCACGACTGCTTTATTGCCTGAAGGTCAACAGCAAATTCGAATCGTTATCACAGAGCCCCTTTTCAATATCAATTGGTTCGAATTCACTTTCCTGACTTCGACAGAAGAGCTTACTCAGGTAAAAGATTTCAAGTTGTATCCGAATCCATCAAATGGAATATTCGAAATTCAGGCGGATTTGGAAGAAAATCAAAAAGCCACGATTGAGGTTTACAATGTGCTTGGAAAACGGGTTTTTGTGAGAAATTTGGAACCATCTGTTAAAATCAATGAGAATTTTGACTTGGAGCATTTGGGAAGTGGAACCTTTTTCTTGAAAATGAGTTTAGAGAATGGTGCTTTTGCAAATAAGAAGATTTCTATTTTGTCGAAGGATTAGCTAAGAAGATAAAAAAGAGAAGAACAATTTAGCGTAACTGAACCCTTACTTAAGTCAGGCAGATACAGAAGGGACAGTGGAAGACAGAAAAAGAGGGGATCTTGCGCAAGTAAAAAAACATACAGAAAGTTGATATAATTTTCGGAATAAGAATTAGAGAAAACGTTTGTTGGATCCATTTGGGTTTAGCAAACGTTTTTTAGTTTAAATGATTTTCAAAAATGAATTGGAAAGAAGTTGTAGCGGATTTATACAAAAAAATAAAACCGGTCAAAGCAGATTTGATCTACCAGATTGATTCGTCCTTTATTCGGGATAGAAGGATTGCACATATGTGGATTGAATTCGAGATGAATGATTTCAATTATGTAGATCCTTTTTACTGCGAGCAAAATTCAAAAAAAATGTTCCGGATGAATGTGAGTTTGTCTCAACAAATCAATGAACTGAATGTTACTTCGATTTACGGTTTGGAAAACTTATCGATCAAAAAAAATGAGAAGAATTTAATCGGTGTCTTTTCAAATTCCCTGCATTTTTCTGTACCTGAAATTCACTTTGGCTCATTGCAAGAAAATAAAATGAATCTTGAAATGGAGTATATTTTAACCAATAGTCCAAGTCATGGTAATATGACTGGTACCTTTAAAGAGCATGCACAATTGTCGGGTAAAATCAATACCATTCTGAACATCAAAGATCTCATCATCATCACAGATAAACGGGAAAACGTCCAAGAAATCGCAGCGTATTTGGATCCAAATTTTTATGACATTCAAAATATTAGATCAGCTGGAAACCCTATTCTTTCTACCAGTAAAACTGAAAAGTATTGGGTGCCAAGAAAGACCCTGGCGGAGTCAAAGGAAGCGGTGGAGAATCTTTGGTGGCAACTGTAGTTTTAGCAAATCTTTTTAGTTGCTCAATACAGCTAGATTATTTGATAAATAATTTTTCAAGGGTTTCTCAGATAGCAAACCAATAATGTCCAAGTAATTTATATAGGTAAGCATTATTTGATATTGAGATTCATAGAGAAGTAATTCTAATTTCAAGGTATTTTCTCGAAGTTTAAGTAATGCATGAGGAGAAGTTTCAGCTATTTTTTGATATTCTTTAAGTACGAATTCTGCTTGTCCTTGTTCCAACTGTAAAGCGATCAATTCATAATTTTCTATTTGATTATTTAGTTTTTGGCGTAATGCAAAAGCTTTTTTGTTTAAATTAAAAATAAGACTTTTAAATTGACTTTGCGTTTCTAGAATATCAATTTTCAAGTTGTTTAATTCAGTGCTTGAAGAACGTTTCAAAGGTACATCAAAACCAATTCCAAGAGAAAAAACTTCTCGAAAGCTTTCATTAGAATCGTATCCGTATTTCGCTTGAACATATCCAACCGAAAACTTTGACTTAGAAGATTCCATTTCATGTTCTAACATATTATTATAAAGTTGAGCAGAATGTACTTCTAAACTGGGATGCTTCATTTGGATGTTAGGATCTATAGCTGCGATTATTGATTTTAAATCTTTAATACTTGGGAGCAACTCCATTTTTACAGAAATGGGTTTGTCAGATTTTTGCATCCTTTGAATGGTCCTTTCAACAGTAAAAATTGAATTTTCTAATTCCTTAATGTCTCGAAGATTCTCATGAGCTTCGTGCGTTGCTTCTATTAATTCAATCACATCAAAATTGATTAAGGCCACACTTCGTTTCAATAAAATTACTTTATCATTCAACAATTTATTTTGTTTGTTTTTTACTTCTAAAATTTCTTTTAGATAAATAAAATTGACCATTAGGTCATAGCGCTCTTTTAGCGCGGTATTTAAAGCTGTCTCTAATTCCATTTCAGTCATGTACTGAATGGATTGCTGATATTGTTTTTGTGCTTTTATATTCTTAAAACTATTAGGAGTAACTCGGATCAAATATTCTTGATTTCTTAAATGGAAATCATTAGTCTCTGTTCTAAATTCCAATTTTTCAATAAAAGGTAAATCATAGGAGAGTGAATTAAAATAGTAAAGTTTTTGACGTTGAAAAGAAACGAATTCTTCTTTATCGGCATTTGACAAAAAAGAAAAAAGAGTCAGATTGTTTTGACCAGCAGATTCAAGGTGCGTCAACAATAATCCGCAAATTAAAAAGATGATTTTCATAAAGAAATACGTCTATGAAGTTTCTGAATTGAAAGCAGTATCAAAAGATCTAAAGTTCACTGAATAATCTTTAGGTTTTAATTTTAAAATTACTTTCTCTTTTTGAAGAAAATGGTTGTCAGATGGTATTGCGATTTGAACTTCTCGTCCATAAGTTTTGAAATCAGGATTCTTTCGCAATCGTTCCGGAATCTCAACAATCCTTGATCCCATTCCGATCACTTGCCCAATGCAATTTACCTGCGCTTGCACACCGGATTGAACAATGATGCTATCTCCAGTATTGACATTTAATAGTAGACTTTCCAAGACATAACTTTTTACTTGAGTAGGATTTTCTTCGTAAAAAGTGATGAGTGTAGCAAAGGAGGGAAGTTGCTCGCCTACCTTACAAAAAATTGAACCTATCACCCCGTTGCTCGGGGCATATATGACCAACTTTTCTTCCTGTTGATGCACATAACCCAACTCATGTTCCAGTTTTTCAATTTGAATTTTCAAAGGGTTTTTGGATGTATATAACTCGTTTTCTAACTTTTTAATTTCGGACTCTAAAGGTTTTACAACTAAACGCATTTCCTTTTTCAAACCTTCAATCCTGATTTTATTTGGACTTTGTACTCTTTTCTCTTTTGGAGTGGTAATACTTTCGAGTCCTTGAATAAGGCTTTCATTAATTGAAATTTCAGATTCCAATTGTTCAATCTGAGTTTGAATCTCACTTTGACGAGCTACTTTTTGAGCCTTTAAACTTCGTATATTGGATTTTAAATTTGATTCCCATATCTTATGCTGTGATTGCAGCTTAGCTACTTCGTGATTTAAATCACTTGTTGCCAATTCAAGACTGGAACGAGTTGCTTGTAATAAAACATCACCTTTAAAAACTCTTGAGCCTGCAGAAACGTGAACTGCATCAATTATGACAGGATTTTCTAAACGAATTTCTGTTTCTTTGTTTTCTGCAAAGCCAAAAAAAACAAATGTTTCATTGCTGTATTGCCAGTTGTAAGCCAACAAACCAAGCACTGTTAGAACGATCGTTATAAGATGTAGATTTATCCTTTTCATGATTAAACGTTTTCAGGAAAAACCTCAAAGTTGATTTTCAAAGATTCTAAGGTTTCTAATTTCGACAATGCAGAATCGAGACTTTTGCCATCCTGTTTATCATGCAATTTGATATGGTATTCGTAGTCAATTCTCTTTTCTCGTTGTTCTTCATTTTCTTTTAGTTTTGGAGTAGAAATTTGATATCTGATCTTTGTATACTTACTGCAAAAAGTATTTAAGATTGCTTCTAATTCTCCTAATTCATTGGAGGATTTTGGTACCTGAAATTTTAAGACTCCCATTAAATCGGACATTTTACTCATCGGACTAAATCTTAAGATGAAGGCAGCAGCACAAAAGCCTAAGGTCCCGGTAATTCCAATCACAAAACCGTAAACACCACAAGCAATGCCAGCGGCTAATGAAGCAAAAGTAAAGACCATATTCCGAGGAGTCCGGAGGGTTGTGCGAAAGCGAATTATAGCCAATGCACCTAACATTCCAAGTCCTCTCGCTAGGCTGTCGCCAATGGCTTGCATGACCATTGCCGCAACAATAGACACCAAAATAATGGACTGCAAAAAGTCAACAGGAACTTTTATATAACGGGTAGTTTTTTGATAGGTGAATGCAATTGCGGATGAAAGCACAAAGGACAACAATACGGTAAAAAGTATTGTCATAAAAGTAGGATTTTCAGTACTGCCTTGTAGTGTTAAATAATCCAGCATAAAGGGATGTTTTTAGTTTTACCATAGTTGAAATAAATAGTTTGGCTGATCTATGAGTGCAAATAACTATAGAAAATAATTTTTAAAAATTGACTGTCATATCAATAAAGCAACTCAATAGAAATAAAAAAACCGAAGGTGTTTGGTGTTTTGGGTAAACTTTTGTTTAACTATTTGTAAATTAAAACTTAACGCGGTAAATGCATTTCTTTTTTTACTGAACGGGGATAAAAAAGTTCTGAATAAGAAATAAGAAATAAGAATTGAAGTTGATTATCGTAGGAAGAATTGTTTTATTTTTTAAAATCTAATTGCACAATTTAAGAAAAGATATAAGAAAAAATGGATTTCAAATTTTCATTCAACATCCATTTTTTTTATTTTAATAGACGATCTTTAAGCATTTGATATTCTTAAACGAATAAATTTCTGGTGCAATTCTTTTAGTACCTCCTGCAAAACCATAGGCAGTCCATATTCCAATATATTCCTTCCATTTGGTACCCCAATGTTTTACAACAAAACTCCAGTCATCCATGATTACACCAATCTAATAGGCCAGCGCTACGAATGCAATTAAGTATTTGAATATTTTCAACGCTTTGCCAAATGATGTTTTCATATTTGAAAGGTCTTCTTTTCTTATTCTTGGCTTGCCATCAATTCATTCCATCTAGCGATTAATAAATCGGTATAAATTTCTGGATCCAACCCATAAGCTCCTAAAGCGAAACCATCGTTCCATTCAATTAAGGCAGTTTCTCCGTTCTCTACTATTCCAAAATCAATGCCATAGCCGGCTGTTTTTTCTTCCGAATTTTCTAAGGTATTGATACAAGAATTTACAAAGTCTAAATCTAATTTTTTACCAACATCTCCATCATAATATTTGATTCCTTGAATCTTTCCGTTGATGACAAATACGCGGTACTCAGAAATCCAAGTGACCACTTCTGAGCAATAGAGTTTTGTTTGTTTAGAAACACCATTAAATAAATAAGTCTGATTCGGCGAGTCAAAAACAAAGCCTGTGAATTTCTTTGCCTCATCTTTAGGTTTTACAAAAATCCCTTTTTCATAATCTCCACTGTAAATAGAATCAACAACTTGGATCACAGAACTCTCCCATATCTTCCGTTTTAAAAAAGGTCTAATACTTGTCGGGTAACAATCAGAAGAATACGCTTGAATATTTAAAAATTTGAGCGCTCTTAAAAAAATGGGATGCTCTCCGACGACTAGTGCCTTTGATGTTAACTTTAGTTGGCTTCTATTTAAAACTTTTGTAGTAAAAAGTCTGACTGGAATGTTTCTCTGTTCCAAAACATTCTTGACTTGTTCATGTTCAGGCTCCATTTTGCCTTGACCATATTCATGAATAAATGCTTGCTCGATCATTCTTGTAAGGTATTGCCAGAGATTCAAAACTCATAGCCAATAAAAAAAGAAATGTTTTGACCAAAAACGCTTTTATTGACAGTGGCTTCACCAAGCATGGTTTCTTCTAAGGTTTTAAAGTTGTAGCGAATTGGAATTTGAAAGTTTAAATATAAACCTTTTACTTTTAAGACATTTGATTCTCTATAACCTATGTCAAATCCTATGGTTCCAGTGTTATGCTCAACTGATTCATTTAAGATAGTATGCTGATAGGAATTTTCATGATATCCTGCAGATAATCCTCCATAAACAAAACCATTCCCTCCTTTGAATCGGTATATAGGAATGTCATACAATAGCTCGTAACCATGCCACAGGCCAGTTACGTTTTCACCATCCACAGCCATTGCAAAGTCACTGGATAAATGCTCTTCGGTTAGTTTTATATTTAAATAAACGAACCTGATCATGTGATCATTTTTAAATTTATAGCCTACTTCTCCTGCAAAATTTTGAAACCTATTGAATGCCATTTCTCCAAGATCATAGGCAATAAAAACGTTTGATTTTGTATTGGTCGAATCTTGCGCAAAAACACTCGCTGACCAAAGAATTAAGAAAATGATTATTGCTAAATTTTTCATAGTTTTTATTTTGAAATGAAAAGTATTAAAATAGAATGTTTTCAATATCGCTGATGAGCTGATAAAAGAATTTGCGCTTTATATCATCCGAAAAGAAAGTTCCAGTATTTTGTAGTGCAACAACCGTTATTTCTTGGTTGGGATTATACAAAACAATAGCGCCTGAACCAATTTGGTTTCCGAAATGTCCATACCAATCTTCTCCGCTAATGTTTACTTTCATCAGTCCCATACCATAAGCAGAATAGACTTGTGTGTCTTGAATTTCCATGGGAACATCAATGAAGTCAGTCATCAAGGATATGTTTGCATCCAAATTATTACTGGCCAAAGCTTGTATAAAAGTTTTCAAATCATTGGCCGTTGTAACGATGCCATCAGAGCCGCGCAAGCCAACGGTTAATGCGATTTGTATGTCTGAATTGTTTTCAATATTACCGTCGTTGTATCGATCCCAATAGCTGTCTGCTAAACCTATTGGCGTTTGCTTGGTGTCTTCTAAAAAGTAAGTATCGTTTAAATTCAAAGGTTCGAAAATTCTACTTTTTAAAGCTTCAATATAGTTTCCTTCCACTTTTTCAACGACTAAAGTCAACAGTGAAAAGTTAGCATCGGAATAATGGAATTTTGTATCTACAGCCGACAATGGCGTTTTATCATAGACATATTCCAATAGCTCTTCGATCGAGTAGGATTTAGTTGGATTACTAAAAAAATCTGTAATAAAATCTATTTCAAATATGTCTGGTATACCAGTGCGTTGTTGCAATAAATTTTTAATACTGACTTCGCTTCCGTTTGGTATTTTGTCCGTAATATCTGCTGTAAGATAATCGGACAACTTGTCGTTGAGATCAATTTTATTTTCGTTTACCAATTGCATGATCACCGTAGCAATGAAAGTTTTATATAAACTTGCTGTATGGTGAATTTGGCAAGGATTCATTTTGATATTTTTTTCAATACTAGAATATCCTGAAGACCCGGTCCACAATCCATCTACAGGATGATCGATTAATATGGTCATGCCTACAAAACCATCATTGGCGTATTGGTCCGTCAAGGATTGAAAAGCTGTAGCGTTTGGATGGTCTTGGAAATTCATGGTGCAATTGATGTCGTTGTCCGGTGTAATGTATTCTTCTTTGCAAGAGGAGGTAAGGAACAAAGCTAGAGCTGCAATTAGGATTGCTATTTTCGTAGATTTCATAGTTTCTTGAATTTATAAGTTAGGGTAATATTTGTTGTTGACTGCGGCATGATTGGAAAATTCTCTAGATCAAAGTAAAGCGTTTGAATAAAGAAATTATGACTAATTCCTATTCTAAAGGGAACTGTAGCGTTTTTGGATAAGTCATATCCAATTCCCATCTTTAAGCCAATGGAAGAAGCAGAAAAACCTTTGTCTGTAATTTTTTCATAGGTACCTTCTGTTGGGTTTTGTTCATAAATAGCTCTTGGATGAAATTGATTGAGGATTCCCAAACCAAGGGCCGTTTCAATAAAGATTCCTTTTTTATTGGTGTAGCGAAAACCAAGATCAAGATCTAAGATTATGGTATTTCCGATAACTTTATTTCTAAAGAATCCCAAATTAGAAGATAGGAAAAGATGGTTTTTTTGATTTTTATTCAAGCCCAGTTCTGTTCCCACGGAGAAGTGAGGATTAAAGGCTTTAAATGAATGTTCATAAGGGAATCCTACAGCATGGTTGCCAATGGCGATTTTGATTGGGAATTTGGCATAGGTTATTGTACCAGCATCTTGTGCAGAGATCAAGTAAGAGCTTGATAGGGCAAATAGAATTAATAAATACTTTTTAAATGTTGTCATATACCTTTGTGATTAATCATGTAATACCACAAAAGTAAAGGGCTTTCATTTTAAAAAAGTTACCCTATGATAAGTAATGGATTGACGGGAACAAGTCTAGCACTATTTTTAGGATTTCGACGTGAATTTTTTTCTTATTCTGCTCAAGCTTTGAGGGGTGATTCCTAAGTAAGAAGCAATGTGTTTTTGAGAAATCCTTTGAAGAATTTCAGGATTGTTTTTTATTAAGCCATTGTATCTTTCTTCGGCTGTTTGTGTCATTGTCTCAATCTGTTGGTTCTGTTTATCGTAAAAAGAACTTTGTTCACCAGCAAGAAATAACATACTGCCAATAGATGTTTTTTTAAGAACTTCCATATTGGCTTTATTCATTCGCAGCGTTTTTGAATGTTCTAAAGCAATGATTTCTAAAGGCGAAGGTTTTCCTGATAAGAGGGACATGTCATCTCCAAAAAAGTTGTGTTCTAAAAATAAGTCTGTGCATACCGAACTGTTTTCTTTCCAGACAAATGAGCCAACTGAGCCTTCTAATAAGAAGTAGCCATATTTTGCAGTTTCGTTCGCCTGTTTTATAATTTCATTTTTTTTAAAGGCTACTTGATCGCAAAGGGAAACAAATCTTTCCCAACTTTCAATAGGAGCTTCGTAATATTTGTCAAACGAATTTTTTAGTATCTCTGCGAGCATTTATTTGTGTTTTTATTTAATAAAATTTGTCTTTTCCCCAAATTATTAAATTGTTTTCAATTTCAACAAAAAAATGAATTCTACTTTTTGTGCAAAATCTTATAAAATAGGAACCATTCCAACGGTAGTCCCCATTTTGTAATCGAGTGGATTCGTTGGGGTATTTGTTTAGATATTTTTTTCAAATGATTATAGTTCCTTCAATAAATTGTGTTTATAAAATTCTATATTATTGAAACAGTTTTTCATGTGAAAGAGTTGCTTTTTCAATAAAACAATGCACATTAGGATGCAACCACAAAAAGGAAGCAGGAATAAAAGTAGTGATTTTTTTAGCTAAAAAGGCTTTGGTGATTTCTTTTTTATGACGGCCTGTGATCAACATTACAATCATCTTGGATTGTAGAATATCTGCCATCCC
>CALIAG010000223.1 GCA_938041325.1 uncultured Saprospiraceae bacterium | reverse complement strand
TTGGCGTTATAGAATTTAATTCCATTGTTAGAGATTTCAAAATGAACTAAGGCACTGTTGTCCTTGGAAGTCAACGATTTTTCAGTAAACTTGACTAAAACTTTTTTTGAATAAAAATGATGTTTCAAAGGGATTGGGCTGAAGTTTGTTTTTTTCTCCTTATAAGTAATTCTATATGCGCACTCTGCCAACCTTGTAGCAACTGCTTTTTTATTTAAAGGATGAATATCATTCCATTCCCCTAAATCAATAGCAACGACCATTCCGGTATTTGTTAGGGATAAAGTTTCTAATTGTGCTTGTCGCAATTCTGCCCAACTGCTTTCAACAGGGGTTTCCGTTGGTTCCATGAAGTTGGCCAATTGAACGAATAAAAAGGGGAAGTTCTCTACTTGCCATTTGTCTCTCCAATTTCGAATTAAAGCAGGAAACGTTTCGGAATAAGAACGAGGATCAGCCGTATTGGATTCTCCTTGATACCAGATGACTCCTTTTATTTTATATTTGGTTAAAGGGGAAATCATTCTATTGTACAAGCCCCCGGGTTTCCATCTTATGAAAGTCTGACTTTTCAAGGGTTCCATTTTGGTTCCCAATTTGTACTTCCAGATTCCTTCCAAATCAATCTTTCCATTCTCATTGTCAAGGAAATAAGGTTTGTCTTTTATAAATCCTCCTTTGCCTTTCTCGTTGATTAGTCTTACTGCGATGGTGTTTTCTCCTTCTTTCAACAAACCTTTTGGAATGGTGTATTTTCTGGGTGGATATTGGTAGCCTGTCATTCCAACAAATTCTCCGTTTACATAAACATGGTCTTGATCGACAGATCTTCCTAGCCAAAGTCTGGATTCTAGACCGGCCATATTCTGAGGAACAATCACTTTTTTTCTAAACCAAACTACACCATTTAAAGCTCCTAATTTTCCATCTGCCCAAAAACTTGGTACCTCTGTGTTGTCCCAATCTTCGTCTTGAGTAGTTTCTAAAAACCATTCCATGCCTTTAAAGAAACCTTGATCATTTTCGTTTAATTTACTGTACCACGCTTGTTGCCTTTGTTTATCTTTTTGTTCTATATTTTTAATCAAATTTTCATCTTTAAATCGTTGCATTTCCTGATATGGAATAGGAAAAGCTTTGAGTGCATCTTCACTCATCCAAGCTTCCACAGGAGAGCCCCCAAGTGCTGCATTGATCAAACCAATGGGTACTTGATATTTATCATATAACTCTTTTGCAAAAAAGAATGCAACGCCAGAGAAATTTAAAATATTTTCAGGGGAAGCGTTTAACCAATTCCCAGATTCTAAATCTTGATGTGCTTTATTGAAGTCGTATTTATCTGGAACCAAAAACTGTCTAATGTTTGAATTCTTATAGGTTTTGACAATATCAGGATAGGTATCTTTCAGTCTATGCATGGTCAATTCCATGTTTGATTGACCGGAACAAAGCCATACTTCTCCAAACAGGATATCCTTTAGTACAATTTTATTGTTTCCCGTAAAGGTCATTTGATGAGGTCCACCTGCTGTTTGTGGTGGCAGTTTGAATTCCCAATTTCCTTTTTTATCCGCAATTGTTTTGTAGCTTTTGTTTTTGAAAACTAAATCAATATTTTCTTCAGGGGAAGACCAGCCCCAAATGGTAAGTTCTTGATCTCTTTGCAATATGGCTCCATCACTTATTAGCTTAGGCAAAATTATATTACAATAGCCTGTATTGCTTTGTACAATTAAAATTAAAAGAAGGAGGAAGGTGTTTCTTGACATCTTTATTTTGTAATTAATTCCATTGGGGTCTGATACCTGGAGCAAATGGAAACTTCAAAGATTTATAATGTTTTAAACTATGTTGTGGCTGATCTACACCATCTGGTAATGGCATTTTAGAAAAAGTTTGAAAGTACAATAAACAAGCGTCTCTCCACCATTTGGCTTCTTTCAGTTGAATGTTTAAGAGCATTTTGGTTTCATGATATTTGTTTTCGGATACGTATTGTTTCATGTTGTTCCAAGTCGCAATCATTTCTTCTACTTGGTCTACACCTTTTTGATAACGAAGCGCGATTCCATTCCAAAGTGTCTGACCATTCTGTAGTTTGTAATCCCAAGGCAGGTGATGAAACCACAAAAGATATTCTTCTGGACAGGTTTCAAGATTTTCTATCATTGTCTGAAATTCTTTGTTGTATTGGCTTATTGCGTTACTACCACTACGAGTACGGTTAAAACCAACGCCTAGACTATCTGCTTTGTGATAGTAAGTTGGATTCCATTCCGGTCTACTCAATTCACTTACCCAAGGACCAGGACCATAATGATGTCCGGTGTCAAAAATATGATGCAATCCCAAAGGATTCATATAGTTGACTACTGCTTCTCGGGAATTAATCATCATTGGAATCAAAGCTTTTGTGAATTCAGGTTCTGATGAATAAGTGAGCTGCAGCCATTCTTTGGCAATTTGATCTGAGGCAATATTAGGGTTCCAGGCCAAACGCCCAAAGCCAAACCAGTTGGCCTGTGCAAAAGGATGTCCCGTCCAATTTAAATCGTTGCCTATGTTTGATACGCCTGCGATACCGGTTAATTTTTGGCCTTGCAAAGTTCCGTCAATGACTTTTGCCACTGTAGATCCTTTGCCTTTTGCATAGGTATCTGATTGTAATACTTCTTCAAATAATTTTGGTAGAAAAACCAGATGTGTTGAAAAACCTAAATACTCTTGTGTAATTTGAAATTCCATCATTAAAGGTGTTTGGGGCATCGCACCAAACATTGGATGAAAAGGTTCTCTTGGTTGAAAGTCAATCGGTCCATTTTTGGATTGAATTAAAACGTTGTCCATAAATTTTCCATCAAAAGGGACGAATTCTAAATAGGCTTGTTTTGCTCGGTCTGTCGGATCATGTTCAGAGTATACGAAAGCCCTCCACATGACTACGCCATTAAATGCTTGGAGAGATTTTGCCAACATGTTAGCACCATCAGCATGGGATCTTCCATAGTTTTGCGGACCTGGTTGACCTTCTGAATTGGCCTTTACCAAAAAACCACCGAAATCAGGGATCATCTTATAGATTTCTTTTGTCTTATTGTCCCACCAATTTTGTACTTCTGGATCTAAGGGATCTGCTGTGCTCAATCCTCCAATTTCAATAGGTGCAGAAAAACGAGCAGTTAAGTAAATTTTTATGCCGTATTTTCGAAACACATTTGCCAAAGCTGCCACCTTTTCTAAGTACATCGGTGTCAAAACCAAAGCATTTGCATTGACATTTGTTAATACTGTTCCGTTGATTCCAATCGAAGCATTTGCTCTGGCATAGTCAATATATCTTTGGTCAATTGACTCTGGTAATTTTTGCCAATTCCAAAGCGAAAAACCAGCGTAGCCTCTTTCGACAGTTCTGTCCAAATTGTCCCAATGGTTAAGAACACGCAGATCAATGCGCGGATTGTCCAATATGGCTATTTCATCGATGGCTTTTTCAGTTTGTATCAACTGCAAAAACCTGAAAACCCCATATAAAAGACCTGCATCATCTTGAGCGGTGATGATGCATTGCTGTTTCTTTCCAGTATTAACAGACTTGATTAAAAAGCCATTTTTTTGAACCTTTGGAATTTCGGATTGGAGTATTTTTAATAGAGCATTGTCGAGTTTATTTGTTGTAGCAACCACTAATGAAGTGGCTTTTTCATGGCTGTTTGTAAAAGAGGTTTTCTGATCTAGCATTTTGTCCAGACCCCGTTTCAATTCTTCTTTTGCAGTATTCGAAATCTCAGAACTTTGTTGGAAATAAATAGAAGAACATACTTTTCGATAATTTTCTAAAGTTGCTGCATTTTCGATTTTGGAATAGCCTAACCAGAGGTCATAGCCTTCTGGTACTTGAGCATTAGAAGCCCAAAAGTTAGTTAAAAACAAAATAATCAATGTTCTTTGAATTGTGTTCATAGTGATGATCTTAGAAAAGGAAAAAGGAACGTGTTAGGTATATGTCGGACTTGGGAAAAGGTACAGAAAGCGAAGCTGCTTTGTGAGTGATAGCAGTTGGATAGTTGTCAATTTGTAAGAAGAGGAACAGCATTTGTATTTTTTATACCAAGAAAGTTAGCTATTTACTTCGATACATTGGATGATTAGATACCAGATTTTTATAAGAGGGAGATGAAAACACTGCATTTAATGATAAAAGTAGCTTTGATCTGCCCAAGATCCAAAACTGTATAGTCTAATTTGTGCGGTAGAATAGATCTTATCAGTTGAGTATTTCAATCGCCTTTTCCAGAATAGCATCTCTTCTCAAGGTAAGATCGTTTTCGGTAATCTCTACTACGAAATCAGGCGTCATTCCAATTTCTTCGACTATTCCAAAAGCGGTGTAGTCAACGACCCAGTTAGATAATCTAAAGTTCCATCCATTTGGCAATTCTCTGAAGATTGGGTTTCCAGTACCTCCGCCAGTTGTT
>CALIAG010000222.1 GCA_938041325.1 uncultured Saprospiraceae bacterium | reverse complement strand
CTTTCGAACCTATAGTTTCTTGCAGTAGTTTCTGCTTGCTTTACTAATTTTTTAGTCTTAATTGTTGAGTCTTTTTTGTTGTAAACAGCATAGGTTACTCTTCCTTCTCTGTTGACACATATATTTGTAACAATTTTTCCTGGCTCTTTCGTTAGAGATTTTACATCTGCTCTAAACGTTACTCTTCTGCTCAACAATCCATCGCCTTCAAATATTCCAGCGTCCATCCCTGTATTGGATTTGCCTTTATCAGAGTTACCTACATTTGTTCCCTCTTTTCCTGCAGGTTTGGTCTCCTTAGACTTAGAATTAGATGGAGTTGTTGTCGGACTTTTCTGTGGTGCTTTATCCTTTGCTTTAGGTGCCTCAACTTTAGGGACAGGAGTTGGCGCAGGTTTTTCCTTTTTAGGAATAATCTTTTCAGTCGATTTTGGTGGAGTCGGTGTTTTTTTATCTGGAGTTGTCAAAACTGGCTTCTTGGCCGGAGCTGGTTTAGGCTCAGGTTTTGGTTTTGTCTCAACTTTTGCTTCTTCCGGTGCAGTTGCAGGTGGCGCTTGAGGTTTTGGTTCTTCGGGAGCACCCATACTTGCGCTGGATGAACTATTTTGTTTCGGAGTAAATTCAACTAAAACAATTGGGTTTTCAACTATATTTGGAATCTCCTGATTCATAGCAAAAGGAATCAATCCTAATGCGAGCAATCCAACATGAATTAAAATAGTCGTCGTTAGACTTTTCTTTTTATTCTTCTTTTCGGCTATTGAAAATGTAGTTGCGTTCATGATAAATAATTTTAAAGTTGTTATAACTTCTAGGTACAATTCAATATTGACCCTTATTCACCACAAATGCTGTTAAGAGAATCGTAATATGTTCAAAGGAAATTTTAAAATTGAAGAAATATCTTAAAATACTGCTAAAACAAGACTTTTTCCCCTTGATTTCGAGTCTCTATTTCGGATTTATCCTTCTGATATACTTCCAAAATTTTGTTGGAAACTTTTTTCCAAGAGAAAGAATTAGTGATCATTCTTCTTGCATTTAATCCTTTTTTGAACAAATTACCACTCAAAGAAAGGCGATAGGCTTCATCTAATGCATTCTTAATGTCTTCCGCAGAGTTTTGATGAAGAAGAAATCCCGCATCATATTTTTCGATATAATCAAAGGTATTGGTTGGCTCACTCACTATACATGGAATACCAAGCGAACAAGCTTCAAGAACGGTTACTGGAAAACCATCCATTCTCGAACTGCGTATGAAAACGTCTATCTGTGCAAGTAATTTGAATTTTTCAGTCCCATAATTTGATCCATGAAAAACAATATGTTGAGAAAGGTTCTTGTTTGCAACCATTTGTTTCAGCCTAGTCAAATCTGTACCGTCTCCAATTAATTCAAACTTTCCTCTTCCTCCTGACTTCAAAAAACGACTAAACCCTTCTATTGCTAAATCTAGGCCTTTGTTTCTGATTTCTATTTTCCCACAGAAACCTACTGTAAATTGATCGGTTATTTTCCTTTCAAATTGAGCAACTTCATTCAATTCTTGGCCATTCGGAATTAGAAACATAGGGCTAGAAACACCCAATTTTTTCAAATTACTTTTCACCGACTCCCCCAACACATGGACGCCCCGTGCGTTATTTAAAATTTGCTTTTCCAAACAATAAAAATATGGAATCTTCCACCATTTTTGATACTTCATTGCACCCGGACTCAGGTCTCCATGCGAAGTATATACATATGGAATATTATTATTTTGCAACTCCTTGGCTATAAGATAAAAAGCGGGAATAAATGATCCGTGAAAATGAACAATATCGTTTTTGTTCAAGCTTGAAATTGCTCTATAAAATTCTGGATCTAAATCAAAAGGATTGGACTTCTTTAGAAACAATTGAGTTTTGTAGTTCCTTGAAAAATAATCATTATTCAAAGTTTTGGAAATCCCCCAAAGCGTTACATTATACCCCTGATCGGTTTGAACGGATGCAAGTTTATGTGCTACTTTATTCACTCCATTTATGATTTGCAACTCAGCATTGCCCAAAACAAGATGGATTATCTTCATTCAGATTGGTTTTTAAAAGTTCATGGATCCTCAATATAGACTTTACTCAAAAGTGATATTTTTTCCTTTTTATAAAAACTGTGACGGGGACACTTGTCCAGATAGAAACAAGTATAATATTTAATCTTATGACTTAAAGCCCTTTCTTCTTTTGTGGCAAAGATACCATCAAGGTTTTCATGACGATTTAGACTTCCAATCTTGTGACTCGCCAGAGTAAGCTTTTAAAAAAAACGGAACAAGAGAATATTTCTCGAGATCAATTTAAATTTTGAAAAAAATAATTTGTAAAAATATATTGTTATGAAGGATCAAAATTTCAATATCTCATTTCTTTTGATTTAGAAGCAAGCAACTCAATCAGTTGACTTCTCAGCTTTATCTTTAGTCGATTCCAATAAATTTTGAATTTTAAAAACCAAATGATAGGAGAAAAGCTTTTTTTCGCCAAAACGTATGACTAATTGAAATAAAATTTAAAGAGAGAATTTGAAAGAAGTTTTCTAGTAAGAATTTAAGAATTGTTAATCAATAGCATACATCTTTCCAAATTTTGAAAGGCCTTGCATCATTTGTTCAAAACTCAAGTATGAAGCAAATTGATATTCATTTATATTTTGTTTTCAAACATCTACTTATTTTTGTCATTTACTTTGCAAATCAAGCAATTATGAAGTATCTTCAAGGGTGAAGGAGAGGTTTTATCAAAATTTTATTCTGCCCCTAAAATATTCAATTCGTTTTCAGATCAAGAGCTGAAACCCTGTTTGCCTTTTTATTGCCTCAATTCTCTTTCTCAATTAGGAAATGAAAGCTAGAAATATTACAATTTCATTGGTCTTTTTAATGCTTGTGAGTTATTCTACTTATGGACAGAATAACAACAGCTTTCCTACGCTCAAAAATGGAAAACAAATTTACCCTGAGTCATCCCTTTCTTCTTTTGATCAAAGTAATCCATCTTTAAAATTTATTCAATTCAATATTCTTCCGAATTCTCAAAACAAAAAAGAACTTGAATCGCTTGGCTTAGAGTTAATAGAATATGTAGATGGCAATTGTTTTTTAGCTAAATTGAATCCGGATTTTAGCCGATCAAAACTTGAGCAAGATTTGAAAATATTACAAGTAGGGAATCTTCCAATCGGCGATAAGCTTTCTATTAATTTACAAGAAGAAGTGCTTGAGAAGGAACAAAAAAATATAACTTTCCTTTTACAGTACCTTCCAAATTATAATGAAGCATTCATAAGAGAACGTTTGAGTTCTTATCCAATTGAAATCATAGAATCATTTCCAACTATACATACTTTTAAAATTCGAGGTAAAGGCTTTTTAATAGAAAGATTTGCAGAAGAGCCTTTTGTATTTTTCATGGAAGAAGAAGGGGAAGAAATAACTTTTGAGGATCGTGAAGGAAATAATGCTGTTCGTGCAAACAAACTAAATAGAAATAACGGTCTAAGCTTAACTGGCCAAGGAGTAACGGTCGCTATAGGTGACGATGGATTTATTGGACCACATATAGATTTTAAAGGTCGCCTATTTCAAGAAAATGTAATCGGCGATTTTGATGGCATCCACGGAGAAATGGTTGCGGGGATTCTCGCAGGGGCTGGAAATTACAATTCTGACTTCATTGGAGTTGCCCCAGGTGTTGAACTAAGTGTCTGGAATACAAATGATGCTGTGATTAACGCTGAGGAATTGGCAAACAATAATAATTATGTTTTGACATCTACTTCTTCCAGTGATGGATGTAACAGAGGTTATACGGCTTTCACCCAATTAGCTGATCGACAGATTTATCAAAATGAAAATTTGCTTCACGTTTTTAGCGCAGGGAACGCAGGCGAGGAAGACTGCTTATATGGAGCTGGTCCAGGATGGGGAAATATTACCGGAGGAATGAAGTTAGGCAAAAACGTTTTAGCTGTCGGAAACCTTAACGCGGATGACACTAGAGTTTCAAACAGCAGTCGTGGCCCTGCCAACGATGGGCGCATCAAGCCAGATATTTGTGCGTATGGAAATGGTCAAATTTCTACTGCTCCAAATAATAGTTTCCAAAACGCCAATGGCTCCTCCGCAGCGGCACCTGCCATCACAGGAATTCTTGCCCAGTTAGCTGAAGGTTATAAAATATCAAACAATCAAGAAGCTTCTTCTGCTTTGCTCAAAGCTGCATTATTAAATACAGCTAAAGATTTAGGAAATAAAGGACCTGACTTCTCCTACGGTTGGGGTCGTGCAAATGCATATGCAGCTCATAGGCTATTGGAAGAAAATAGATACTTTTCAAACTCTATTGAAAATCGTACTATTCAACAACATTTCATTCAAATTCCTGAAGGAATACAAGAAGCAAAAATTATGATTTACTGGCATGATCCAGCTGCTTCTTTAATAAGCAATACAGCACTAACCAACAATTTAGATATAACTATTACCGATACAGATCACCAAATTCATTTTCCTTGGAAATTAAATCCTGATCCTAATGCTGTCACCCTCGACCAAGCAGCAAGTACCGGTATTGACAACCTCAACAATGTAGAACAGATAAGTTTATTAAATCCTTCTTCTGGAACATATACTCTCACCGTTTCAGGCACTCATATCCCTGTCGGGCCACAAGATTTTGTTGTTGTATATGAATTTTCAAATAAAGAAATCAGCTTGTGTCATCCAATTGGAGGGGAGCAATTCGAACCTGGTCAAACCGAAAGAATTTATTGGGATGCTTTTTCGAATCAAGGAAACTTCGCATTAGAGATTTCTACAGATAATGGAAACTCTTGGAACCTTCTTTCCATTTTGCCTGGTCAAACCAGATACTATGATTGGGCAATACCGGCTGATGCAAACGGAGGCCATCTTTTTAGAATTTATAGAGATGGAAGTTCAGAGCAAACTGATTCGGAAGTTTCTATAATGCCTAGGCCAACGGATTTGAATGTTGAACAAATCTGCCCGGATTATACGACGCTTAGTTGGAAGCCAGTCACTGATGCCGATAGCTATATTATCTATCAATTGGGTGACAAGGATATGATACCGTTAATGACAATTACAGATACTATTGCAGAAATCCCGATAGAATCTCCGCTGAAAGAAGATTGGTTTGCAGTAGTGGCAATTGGGGATGACGGACAAAAATCTAAGCGAAGTGTAGCAATTAGTAATGGCGAATCTCTTATCGATTGTCTCCCTGAAAATGATTTAGAGTTGCTCAACATCGCTAAACCTTCTAGTGGCACTTATCAAGATTGCTTCCAAGAAGATCAATCCGTTAGTATCAATATTAAGAATACGGGTCAAATGCTTCAATCTAATTTTACATTGGCTTATCAATTTGGAGATGCTCCAATTGTTTCTGAGGTTTATCAAGGTTCTTTGCCTCCAGGTCTTGTAATCAATTATAATTTTAACCAAACATTCGTTCCTAATAGTACTGACCTACTTAAGGTATGGATTGAACTTGAAAGCGATGAAGCTTTTTACAATAATGAAAAAATTCTCGACATTAATATTCTCGAAAGCAACAGTGCTGCAATTCCGTATTTTGAATCTTTTGATTCTTTTGACAACTGCCTTACTTCAGAGAGATGCGGCGTTAGTTGTGAACTTAGCCAAGGCTGGAAAAATGTACAAAACGATGAAGGGGATCAAATTGATTGGCGAATCAATAATGGAAGAACACCAACCTACGGAACGGGGCCTATTAACGATCAAAACTCCAGTAATAATAATGGTAAATACCTTTATTTAGAATCTTCCTCTGGATGCGACGGGTCAGAGGCGGTACTACTTAGTCCATGCTTTGATTTAAACAATCTTTCTAATCCAGTTTTCAGCTTTTGGTATCATATGAATGGGATCGATATTGGGCAATTATACCTTGATGCATTTGATGGTGATACTTGGATCCAAAATATAATTGCTCCTATTTCTGGCCCACAAGGAAATGAATGGCAAAAAGCTTCCGTTAATTTAAGTGGTTTGAATACTACTCAGATATACTTCAGAATCCGAGGAACAATAGAGGCTGGATTTCAAGGAGACATAGCTATTGATAATTTTTCTCTTATCGACCAAGATGGTCCTCCTATTGTCGATTTCTCAAGTAGTACCAATAATATATGTGCTGGGCAAACAGTTAGCCTGTTCGATCAGAGTCATAATAATCCTATAAGCTGGTTGTGGGAATTCAATTCACACGATGTCGTATTCTTAGAGGGAACTTCTGCCTTTTCGCAAAACCCTATAATTAGAATCAGTGACGTAGGCAATTACCAAATCCGCTTAACTACCAGCAACTCATTTGGTACCGCGCAAAAAATATCTACAATCGATTATATAAATGTGTCCAATGGATATGATTTACCAAAAGGGTTTGACTTTGAGCAAACCTCAACTCTTGAAGAAGAGATTGCTATAGAAAATCCAGACAACCAAATTACTTGGTCAACTATAAATGTAGCTGGTGCTACTGAAGATGAATCCAATGTTATTTTCATCAACAACCATAGTTATAATAATCCGGGAGAAGCAGATGCTTTTATCACTGAATCATTTAACCTCAATACAATTACTCATAAACCAATCTTGCGATTCGACCTGTCTTATGCCAGCTTTCCTCAAAACCACGAGGATGAGTTGAAGATATACATATCAACCGATTGTTCTGAAACATTCGAACAGGTTATTTTTGAAAAGAGTGGAGAAGATTTAGCCGTTGTAAATAATGTAAGCAGAGCTTGGTTTCCTAGTTTCAAAAATCATTGGAGAACAGAAAGAATCGACTTAGAAGCTTATCGTGGAAGTACGGTCAGTTTTAAATTTGAAAACATTAATGACTTTGGAAATAATTTATTTTTAGATAACATATTGGTTTTTGAACAAGGAACTTACCCAGAACCTCAAATCAATGCAAACACGTCTTTTAATTCCGTTTGTAAAGGAGAAGCTGTTCTATTCATAAACAATACCTTTAACAATTCTCAGAATGAGTACCAATGGAATTTTGGAACTTCTGCCTTCCCGGGTACAAGTGCTTCGTCAGGTCCAGTCCCAGTTGTATTTAATCAATATGGCTCACATGAAGTGAGTCTCACTGCAACAAATCAATTCGGTACCAGCACGATTTATCAGACTGTATTTGTTGTGCCTCCTCTATCTGGCAATTTCAGCCATGAAGTTTTAGTTGGAAATAAAATTCAATTTTTAAATGAAATAGATTTTGCAACAGCCTATTTTTGGGACTTTGGCGATGGGACTACCAGTCAGGAAGAAAACCCCGTTCACGAATATTCTGAAGAGGCCCAATACATTGTCAAACTTGTCGCGTCTAATGATTGCGAAGATTTGATTGTCGAACAAAATATCTTCTCAACTACAAGTACCAAGGATTTGTCCAATTCAGAAAATTTTGAATTATTTCCTAATCCAGCAAATCAGTTTGTCACTATAAAATCCAATCTTCTGAGCTCTGCGACTAGAATAGAATTGGTAAATTCTCAGGGCCAAATTGTTAAACGAATTTCTTTGGATAACATTCCATTTTCCAATTACAAAACCACTCTTAACGTCAGTCCGCTTTCATCAGGTTTATATTGGGTCGTTCTATTTTCTGATTCATCTTCTATTGCTAAGAAGCTTCTTATTGATTAAGTCAAGAACCTCTTTTACTATACTATTTATCCTGCTCGCACTCCCTTGTTCATACTTTTTATTCTTCAAAAACACATCTTTTTGAATTTTTCTTCCACAAAAACACCATTTAAGGATAAATAATTTGATTTTTCATTCTTAAATTTTGGGTTCCTTCTCATTATTTTTTAACTTCATTAAGTATGCATAATCAAGGGTTCAATCCTCCGAACTCTTTCATTTTATAACCTTCAAAACGTTTTGAAATTATGAGCTACGATACCAAAAATATCAGAAATGTTGCTTTGCTCGGGCATTCGGGTTCAGGGAAAACTTCTCTGGCTGAAGCGATGCTATTCGAGGCAAAGGCCATTAGTAGGAAAGGAACTGTTGTCGATAAAACAACGACTTCCGATTATACTAATATAGAACAAGAAAGAGGTAATTCAATTTTCAGTACTTTAATGCATGCTAAATGGAAGGACTCGAAAATTAATATCATTGATACACCCGGTTTCGATGATTTCGTAGGCGAAGTAATCTCATCACTAAAAGTTGCAGACAATGCAATAGTAACAGTCAATGCAAGAAGTGGAGTAGAAGTTGGAACTGAATTGGTTTGGGAATACGTGGAAGAATTTAATACCCCAGCCCTTTTCGTTATTAATCACCTCGATAATGAAAAAGCAGATTACGACACTTCTTTTGAACAATTAAAAGCCCGCTTCGGACCTAAAGTTTTGCCCTTGCAATATCCCATAAACCAAGGAATAGGCTTCAACAAAATCGTTGATGCATTGAGAATGATCATGTATGTATTTCCGGATGGAGGAGGAAAACCTGAAAAGCACCCAATCCCCGAAGAAGAAATTGGTCGAGCGCAAGCGATGCACAACCAGCTGGTCGAAGCCGCAGCTGAGAACGATGAAGGTTTGATGGAAAAATTCTTTGAAGAAGGAAGTCTTTCTGAAAAAGAATTGACAGAAGGATTGAGAATTGCTTTGGCCAACCAAGAAATATTTCCTGTCTTTTGTTGTTCTGCTGAAAGGAATATGGGCTCTGGAAGAATCATGGGATTCATCAATGATATCGCCCCATCACCAGCAGACCGCCCTGCAGCAACTTTAGCAGATGGAAGTGAATTGATTTGTGATAGCAGTGGACAAGCTTCTATTTTCATTTATAAAACACTCTCTGAACCTCGTGTTGGGATGCTTTCCTATTTTAAAGTTTATTCCGGAGTAATTAAAGGTGGAGATGAATTATACAATACTCGAACTAGAAATTCAGAACGATTTAATCAGCTGTCCATTTCCAATGGGAAACAACGAGATAATGTAGATGAGCTCAAAGCTGGTGACATTGGAGTTACTGTAAAATTGAAAGAATCTAGGACCAATGACACCTTGAGCCCTAAAGGCCAAGATCGGCAAATCGCTCCTATTAATTTTCCTGCTTCTCGATTCAGAACTGCAGTCAGCCCTCCATCTAAAAATGAGATGGAAAAATTAATGAAGGCGCTTCATCAAATTCAAATGGAAGATCCTACTTTAATTATTGAACAATCAAAAGCATTGAAACAAACCTTATTGCATGGGCAAGGACAACTTCACCTCGACATTATAAAGTATAGAATTGAAAAGGTAAACAATGTAAGCATGGATTTTATCCGTCCAAAAATTTCTTACCGAGAAACGATTACAAAAACATCAAATGATTCTTACCGCCACAAAAAACAATCTGGCGGCTCCGGTCAATTTGCCGAAGTTCACATGCGAATTGAACCTTATTTTGAAGGCATGACAGATCCCGCGGATTTGAATGTAAGAAAAGTTGAAGTAGAAGAATTGCCTTGGGGAGGTAAATTGGTTTTTGCCTGGTGTATCGTAGGTGGTTCAATCGATGCAAAATATAGCAATGCTATCAAAAAAGGAGTCATGCAAAAAATGGAAGAAGGCCCTTTAACCGGCTCTTATTGCCAAGACATTCGCGTTTCTATTTATGATGGAAAAATGCATCCTGTAGACTCCAATGACATGGCCTTCATGCTTGCTTCAGCAAACGTATTCAAAACCAATTTTAAACAATCTCGTCCACAAATTTTGGAACCAATATATAATTTAGAGATTTTATGCTCTGATGATGTCATGGGCGACGTAATGGGTGATCTTCAAACCCGTCGTGCAATAATTCAAGGAATGGACGCTGAAGGTCATTACCAGAAAATTAAAGCAAAAGTACCTTTGGTTGAATTGTATAAATACTCTTCTACGCTGAGGTCAATCACACAAGGTCGAGCAAAATTCACTCGGTCATTTGCTGAATTTTCAGCTGTTACTCCTGAGATTCAAAAACAGTTGATCTCAAATTATCAATCAGAAATGCAAGAAGCTTAACGCCAAAAGATCTTTTAGATTAAAACAAACCCACTGCTTTTAGCGGTGGGTTTGTTCTTTTTACAAGCTTTGTATAATAGTTTACAAAAAAATCTAGTTGCTTTTCGTTTCAACTTTGACACAAGATTAAAATCATGTATTAAAGATTACACTATTTTAAAAAACGAAAATATCAAACTGGAAATTGGTTGCGGTAAGAAACCACGAGAAGGTTTCTCTACTTGTGATATCAGATCTTTACCAAACGTGGATTATGTTTGTCCTGCTGATAACTTGCCATTTGCAAATGAAAAGGTCAGTGAAATATATTCTCGCCATGTTATCGAACATTTCACCTTAAAAGAATTTTTAAAAGTATTGAAGGAATGGAATCGCGTACTCCAAATTGGCGGAGAAGTATACATCGTTTGTCCAAACTTATTTTGGCATTTACAACAAATACTCAACGGAACACATGAAAGTTTTTACCAAAAAGAGTCTGGTAAAAATGATCGTTATTGGGGATTTGGAAGCTTATTTGGATGGCAACAAGATCAATATGATATTCATAAGTTCGGTTATTATTTTGAATTACTCCAAGACATCCTTGCAGAATTTGGGTTTGACAACATTGATAACCTTACAAATTTGCCGTGCAGTATAGAAAAAGCTCCGTGGCATTTGGAAGTTCGGGCTAAAAAAATGGTTTCGTTTTCAAAACCCTACGAAGAAAGTAAGTTTTATAGTCTTTTTGATGTCAGACATTAAATAGCGCTGTTCTTATCTTTCCTTTTCCCAAATACTTTGAAACCTTATGACAATTAACTAATTTGCTTTTGCAAAAACATCTCTATGCGAATTGGGTTCGATGCAAAAAGGTTATTCAACAATTTTACCGGACTCGGGAATTATAGCCGTACGCTACTTGAAGACCTTAGTATCTATTTTCCTGATAATGAATACTTCCTTTTCACTCCTAAGGTAAAACCTTCTCCGCAGACCAATCCATTCATTAACAATCCATTCTTCCAAGTTGTATATCCAAAGTCTAGATTTAAAAATTGGTGGAGAACTTCTGGTATTAAAAATGATCTTTTAGATAATAAGATTGATATTTATCACGGTTTAAGCCATGAGCTGCCAATAAAAATACGTGGAACAAAGATCCCGTCTGTTGTTACCATCCATGATTTAATCTTCAAGCAATTTCCAAATCAATATTCGAAAATTGATAGAAGTATTTATGATATCAAGTTTAAATATGCTTGCAAAAACGCAGATGTCGTTATTGCTATTAGCGAAAGCACCAAAAAAGATATCGTTCATTATTATGGTATTGAGCCAAATAAGATAAAAGTTATTTACCAGACTTGTGGGGAACATTTCAAAATTCAGCATGGAACGGGTAGTCTACGTGCCGTTCAAAAAAAATACAAATTACCAGAAAGATTTTTACTTTCTGTTGGTGCAGTTATTGAACGAAAAGATTTGGAATCTACAATTCGGGCTTTATCATTACTTTCAAAAGAGGAGCTTATACCACTGGTGGTGATTGGGCGAGGAGGCAAATATTTGGATAAGGTCAAAAAGTTGATACAACAACTAGATTTGAACCAAAGTGTTGTCTTTTTACAACCTGAGAATAAAGAGCTTCCTGCAATTTATCAATTGGCAGAAATCTTTTTATATCCTTCCCGTTGTGAAGGTTTTGGAATCCCAATCATCGAATCTTTAAATTGCAAAACACCTGTAATAACTACAAACACATCTGCTTTGCCGGAAGCGGCCGGACCCGGTGCGCATTACGTAGCCCCACAACAACCAAATCAAATTGCAGAAGGCATTCGAAAGATTCTAAATGATAAACCTTATGCGCTAAAGCTTTCCGAGGAAGGTTTTAAATATGTTCAAAAATTTGACAGCAAATTGATCACTGAAGAAATTATAAAAACTTACAAAAAGATTTTAAACTCTTAGAAAATATACACCACACCTAGTTGCCGTTACCTTGACCACCTTGCTGCCCATCTCCCCCATTCTTTTGGTCATCATTCTTAATTTTAGAACGACTTGTTTTTGCTTTAAAATCCAATTTACCGAAGGTGTATTTTAGGTTTAAACCAAAGGAACGAAATGGAACTTCAAACCTAGAGTTTTGATAAAAATCATCTCCAGTCAATTCTGTTCTAAAAACTTTAGTTCTATTGAAAGGATCTACAATACGAATTCCAATACTTGCCCTTTTATCCCAAAATTCTTTTTGGAATCCTACACTGGTCATCCAAAAAGAAGTGCGTTCACCTTGCAGGGTTCGCTCTGGAGCACGATAAAACCCAAAGGCTTCTGCCTTCCATCCCTTCTTAAAGGTATAGGAGGTACTGGTGAAAAAATTGAATTGAATCCCATCATTTGAAAGGTCATAATTCTCTAAATTACTTTCTGCATTGTAAGTAAAAATATTAAAATTACCTCTGATCGTCCAGACCTTATTGAATGTTTTCGAAATAAAAGTATTGAAGCCTATGGAATTGTTGACGCCAATATTTTGATAAATAGATTCTGCAACTCCTTCCTCATTTACCTGAACAATACTTTCTATAAGGTCCTGCGTATTTTTATAAAAAATAGAAGCTGTAAAAACAAGGCCCTTAACAAAGGTGTTATAACCCAAATCAATTTGATGTACTATTTCTGGTTCCAAATTCGGATTTCCTTGCGAAACATTTCTTCGATCAATATCATTTCGGTAAGGGTTGACATAAAAAAGACTCGGCCTTTGAATTCGTTGGTTATAACTCAATTTCAAAGTTGAAAACATATTCGTCTTCTTAGATAAAATAATGCTAGGAAGAATGTTATCATAAGAATTTTCAAATGGATCTAACTGTGATTCGAAATCACCTCCGATGGCCGTATGCTCATATCTTGCTCCTGCTACGATTCCAAAATCTTTTGGTAAATTAAAAGTGAAGGAAGCATAGCCAGCATAAACATCTTGGTTGTACCCAAATATATTCGTTCTCAATGGATCGACTTCATAGGCATTGGAATTGTCATTGAATTGTTCAAACTGATAATCACTTACAATTCGTCTGATTACAGATTTACCGCCAATTTCTAATTTCACCTTTTTACCAAAAGGATGTACGTAGTCTATTTGTCCGGTATACTCTTTATTGTCCCCATCGTTTTGCTGCTGTTCCAAGAAGTTTAGAATTTCATTATTACTAGCAGAAGTTATGTCGCTTTCCAGATTACTCACGTTTCCATTCAATAAGAAAGCCATACTGAATTCCCTTCCCTCTTCTTTAAATGTTCTTCTATAATCAGTGGTCCAATCAAATCCACCACGCAGAGTTTTTGCATCAGATGTTCTATTGGTTATTTCCCGAAAAACCTGGTCAAGGTCAGGATTAAAAGTTGCCGTTGTCGGAGAATTCGTGTCAAAAGAAAAGCCTCTAAAATTAACAGAGGAAGAAATGTTGTGATAAGCATTGATATCGTAGTTAAGTCCAGCGTTACCAAAAAAACCGGTTCTTGAAGTTGTCGTAATTCCATCTTGCAAATAAGAAGACACCAAGGTATTCCCATCGAAATCTTCTCGCACAAAACTATTATTTGCGTCGTTTGGCCAGGAATGCCAAAAGCCAGCATTCGCATTGAACCCAAGCCTTCCCTTCGTTGCATTTACTCCAACATTACCATTGTTTTGTCGAGTGCCTAAAGAGCCATTTACAGATACATTGTATCCTTGAACTTGTTTTTTCTGAGTGATGATATTGATGATACCACCAGAGCCTTCCCCATCATATTTTGCAGAGGGAGAGGTAATTACTTCCACGCTTTTTATCTGATCTGCAGGAATCATTTTCAAGGCATCAGCAGTCCCATTTGCAAACATTCCAGAAGGCTTACCATTGATTAAAATCTGTAAATTTTGACTTCCTCGTAAAGATACATTGCCTTCTAAATCTACGGACAACATTGGAACTTTTCGCAAGACATCTGAAGCATCGCCTCCCATATTTGTTACGTCCTTGTCTGCGTTGTAAACAATCTTATCAATTTTAGTTTCCACCAAAGGTGCTTCTTCGACCACTTCAACTTCTGACAACATCACCGCATCTTGAGCCAATTGAATTACTCCTGCATTATAATCCGGTTTGGATAGGGTGAGTGTAATATCTGGAATTACTTTTTCAGTAAATCCTATAAAAGAAATTTTCAAAATATAATTACCTGTTGTTACCTCTTCCAGTTTGAAACGGCCTCTATCATCCGTAATATTTCCATTGACTTGCTTTTGCGTTTTACCATCTATCAGAACAACAGTGGCATAACTGATCGGATCCTTGCTGCTATCCAAAACAATCCCAGTCACCTTCCCTTTTATGGTTTTCTCTTTCTTTCCCCATTTTCCGGCTCCTGCCGGGGGTTGGGCCATCATTAGTAATGGTATCAAAAAAAACATTAGCGAAAGTGAAAATTGTTTCATAATTGATTTGTTTCAAATTTTATTTTGCCCAAAGTAAACAGTATTAATCTAAAATAGTTTGTAGCAATCCATTTCAAATAATCTAATCGACAAAGGTTCTTGCTAGGCACATTAACGGAGATTACTCCAAACAATTCTCAAACAGTCCTGTTTATAGGGTAAAAAAGGAAATTTTATTGCTATTTAATACGGCAAAGAGCTTGGTTAGCAATCAGTTAAAATACTGATATTCAATAGCCACTTGAATTTAAGCCAGTAATATCGTAATTTTGCAGTCGATTAGCGTATCACTTACAGAATAACCTATTTTAACTCATTAAATACTTATTGTTCAATGCAAACTGTACAACCTAGTTTATCACACAAAGTAAAAGACATTGCCCTTGCAAGTTGGGGTAGAAAAGAAATGGAATTGGCGGAAGCTGAAATGCCAGGACTTATGGCTCTAAGAGAGCAACATGGTAAAACTAAGCCTCTAAAAGGTGCTAGAATTGCTGGATGTCTACACATGACAATTCAAACTGCCGTTCTTATCGAGACTTTGGTCGAAATGGGAGCAGAAGTTAGTTGGTCTTCTTGTAATATATTCTCTACTCAAGATCACGCTGCAGCAGCTATTGCTGAATCAGGAGTTCCTGTTTATGCCTGGAAAGGAATGAACGAAGAGGAATTTGACTGGTGTATTGAGCAAACACTTCATGCATTTGAAGGTGGGAAGCCATTAAACATGATCTTAGATGACGGAGGAGACTTGACCAATATGGTTTTGGATCGTTATCCTGAATTAGTAAAAGATATCAAAGGAATCAGTGAAGAAACCACTACAGGTGTTCACAGATTATACGAAAGAGAAAAGAATGGTACTTTGGCATTGCCTGCAATCAATATCAATGACTCTGTAACTAAATCAAAATTCGACAACAAATACGGTTGTAAAGAATCTCTTGTAGATGCAATTAGAAGAGCAACTGACGTAATGATGGCCGGTAAAGTAGCTGTTGTTGCTGGTTATGGAGATGTTGGAAAAGGATCTGCGGCTTCTTTAGCAGGTGCTGGATGTAGAGTAATCGTTACTGAAATTGATCCTATCTGTGCTTTGCAAGCAGCAATGGACGGATTTGCTGTTAAGAAAATGGCAAATGCTTTAGACGAAGCTAGTATCGTTGTAACTGCGACTGGTAACAAAGATATTTTGAAAGCAGAGCATTTCAAAGCTATGAATGACAAGACCATCGTTTGTAACATCGGTCACTTCGATAATGAAATCGATATGGAGTGGTTGAACGGTACACATGGTGATTCTAAAGTTGAAATCAAACCTCAGGTTGACAAATATACTGTTGATGGCAAAGATGTAATCATTTTGGCTGAAGGTCGTTTGGTAAACTTGGGTTGTGCAACAGGTCACCCTTCTTTCGTAATGTCAAACTCTTTTACAAACCAATGCCTAGCGCAATTGGAATTGTGGCAGAATACTGACGCATACGAAAACAAAGTATACATGCTTCCAAAACATTTGGATGAGCAAGTAGCAAGATTACACTTATCAAAAATCGGCGTTGAGTTAGAAGAAATGAGCCAAGAGCAAGCGGATTACATCGGTGTGAAAAAAGAAGGTCCTTACAAACCTGAATACTACAGATACTAGGATCCAAAAGATTTTAGTTTAAGATATAAAAAAGCGTGTGGGAATTTTTCCATGCGCTTTTTTTGTTGTCTGCAGACCAACTACTTTTATGTCCGATTGAAAATCTTATTTTAATTCCTTTATGTATCTTTGATCCAAATCTATTGAACAAATGACGTCCTTATTCGAAACCTATATGAGCCTCGGCTTCAAACATATTGCTGACCCAAAAGCATATGATCATATCGTTTTCAT
>CALIAG010000221.1 GCA_938041325.1 uncultured Saprospiraceae bacterium | reverse complement strand
GCTATGGCTACAAAAGCATCATGAGAGCAATTACAGGGATGTTTGTAACGATCGACCCAATTGGTATTTTGAAAAATTATGTGGATGACCTGACCGATAACCTCAGAAAGATGAGCAAGCAAATCGGAGAAATCAAAGGCCAGATGCGTAAGCTCAAAAATATCATGGATACCAATGATAAAGAGATCAATAATAATATGAAGTTGGCTGCTATGGCCAAACAAAAAGGCAATCAAAAACAATTGATGCTTTCTTCAAGAAAAGCCGCTCGTCTAAAAGAATCCAATGCTAAATATGCTTCTCTTCATAAAAAGATGGAAGTGATGTATCGGATCTTGACTAAAATGTATTCTAACTCTGAAGTGTTGCTAGAGGATACGAAAGATCAGGTAAAATTAAAAGAACAAGAAAGAAAAGCGATCCGGGCTTCTCACTCAGCCATGACTTCGGCGATGAGTGTTATAAGTGGAGATCCAGATAAGAGAGCAATGTTTGATGCTGCTATGGAAGTAGTCGCGGATGATGTAGCCAATAAGGTTGGTGAAATGGAGCGTTTCATGGAAATGTCTTCTAGCTTCATGGATTCTGTTGATCTTCAAAATGGCGTTTTCGAAGAGCAGGGCATGCAGATGTTGGAAAAGTGGGAAAAGGAATCTACTCTAATGTTAATGGGTGGAGAAGAAGCGGCTAACGAAGTGCTCGATTTGAATCAGGATGTTTCAAGACCTGATTATCAAGAAAGAAGTGGCGACAGTTCTTCAGGCAACTATGAAAACTTATTTGATTAGGAATAAGAAATAAATGTATAAAAAAAGCTCGATACAAATTTTGTATCGAGCTTTTTTATTGAAGGAAAAAGTTGTTTAAAACTTATTCGAAATCTTTCAAGTGGATATCGAAAATCAAAACGGTATTCCCAGGAATACTCTGATTGCCATTCACTCCATAACCATATCCAGAAGGAATAAACAATTTTCCTTTCCCATCTTTTTTAAACAATGGAATGCCTTGCTGCCATCCTGAAATTACTCTGGCTAGATTAAAAGCAACATTTTCATTTTCATCAAATACATCTCCGTTGGTATAATACCCTTTGTAAGTAACCAAAACATCAGAAAAAGAATTGGGCATTGTTGTACCTATTCCCTCTTCTTCCACAATGAAATAAATTCCAGTTGCTGTCGAATCCGCATCTATATTATTCTCTTGAAGGTAAGCTCTAATTAATGATTTATCCAAGTTAAGTTGTTCTGCAAAAGTCAATTCATCACTACAAGAGGTAAGCAATAAGAGTAGTGCAAAAAAAGGAAGTATTTTACTCATTGTTTGTGTTTTTTTAAGTTTCAATTTATTGTAAAATGTCAAGTTAGAAAATTGAGACAAACGATTCTACAAATCTCTATCTCCCTTATAACATTTATGAAATTATTGTCTAAATTCTTCTTTCAAGTGAAAGGGCAAAAATTGTATTATAATTTGTCCTTTAACCTTAACGAGCACAAAAATAGAAATGCGGCTACGTTTCGCAAAGATTACGGTGTTAAAGTTGAAAAATAACAGATAGGTCTTTTAACTGACAGAGGACTTTAAACCCAATTCCTTTCCTTTTGCGAGCATAAATTCATAGGCTTCATCATACTCATTGGGGATTAAACCATCTAAAATAGCTTCCCTGATGGCTGATTTGATATCTCCTACTTGTCTACATGGGCTCAACCCAAAGGCTTCCATGATCTGTTCACCGGTGATCGGTGGTTGCCAGTTACGCAGTTTATCTTTTTCCTCTACTTCAGTCAATTTATCTCGAACCATCACATAATTCCGTAAGAATTTTTTGACTTTATTCGGATTTTTTGAAGTGATATCAGCTTCACAAAGTGCCATTAAATCGTCAATATCGTCCCCAGCATCAAACAATAATCTTCGAATTGCAGAATCGGTAATATTGTCTTTAGTCAAGCTGATCGGGCGCAAATGAAGTCGAACCAATTTTTGAACATACTTCATCTTATGATCCGTTGGCAAACGCAATCTCCTAAAAATCTTAGGAACCATCGCTGCACCTAGCGCTTCGTGTCCATGAAAAGTCCAACCGTGCTCTGGATCAAACCTTTTGGTAGGAGGCTTAGCAATATCGTGCATGATTGCCGCCCATCGCAACCAAAGATTATTGGTTTTTTTACTCAAATTATCCAACACTTCCAAAGTGTGGTAAAAATTGTCTTTGTGGCCTTTGCCATTTCTAATTTCTACTCCATGAAGCGCAACCATCTCCGGAAAAATAATGGCCAATAATCCGGTATCAAACAAATGTTTGAATCCGACAGAAGGCGTCGAGGATAAGATTATTTTTTCTAGCTCGGTCGCTATTCGTTCTTTCGAAACAATATTGATTCTATTTTTATATTTCGCAATAGATTTCAACGTATTGGGTTCTATTTCAAATCCTAGTTGTGTGGAGAAACGAATGGCACGCATCATCCTTAACGGATCGTCGGAAAAGGTTCTTCCTGGTTCTAATGGTGTTTTCAAAATCTTAGATTCAAGATCGTGCAAACCTCCAAAAGGGTCGAGAATTTCGCCAAAATTTTTAGCGTTTAAACTTACAGCTAAAGCATTAATGGTGAAGTCTCTTCTATTTTGATCATCTTCTAATGTCCCCTCCTCTACTGCTGGCTTTCTTGAATCATGTCGATAAGATTCTTTTCTAGCACCCACGAATTCAATTTCCAAGTCTTTGTGTTTGATCATCGCAGTACCGAAGCGTTGGTAAGTAACGATTCTTGGAATAGGTCTTAGCAAAGCAGCTACTTCTTGAGCCAAACGGATTCCACTGCCCACACAAACAATATCCATGTCTTTGGATTTGCGGGCTAAAAGACGATCTCTCACGTATCCACCTACGACATAAGCCGGTGCATCCAATTCAGCAGCAGCCTGCTCAATGATCATAAAGATCTCCCGTTCATGTGCTTGAATATCAAATACCACTTATTCAGTTTTTATTTTTTACTCTTGTTCTCAGTAATTTGATGAAAATAAAATTGTCCTTTTTTATTTTTCATCTGTCATTTAGGAAGTCGCTAATTGCTCCATTCCTGAATATCTTTTTTCAATCGAATCCAATACTTCATAGATCGCTTCAGGCTCTTGTTCTGTTACTAATTTAGCGCGAAAGGGTTTAATGTGAGGAAATGCTCGGAAGTAATTCGTGTAATGACGCCTCATTTCCAAAATCCCCAATACCTGTCCTTTCCATTCAATGGAGTGTCGCAAATGTTGTCTTGCAGCATTGACACGCTCCTCAACCGTTGGTGGCGCCAATTCTTCTCCAGTTGCTAAAAAATGTTTTACTTCTCTGAAGATCCAAGGATTACCAATACTTGCACGACCGATCATTATACCATCGACTCCATAGCGTTCTTTATAAAGCTTTGCTTTTGGTCCGCTGTTGATATCGCCATTTCCAAAAATAGGAATATGAACTCTTGGGTTTTCTTTTATTTTTCCAATCAAAGTCCAATCTGCTTCTCCTTTGTACATTTGTTTTCGGGTCCGTCCATGAATGGACAAAGCTTTGATCCCGACATCTTGTAAACGTTCTGCGACTTCTTCAATGTATTTGGTATTGTCATCCCAACCCAATCTGGTTTTTACGGTAACAGGTAAGCTTGTTGACTTCACAATATCTTCTGTCAACTGAACCATTCTATCAATATCTTGTAAAATACCAGCACCTGCCATTCTACAAACTACTTTCTTTACTGGGCAACCAAAGTTGATATCCAACACTTCCGGTTTTGCAGCTTCAACGATTTCTGCTGCTTCCCGCATGGATGCATTTTTTGCTCCGAAAATTTGTATACCTACAGGACGTTCATAATCGTAGATATCCAATTTTTGGACACTCTTTGTTGCATCCCGGATCAGGCCTTCCACAGATATGAATTCAGTATACATCATATCGCAACCGTTCTGCTTACACAGCGCACGAAATGGTGGATCACTTACGTCTTCCATTGGAGCCAACAGCAACGGAAATTCTCCTAAATCTAAGTCTCCTATTTTGACCATTTATTTCAATATCGTTTTAAAAAAAATCAAGGAATCTAATAAACTCTTATTAATGAATCCTAAGTTTCAGCTAATTAGGTTGAATGAATTTTCAATTCCTTGAACATGGAAGTATGCTCAAAAAGCAAACATTCTTAAAAGTTCTACAAAAATAAGAGGTTTTAAATAAATAAGTGCCCAAAAAGAAGACGAACCTGAGTTATTTTTAATTTAAAAAACATAAAAAGGGAGAAAAGTTCCTATAAAAGATTGAAAACCAAGTTTATGGATATTTTATACTAAGAAATCTAAGAAAATTATATCTTTACCCACCTGAGTATTGCCTTCAAATGGGCGATACTATTTCTCTTTTAAGAAAACTTTTAAAATACCGCACTCAATGCTAATTGGCTTAATACTCTGCTTTATCCTCGGATATGTAACAATTGTATTTGAACATCCTTTAAAACTAGACAAAACGGTTCCTGCCCTAATAATGGGGGCTTTGTGCTGGGCAATAGTTGCCGCAGGCCATATGGACGTTGTGGGTGCGGATCACCATATCGGTGAAATGGATGATGTTCTTCTTCATCATATTGGTAAAGTTGCTGAAATTCTGTTCTTTTTGATTGGGGCGATGACCATCGTTGAACTGGTTGATTTGCATAGAGGGTTTAGTGTAATAACGAATCGGATCAGAACGACTAACAAGTTTAAGATGTTGGTTTTGATTTCTATTCTGGCATTTTTCCTTTCTGCAACTTTGGATAATCTGGCTTCAACCATTGTATTGGTTTCCTTATTAAGAAGATTGGTTCCGGAAAAAACAGAGCGAATTTGGTTTGTATCCATGGGAGTTATCGCAGCGAATGCGGGCGGAGCTTGGTCACCTATTGGGGATGTTACTACTACTATGCTTTGGATTGGTGAAAAAGTAACGACAGGAGGATTGATTCAACGATTGGTATTGCCTTCAATCGTCTGCCTGATCATCCCTTTAGTTATTGCGAAATTTCTTCCTGCTTTTAAGGGAAATATTACTCCTTCAAAACGGGATTTTGAAAAAGGCTTAGAAAACGAAAAACTATCAAGTAGTAAAATCATGCTTTTTGTTGGACTTGGTGCTTTGGTTTTTGTACCCATTTTCAAGTCTTTGACCCATTTACCTCCATATGTTGGAATGATGCTTTCTTTGGGTATCGTCTGGTTGATATCTGAATATGTTCACCCTGAAGAAGACTTTGATGAAGAACGGAAACATTTGTATTCTGCACATAACGCATTGTCTAGAATTGAAATGTCCAGTATCTTATTTTTCCTCGGAATTTTAGTCGCTGTTGCAGCCTTAGAAAGTGCAGCTGTCATGGGATCACATGGAGAAAAAATAGGGTTATTGATGAGTGTGGCAGAAGGATTACAAGCCGCTGTCCCCAATCAGGACATTGTCATTATAATACTTGGATTCTTATCCGCCATCATTGATAACGTACCACTTGTAGCTGCTTCTATGGGAATGTATGTAGAGCCTACTGATTCTTCTTTGTGGCACTTTATTGCTTTCTCTGCAGGAACGGGTGGTTCTATGTTGATCATTGGTAGTGCAGCAGGTGTCGCAGCAATGGGGATGGAAAAAATTGACTTTATTTGGTATCTAAAAAATATTGCTTGGCTAGCTTTACTAGGCTTCCTGGGCGGATGTTTTACATTCATTTTCATGAATAACTTTTTCTCTTAAAGATTTAGTTTTTAAAAACAAATAGAACGATTCAATGCAATTGAACCGCAGAAGGAAAAGTAGAACACATTAGTTCTAAAACCTGCGGTATATAAAAGGAAAATGAAGATATTTTAGCTTCGATAAATTGATTGAATTTAGTTTTTACACAGACAAAAAGATGTATTCCATGAAACCAATACTAATTGTTGCAGCTCTATATTTTGCTTTCAGCTGTTTGTCTTGTGGTAAAAAAGCTATTCCAGATGAAATGCTTCATGGTACTTGGAAAGTCTCTGCCTTAGTCGCCGGTAAAGACACTTCACAAATGGATTTCTCCGGGATCTATTTCAAATTTAATAAGAACAATCGATATTTTTTCCAGAGTTCGCTCAATCAAAAAGAAGCAGGGCGCTACTATACACAAGGCTATCGATTACTCACAACAGATACTTTAAAAAGTCCTGAAAAGGAAAAATCAGTTATGATTGAAAGCATTGATGCCGATTCTATGACTTACATTATGAATCTCGGTGGTCAAAGACAAGCAATGTATCTTTATAAAGTAAAATAATCCTCTTCACGTTTTCGTTTTAATCTCTCCATATGGCCTTTCAAAGGAACATACAGGACTATACTGTGCAGAAATCTACTCAATAGCAATTATTTTATCACCTTTCCAACTACCTATTTGTCAGACACTTAAATAGATTTATTTTAATTATTTTAATATTTAACTTATATAATTTAGTTGTTTTGGCTTGAGAATTGCATTATCAGTTACCTGTAAGATTATTTATGATAATTCCGTAGGAAAATGATAACATACGAACAGGTAAAGAAAGCTATGATTCATCCACCACCAGAGTTGATGATCGATCTTTTTAACGACATTGGGAAAACTGTTTCTAACCATCCAGGCTGTATAAATGAAAGCAATCCGTTTAATTTCCTTAAGGAATCCGGAAAGTTTTGCATTAGTGCGACCAGTATTCAGAGCGATTACATTGCTTTTGTAATGGGTAAGCACAAAGACTCAGAATTTCCAACTGATGTGATGAAAATGTTCTTTGATTTGGACAATCAATTTAAAGTTCAATTTGCAAAAATTCAAGGCAAAGAGATAGATGGTTGTATCTATTTAATACACCGAACGGGAAGGAAGTATGATCTTCAGAATGTGTATGATAATATCTACGCTTAATCTTATTAAAAGGTCAATTTAGATTATAATTCTGCCAATTTCTATTGCATCAATAACTCTTCAAAATCCGAGCTGGCTCTGTTCAAATTATCGGTTGTCAAAAAGGTAAGCATACCTTGTTTGTTCATCAAGATATAATGCGGTAGCGCAGAAAAATCCATTTTCCCTTTGAGTTTGCTGAGATCTATTCCGTAGACATTTTCGCCAGCCACTTGTATTCTATCAATGGTCTTGCGCCACAAATCTTCCGTTTCATCCAAATTAACATTAAGAAAAACCACTCCACTTTTAGAGAGTTTACTTCTAATCATATGTGTTTCTCTAAAGCCTTTAATACAAGGCCCACACCAAGATGCCCAAAACGAAATGTACACCACTTTTCCTCGATAATCAGATAAGAATAAAGGGTCTCCATTTTGAGATAACATTTTGAAATCTGGAACATAATCCTTCGGAACAAATTGCAAATCACTTCCAAAGATATCCTCGAGATATTTACTGTATTCTGGATAAGGATTGTCCATTCGGTAAGCTTTAAATTTACGCTGAGCCAAACGCGGATTCCCATTCATTTGATAGGTTTCCAACATTACTTTAGCCAACATAAAGAACCTCGATTTGCCTGTCAGGTTTCCATTTATAAATTGATAATAAGAAAAATCTCTTCCGTCCGGATTCCCTGGTAGCTCCAAATCCAAATAGTGCACAAATGCATTCAACAAGTTTTGATACTCAGGATACTTTATAGAAGAATCATCATTAACATCCGTATTTCGCAGCAATCCATATCTTACCCAATACGTTCTCAGCTCCGTGGGGGCGATTCGTTCTTTATTGTATAAAAAGTAGATGATTTTATGGGTTTCGTAACGCCAGGAAATCGCTTTTTCCATGTACTTATAAAACTCAAGATCCATATTGGTTTGGCTTTGTAAATACCTTTGTTGGTTGTCGAATTCGGTTTGGATATTTCTGAAATAGTCTTCAGCAGCGTAGCTCTTTGCCTTTTGAACCGTTTCTTTACTCACGATCGTTGATAGGCCGCCAGCAGAGTAAATTTCTTTTTCTTCTTTTGCCCACTTAAAGGAACGATTGAAGCTTTGATAAAGGGAATTATTATAAACATTGTTTCCTACAAATTGGAGAGTGCTTCCAGCAAAAGGGCCATCAAATTTAAATTCAATTTTAGTATCCTTTCGACTGACAAAAACTTTAAATTTTTGATCTCCATGTTTAATAGAAACCCAATCATTTTGGCCTATATCTATGGAAATTCCGAAGCTATTTTCTTCATTCAAGTTGGTTTTGTAAACCATCTCTTCCTTTAAAAGTTCATTGTGAATAAAGGAAACGGTGACGGTAGATTCCATAGGGTTGTTGACCGTCCCCAGAAAGGCCACTTGCCTTGCATTTAGTGTAAAAGAACAAAGGAATACTAAGGCAAAAAGTAGTGTTTTCTTCATTGTAGTTTTGCTTGAATTGGCCTGTAAGTTATTGAAATATTTGATTTTGGAGAAATTCATTTAACTATTAAAGCAATAAAGAAAGCTCTTTTGTAAAGATTATAGAGGTGGAAATGATGCTTGATACTACTCTGTGTAGCTTTAAACGTAGTGCGACCACTCTGTAGTCGGAGGCTAGATTTTACGGTTGTTGGTTAACATAAGGTGACCGCTCTGCGGTCATTTTCGCAATTCATTAGCCTATCTGTCGAACGTTGAGGAACTTTCTTTGTCTTCTGTTAAGATAAGGTGAGCGCTCTGCTGCCATATTCGTAATTCATTAGCCTTGCCATCAAAGGTTGACCAACGTTTTTTGTCTCTTTATTCGCCTTTTTCACAATCCATGACCGCAGATCCGTCAAATTTTGCTAGAATAACATTGGATAAATTTGTTCTGATCATAGCGGGGTCATCCTAATTATACTAACGTAAAAACGTAGTATTAAGTTAACTACTCAAAAGTTGAAAAAGGATAAATGAATTTGATGATTTTTTAAATTTAGCTACTTTTCAGAAATTACAAAACGCTGCAATTCTCTATGGTAGCGACTTCTGATTTTCAAGGTATAAATCCCTGCTTGCAAATCATCCAATGGCAAATCGTGAACCGCTTGTGCTGTACTTATTCGTTGGATCGACTTAATTGCCTTTCCATTCGTATCAAAAATTGTGAAAAGGACTTCTCCATCTACGGTCTCTGGGACTTGGACAAACAAGACATCAAGAGCTGGGTTTGGAAATAAAAGTAGTTTCTCAGATTCATTTTTTATATAAGCAATCGCAGTGGAAGACAAAGTCATTTGACCATCATAGTCGACTTGTCGCAATCGGTAGTAATTGGCTCCTCGGAATGGCGTAAGATCGGTAAAGGAATATTGGATTGAGGATTCAGAATCTCCGTTTCCTAGGATCGTTGCTACGGATTTAAAAGTCGCAGCGTCATTTGATTTTTCTAAAATAAAATAATCATTATTCTTTTCTGTCAAAGTCTCCCATTTTATATCTACTCGTTTATTGCCAACGGCTTCTGCATAAAAATCAGCTAACTCAACGGGCAATACCGAACTTTTCTTAATACCGCCTGTGCCGGATGAAAAACCATTTAACTCAAATTCTGCATAAAGCATATCGTCCTGTGTACCTAATTTCCAGGTATTTAATGACGCTTCTTCAGCATTGGTATAGGTTATTATTGCTCCTCCCCGATCCATCACATCTGTGGAATAAGCATCGAGTCCAGCCCCAGATATTTTATAAAACTCCATTTCTGACAATTCAAAATCAGTACCCAAGGATTCTCGTAAAGCAGCTAATTCCGATTGTTCAAAATAGAACCTCAACCGAACGGGAGCCGTAAGCGTTGCTGTAGAATTAATTGTCCAAGCAGAATTCATCGCAAACCATTCTTCCTGCTCGTTGCCAAGATAATCCGCATCAGAAAGGTTCTGAGCTTGGCCATTAATACTTTCTCTAGCTGTGGTAAATAGTTGGAAATTTGCTGAGTTTAAAGCTCCTAAGTCTTGTCCGTTTTTGAATATGGATCCTTGAAAAGTTTTGGTATCACAATTGTAAAAATGGGTCCAACCATCTGCATCTGTAATTTCTGAAGTAGACAATGCTTGACTTTGGTTCTCTCCTTTGAGCGGAAGGTTAATAAATTTACCATTGAATTCGTAGGCACCAATATCCATCGTTGAATTATAATTTCGATCAGCTCCACTAAAATCAATTGGAGGATTGGCAAAATTAATTCCTGCATCCAGCGCAGGAGAACAAGCAGATATTCTAAAATTACCTGATTCTGCATTTCCAAATTCTGGATCAACATCCATGTTGTTTGCGCCTACATATCCTCCACTAACAATGGAATTGTCAACGTCAAATACCTCGCCCGTTGCAAAGAAAAAATCCAATTGCGTTCCTTCTCCCCAAAGAATAGAATTTTTGATTTCTGCATTTACATTGCTTCCAAAATAAATGGTCGTTCCAGTATTTTCGTAAAACGTACAATTCTGACTCAGCAAAGTACTCGCTGAGGAAGCATCTGTCATGTAGATAGCGCCACCATTATTTGCAATATTTTTATCGAAAATACAATTGTATAAAGCGAGGTTAAATTCAAGAGGTTCGGTTGTCGCTCCTCCGTCTCCTCCTACATATATGGCACCACCTGTAGCAGAATTATTATTTTTGAAGAGCGTTTGAGACATCGAAGTAAGAATAGACGCTCCTGTACTTTTAGCTTGATAAATAGCACCTCCAGTTCCTGAAGCTGTATTGTTTTGGAAAGTACATTTTTCAAAATCGATTGTACTTTCTGTGCTATTTCCACCGAGAATATAAGCAGCGGCTCCTTGATAAGTTCGATTGGATTCGAACGTGCAATTCACAATTTTTATACTAGACACTAAATCTGTAGCAGAATTCAAAATGCAAAGGGCACCTCCTAAACCAAAAGGAGCGGGTTCATTATTGAAGGCATTTTTAAAAACAAAACCATCCACTTCGATTTCATTGATATTGGTAAAATGAAATAGATTTTTTGAATTATCCGTTTCTATCTCTTCTGTTCCTAGGTCTCCGGAAATAATTGTTGGGTGGTCTTCAATAGATCTTGACTCAATAGAAGCTTCCGTTCCTTCAAAACTTCCATACATATTCACACCTGATAACATATCCAAAGCATCCTCTCTATCATTGTCAGCAGAAACATAATAAATGCCTTCCGCTACCCAGATTTCTTCTACGATTTCATTGGCTGCAGCTAATGCTAATGCTTCATCGATTGTATGTAATGCATCCGTCCAAGAAGAACCATCTTGTGCTCCCTCTGATACATTTGTATCCACGTAAAGGACGGGACCAACGCAGTTCAGTGCTTTACTAGAAATAGAATTTGCATTTATACCAATAGAAAAGAGTAAGCCTAAGAATGGCAATATCAGTCTCATGATTTTCGGTTTTTGATCTTTTTTAACAATATTTTGACTAAATCTCAATGGTCTCCATTGAAATTAAATCAAAAAAATAGCAACGCTATCCAGATGTAAGTCTTGGTTAGTTAAAAAGGTCTCTCGTTTTGCGACTGATGTGATATGGAATTATAGAGCGTAGGGTTGGAAACAAAACCAACACATGGAAAAATAAATCCAGGATGGTCATCTCTGTTGTTAGATACGAAGATATGAAAAATTGGATTCCTTTTTGGGATTATTTTTTTTTGGAATAGTAAAGAATCTAGTCAGGATTATTGAAAGCCCTTCACTTCTAATTCCAATTTCCCTTTTGAGTTGGTCATCACTACGATTGATTCTGGAGTCAAATGTGTACTTTTTACCTTAAAGTCTTCCATCTCTCCTTTGAGTGTAATTCCATCCGCAATAGGATATTCTTTGAGTTGCTTTTGTATTTCGGATTTAATTTTGGAAATATTTTCATCCAGTGGAAACTTAAGTTTGTTTTCTAACTGTTTTTTCAATCCTTTTTTAAAAAGCCATGCGGCACTTTTGTGCAAGAAATTTTTGGTTTGCAATTCAAAATCAACGTCCTCTAGTTCTATTTCATTTTTATTTTCGTTGTAAACAGGAAGGCCGGTCAAATAGATGTTTCCTTCAAAATCTCCTGAGATCAAAGCATCAATAACCATTTTTTCTTTTTTACCAAAAAGTTTTATTTTTTCAATTTTGACTGTCCTATTACCAGAGCTAAATTCCTGTCCAACAATGAATTCATTGGCAATCTTCTCTGCTTCTTCGTAAGGAATACTTGCGTTCAAGTTCAATTCAAATCCTTCTGTTTCATTTTTACTAAAACAAAATGGAGGTAGTCCAATGGCTTTGCTTATTTGTGGTTGTGCGCCAACGAAGACTTCATTTTTAGCTACAATATTAATATTGGTTTTTATAAAATCCTTTTTCGTTTCAAGTGGAGACATGCTAATTTGCTCTGGGCTTATTCGGAGCCATGCTTGATATTCTTCAGAAACCAAAACGGGATACTTCAGTTGTTCCCAAATTTTATGAATAACATCTTGTAATCTGAATTTTTCGGAAAGCTGCTGGTCAATTAAAGTGGACAACCTTGTTTTGGTATCATTGAGAATCTTATCTGCAATAAATTGAATTGGCATTTCGAAGAAACCCAATTTGATAATTGGTTTTCTACTCCATTGATATTCAACAATAGAAGTTTTCGTTTCTAGAGTCCAATTTTCAGAAATATTAAAAGTTGTTTCGAAGTCTAAAGTCAATTCGCCTTCCCCTTCCACGGCAGTTATTTTGATGCCTTTTTTGATCCAAAGCGCAAGAGGGACAGAATATTTTATGGTTTGATTTTCTAGATGAAAACCGATGGCATCTCGTCGGGTTGCTTTGACCATAAGTTGATCATTGTCATTGTCCGTCATGCTTGAATCATCGTACAAGACTTCGGGAATTTCTTTATCGAGCAATTGTTTCAAGCTATCGATGTGTATGGAAATCGGAACGTTAACTATAGATGAGCTGACTTGTTTATTGATATCTGAGTAATCCTCCAAAGGTTTGACAGGTTTTAGTGATTTGCATGATAAATTCAATGCAATTATAAGAAACAATAACAGGTAGTTTTGAATCTTGTTCATAGTTTTTAAAATTCAGCGTACTTACCTAGCCAAAGGTATCTTTAAGTTATGGGCAAAGAGATTTTGTACTTTATCGTTTAGTTTCTCTACTTCCCAATTCTAATTGTCATTTTAAAAGAGGTGCGACCACTCTGTGGTCGGACTTCTGATATTACTGAGATCGGTTAACATAATGAGACCGCTCTGCGGTCTTTTGCTATATCGAATAACATAGGGGGATCATCTTTGTAGTCTTTTACAATAATTAATTAAAATGCGGTGACCTCTTTGTGGTCTTTTGCTCAATCGATATAATATATTGACAAAATAGTAATCAAGTATCAAACAATTCAAGGTATAAAGAATATTGGGATAAAAAAGCGGTCATCCCTGCTTAGCCTCCTTTGACAATATGAACCGATAGTTTTTTATGTCTTTAAGGGTTAGGGATGACCTGTGTGGGAAATGGAAACAGAGTGGAAAATTGGATAGTTAGATGGGTTATAATAGAACGGATTCAATTTCTGTCATTACTGCAAAAATAGCCTCATCAGGATTGTCCCAATCAGAGTCCGAAAGCGGTTTCTGGTTTTTAGGGTAGATCTGGAGTCCGGCAATTGGGCTTGTGCCCCAAAGGCAGTTGCGAAGTAAAATTGGAATCACTGTTGTATGCTCAAATCTTTTTGCCTTTTGATCCAGCGCTTCGAGTATTTCGTCACATAAGTCTGATGCTAGAAAGTCACTGCTGACATTTAGAAGAACGATATCTGCTTTATTCAAATGTTCAAAAACTTGTTTTTTATAATCTTCTCCGATATTGGCCATTTGATCATACCAGATATCTACGAACCCGGCTTTGTCCAATGACTTTAAATGATTCACAATTCTTTCAGTCCATTCTTCATCTTTCTTTGCATAACCTATGAAGACTGATTTTGGTTTTGTTGGCTGGTTTTTGATGTTTGCACCTGCCCCCATAACTCCGAGGCTACTGCCAAATTCTTTCGGCAAGCTTCTTTGATAAACCACATATCCTAAAAAGCATACTCCAATCAATCCAAACGGAATCGCAGCTTTTGCATACCAAGGTTTGGGCTGAGCAACGATGTTGAATTTTCTCTCAAAGGCAGGCAATGGAGTTATATTTGCTTGATCATCTTCTAGATAGATTTTGAGTTTCAAGTTTTGAGCACCCACTTTTAATGGCGTTACTTTCCATTCCCAGAAAGCAGGAACTTCACAATTCACTTTCTGTCTCTCCGTTTCTGATTTTTGATTGAAAACTATCTCAAAGGCTTCATCGTCAAATGCCAATAACTCTGCCGACATAAAAGTTGAAATCGTAAGAGTCGCTACGTTAACTCCTCTGATTGAGTCATTTTCAAAATTCAGGCTTTCAATTTCATTATCAGTGACATTTGGATCTATGGCTTGGACCACATCTTCTTTATTTGAAATATTATCCAGCGCCAATTTGAAGAAGAAAGGTTGATCAATGGTTTGTTTAAAATCTAATTTTTGAAAAGCAATGACACCGTCTTGTGTTCGATTAATAAGGCAAGTTTCTGCTTCTGCCTTCAGTTCTTCAAAAGGCAGAGTTTCTGGTAATTCTTCTTCAGGAATATCCAAATCAATCTCGGAAGTTGAAATAGTACTTAATGAATCAATTCGATTGTGATTGTCTGGATTAATATTTATTTCTTCTGATGAAGTGATTTCCAAAGGTTCTTCTTCAAATAACTCGTCACCTTTTGATTCAGGAGTACTCACAACTCCAGATGGTCCAGACGATCCCAGCCTTCCATTTTGCCACTTCGTAAAATCCTCGGCTTTTTCATTTTTTGCACGCTCTAATGCTTCAGCAATTCTTCGCTTTTCCTCCAATCTCTTTTTTTCCGCAATTAATCTCTTCTTTTCTTCCAAAGCTTTTCTTTTGTCTTTTTCCGCTTGCGAAATACCCGGACTAGTCATAGTAATTGGGTCTGGTGTTTTGGTTGGATTAGTCGTTTCGCTATTGCTTGTAGAAGTTATTTCGGTCCCCGTTTTAGGAGGGGCAGAAGTACTTGCCTTTTTACTTTTGCATGCGAAGAGCAATAAGGTGAGAAATATTAATAATATGTGGAGTGTGTTATTTTTGGTTTCCATGGGGTGAATATTTTCTTTATTGCTTTTGTTTTGGTTCGTTTTCTCATAGCAATAAAAGAAATAACCGCATCTCTTTCAATTGGTTAATTATAAAATTAAAATAAAATCTAATACAATCCTACATATTTAGCAATTATCTAGTATCAAGATGTCAGATCATTTTAGAGCATAAAACCTGTACAAATCAATGAAAACAAAAGAAAATGAATAAAATCATTGTTTTTTTAAGCCTTAAAAAAGGCAAAAAAGATAATAAAAATTCACATTTCCAACACATAAAACACTGTTTTACAAGTACTTAAATTTTTTAAACTTAAAATAATTTTTCACAATTACCTCTTTTTGTTTTTGTTCTAAGGAGAAATAATCCTGATCATTGTATTGTGAATGAAAGACAACGGTAGAAGTAAGGAATAAAACGGCTTAAAGAAGTCGACTCAAATTTGGAGATGTTCATGGGATTATAATTTGTTGTTAGTGAGTAAGTCGATCAAATTATTTTTGGCCGACTTGCCTACTACTCTTTTCAATCTCTGATCAAATATATACGGGCTGTTGAAAGCAACACTCCATTCAGCTAGGCTGAAAAAACTATTAGGATATGTTCATGGGATTATAATTTGTTTAAAAAGTCGTGTTATCTAAATAACACGACTTTTTTTTGATCTAAATACACCTCATTACATTACAAGCTGTTTTTCAGCTTTTAAAACGGCATAAATCCTACCTTTAGCTGTAAGCAATGTTATTTTTTTCTTAAAATCTGCATAATTACTTATATTTTATTATTTTTGAACTGTGTGCCGGATAGCAAAACGTGAATTTTCATAATTCTTAAACTGTATTTA
>CALIAG010000220.1 GCA_938041325.1 uncultured Saprospiraceae bacterium | reverse complement strand
GCAGGAGCTCATTTTGGAAAAGTCATTGTTGGAGAAGTGGGGGATTTAAAAAGAGAAATTACTTATTCAGGGGATGTGCTAAATACCACAGCTAGAATCCAAGGACAATGCAATGATTTAGCTTCCCTCTTCCTTATCTCTGGTAAACTAAAAGATCATTTAAGTAGTCAAGAAAATAATTGGCTTTTCGCTTCAAAGGGTTTTATTCCTTTAAAAGGAAAAGAACATGATTTAGAATTATTTTCTGTTGTGAAAAATTAGATGATGGAGCACCTTTTACAGATTTATAAAAAAAACAGAAATCAATCACTAAATAAAATGTTAGCGAAAACCACGAAAGCTCCAGAGGAGCGAAACCTTTATAGCTCTAGTAATTATATATTTTTCAAGCGCTGTAGGTGCGAAATCTTAAAGTTGTTTTGTCAAACATTCTCGTTAAGATTTGATACTAAAAGGTTGCGCTCCTCTGGAGCAGATTTATAAAAAAAAATAGAAATCAATCACTAAATAAATTGTTAGCGAAATCCACGAAAGCTCCAGAGGAGCGATATCTTTATAGCCCTAGTAATTATATATTTTTCAAGCGCCGTAGGTGCGAAATCTATTTATTCAAGACAGAGGTAAGTTGTTGGAAAGGGCATAAAAAATTAACAGGAAGCTCAGCTGCTGTATAAGAAAATTAAAAATAAATTCGAAATTTTATTGAATTGACTTGACTTGAAAGTGGTTTTTGTCAAAAAAAAGTGGCAATGAGATTTTCACCTCATTGCCTTTGGTTGTTATGGTTATATCGTTGCCAGTTTAAAACGTGGCACTTTTGGTTTGTGGTCAAAAAAAGATTGACCTTTTCATGTATAAAACTTCTTTTGTATTTAAATAGCTTAAGCGATCTTGTTAGACCTCAAAAACTTACAGTATTATTTTTACCGCAGCAAAATGACCGAACCCATTTTCGTATATCTTCCCTTCTTATCTTTTGATCCAATCCATTGCGTTCCGTTTTCAAATATTCCCCAGGCTTTCCAGACATACACATCCTGTGGCAAAAGTTGACCATTCACCGTTCCGTCCCATGCCTCTGCAGGTTGCCCGTCAATCAGCTGCTCAGATTCCCAAAGCAATTGTCCATAAGGAGAAAATACTTGTATGCTATATTCTTTAAGACCTACACCTTTTGGTTTAAACAATGCGACTTCACCAATGCCTTGCTCCGGAGAGAACCCGTTGGGTATGTGAAGTGCTCCAAAAAACTCTGGAATAAAAGTCACTAATGTGTCGTCGAAACAGCCATATTCTGTATAAGCTTCTAATAGAATTTGTCTAGCACCATTGGTTAAAAACCGATGTGATGGACTCAATTCCGTAGAGGTAAATCCATCTGAAAATTCCCAGTAGTATTCATCCGCATATTGAGAATTATTGTAAAATTGATAATTACCGCCTGTTGTTTCTTCATTCAAAGGAATGGCTTCGAAATTCGCAAAAGGAGTTGGATGTACTTTTACAGGTGCCGCAAGTTGCATGGTATCAAAACATGCATCATTGATGCTTACCACCAACTGTACGTTGTATTCTCCTGGACGTTTAAAGGTATGTGTTGGATTCGCTTCATCTGAAGTTGAACCATCATCAAAGGTCCAAAGGTATTGATCGACTCCTATTGAATTATTTTCAAACTCAACTGTGACCGGTGTACAACCTTCCGCTCCTGTAATTTCAAAATCAGCCACAGGTTCTGGATAAATATTGATTGTTTGACTCGCTGTATCCAGACAATTGTACTGGTTGCTGGCAACTAAACTAATTTCGTAAGTGCCTTCTTCAAAGTAACTATGCAAAGGATTATTTAAATCCGTTTCTGAGCCATCTCCGAAACTCCAGTTGTAACCAACAGCTCCTTCAGACTGATTTTCAAATTGAATATCTGCTGGCAAAGAACACAAAGTCGTTCTGTCAAATTCAAATTCAGCATCAGGAATCGGTAAAACCATGATGTTGATAAAAGACGTATCATTGAAACATCCATTGTCATCAGTTGCTACAAGTCGTACTTCGTAAGTTCCTATTGAATCAAAAGTATGATTAGGATTTTCCTGACCCGAGCTATTCCCGTCACCAAAATCCCATTGGTAAAAGGCAGATTCTACAGAAGTGTTTTCGAAGTCAATAATCAAAGGCATACAGCCATTAATCGTTGAAGGTTCAAAAGCAGCAATTGGTAAATCACGGACGATTATCTCGCTGGTGTATTGTTCTTGACACTGATTGATTAAGGATATTCCAGTTAAAGTAACGGTGTAGGTGCCTGGTATACTATAGAAATGTGTTGGATTACTCAATAAAGAAGTATCTCCATCTCCAAAGTCCCAGATATTTCCACTCGTATTCGTTGAATTATTTTCAAACGTAAACTCTTCATTTACACAAACATAGGTAGGATGATTAAAGCTTACCGTTGGCTGAGGCAATACATTTATGATCAAAGAAGTGGTATCATATCCACAATCACTGCTTGCATATTGTACAACTTTAAATTGACCAGTTTCGTCAAAGGTATGCATAGGATTCAATTCTGCTGAACTATTTCCATCGCCAAAGTCCCAATCAATATTGGCACCCGGAGTTGCAAAGTTAGAGAAGTCAACAGTCAATGGTTGACAACCCGCTAAAGTCGAGGCATTGAAGAAAGCTTCTACTCCTGCTGGATCTACTTCCAATTCGCGGTAAGCCGTATCCACCCCACACTCATTCCAAGCAATCATCCCAATGGTATAAGTTACCGTTGTATCATTTGCAATAAAAGTTTGATTGCTTGGCAATGCTAGATCTGAAGTAAAACCATTTCCAAATTCCCAGTAAAAGGTCTCTGCACTTCCAGTACTTACATTTGCAAAACTCACTTCCATTGGAGAACAGGTAGATTCAGGTGACGTTCCAAAGTCTGCAAGAGGTTTTGATTTTACCGTGATTGAATCAGTGTAATGAATGGTACCACATAAGTTGTTTACACTCAAAGTTACATAGTACGTTGTATCATTGGCTCCTGCATAATAAGTTTGTGTAGGAGGAATAATTTCTGTACTTGTTGAATCGTTTCCAAAATCCCACAGAAAATCTACTTCGTATCCTGAACTCTGATTGGTAAAAGCAATTTCAACTGGAGCGCAACCTTCATAAGTATCCAAAGCGAAAGATGGTGCCGGTGATTGCGTAATAAATATTTCTTTGCTGATTGTATCTCTACAAGCGTAAATATTTTCAGTTACCAAAGTAACGGTAAAGGTACCTGTGGATTGGTAAATATGTACTGGAGAAAAATCTATTGCTGTTTCTCCATCACCAAAATCCCAAAAAGCATCGTAAGTCGTATTGCTTAAATTGTTGAACACTACGGTCTGATTTGCACAAGCAATATCTATAACTTCAAAGTCGGGTACCTCCATTGGCAATACTTGAATTTCTTTGGTCAAGATTGCAGTACAACCGATAATGCCGTCTGTAAAAGTATAAGTAACTGTATGGAATCCAATATCTGCTGCTCCGGGATCAAACAAACCAGTCACTTGGTCGATGATGCCATTGCCTTCCCAAACACCACCATCCGGGCTATTCAATGCCGTAAGAACAAATGGGTCTTCCGTAAAACAAACAGAGATTTCATCTCCAACATCTATGTTAGTGATGTCTATTATTTTTACCAATTTAAAATCTTCAACAAGACAGCTCCCAGCACCATAAGTGTAAGTGAAAATATGTGATCCTCCACCAATTAAGGTAGGGTCTATTTCACCAGCCAAGGAGTCAACCAATCCCGGTCCTGACCAAACACCGCCAGTTGGGCTAAAGCCTGCGAAAACAATATTCCCAGCATCTACACAAATCGTATCATTCGGTCCAGCGTTGATAGCTGAAATCTCAGTCAACAAGACTTCCATACTATCTACATTGGAACATTGGCTGCTTGGATCCGTGTATTCATAAACATATGAATAGGTTCCTGTTCCATTTAAATTACTAGGATTGATAATTCCCAGCTCATCGTCAACCAATGCTGGTCCAGTCCAGATTCCTCCGAAAGGCGTTGCTTGATTCAATTGAACTTGTACAGGAGCATCGCAAAACAAACTGTCATTAGGTGCTTGAACGACAGGAAGGTCTTGGATAGTTATTGTTCTTTGATCTTGTGCAGAACAGTTGTTTCCATCTTTGAATCTATAAGTCAAAGTGTAATCGCCAGAAGGCAAGCCAGCCGGATCAAAAATTCCTAGTAAGGTATCTGTAATTCCAATTCCAGTCCAAATTCCTCCTTGTGGATTGTAATTATTTAAAGTCAGAGGATCATCCTCAAGGCATATTGAAAAATTAGGACCTGCTTCTATCGTTGGTAAAGCGTTTATTGTAATTTCAATATTATCTGTTACAATACAACTTCCAGATCCAACACTATAAGTCAAAATATGAGTTCCAACACCAGCATCATTTGGATTGAAAATACTTCCAAACAAACCATTGCTTCCGTTAGCTGACCAGATTCCACCAGCATTAGTTGTATTGTCATTTAAATCAATTGTTCCTGCATCTATACAAAAGTCCAAGTCAGGACCTGCATCAACAGTTCCACTTGAAGTGACACTTACCTCAGCACTATCTAAATTAGTACACATCGTAGATGGATCACTGAAAGTATAGTAAACCATGTAAGTCCCAACGCCTGGGGTATTGGATGCATTAAAATATCCATCTGAAGTAATACCGGTTCCTGACCAGCTACCGCCTGGAGGACTAAATCCTGTAATTTGAACATCAACGTTACTGAGACAAATGCTAAGTCCAGGCCCAGCTTCTACATCTGGAATATCTGCTACAACAATTGTTTTAGTTGCGCTGTTTTCACAATTATTAGAATTGGTGAAAGTATAGGTTAAATTATAAACTCCAATCCCTGAAGCCCCTGGATCGAATAAATCATGACCGGATATTACACCGCCATTATCTGAAGTCCAGATCCCGCCTGCAGGAGTCCCACCGGTTATTAAAGTTGGATCGTTATCTATACAAAGAGCTTGTGCTCCTCCCGGATCAACTTCTGGAATAGCAGTCACTAGAATTACAAGACTGTCATTCATAGAACAAGTTCCTTGGTTAAAATCATAGTAAATGGTATTCTGACCAATGGTCAAATCTGAAGGAGTAAATAGACCTGCTGAAGTCACCCCATTTCCTGACCAAACTCCACCACTCGGGCTTGCATCTAAGGTAATGGCATCTTCTCCTTCGCAGATAATCATATCATCTGATAAGACAAGTATACCTTCTGGTTGTATGTTGAAAGTGTCAGATACAGTCTCCGGTCCACATTGATTTTCTACAGTTAGAAAAACGATGTATTCTCCGGGTGTGTTATAAACTATGTTTGAAGGATATTGTATGTTTGAAAACTCTGGAGTTGCCCCCGGGAATTGCCATGCGTAGGAAGAAATTGTTCCTCCGTTGGCATCGAAAGAAGTATTTCCTGAATTGAAGTCTAAAACTGCCGTTTCACAATTGTCGGGAATAGGAGAGAGGTAGAGTTCAGGTGTGCTTGCTATAACGAAAGTAGTATCCCAAACACTAGAAGAACATTCACTAGATGCATTCAAGCTAACGGTGTAGCTACCTGCTTCTGTAAAAGAAAGTTCTAAAATATCTTGATCAAAATCACTTGTACCCAATAGTTGCCATCCATTGGCAGGAACGACATTCCAAGTTGTGGTAATGCTGTCTCCAACAGACAAGTCTGTGAAAGTTCCTACGGTAGGAATACATTCATCGGCACCTGGTGAAGCAGCAGTATTCAATTCTCCTATTGCCCCTGCAACAGGTGTTTCCAAAATAGAGATGTTTTGACTAAAGGTTCCTCCACCACAAGCAGAACTTGTAGCTGTCATCGTTATCGTATAATCACCAGGAAGGTAAAAAGCCAGATCAATGTTTTCTGAATTAAAAAGATTTCCAGAAATCAAGTCCCAATCAATTCCTGGTACACCAGGAGAAATTTGCCAACTAGGAGCAAGAGAAGTTTCACAACTAGAAGGTTCTCCACTTACAATCTCTGCAATCCCAGTCGAGGTATTGGTAATTGTAAATGTTTGATCGGTACAGAAATAATCCGGACCATCTATATCGAATTCCAAATCGGGTCTAGCGCTTACTTCAATAGGAGCAATAATAGCTTGAGAAGATCCACAAGGATTGGTGGCTTCGATTTGTACATCATAGGCATTTTGATAATTGCCATTAATGGAATTAATTCCACAAGAAGTACTTAAAAAAGTATAGATAAATTCTGAAGGAACATTTTCTTGGGTGTAAGTTTCAATCAATTCACCACTAACATATATATTGTAAATTGTTCCTGCAGTATTTGATTGTGTATTGGTGATTGGAAAAGTAATCGTTGCTGGCGCGCAAAGCCCAGTCGTATTTCCAGGATTCGCCAAACCAACGGATGGATTGCTACCGCTATAAATTAAATAAGAACTCTGAGCCGTACATCCACTGACACTGGTTACATTAATGGTCATATCGTAATATCCAAAACCATTATAAACGTGATCCAAGTTATTGGTATTTGAGAAAGTTGAGTTGTCAAAAGTTTCTATGGTGCCATCGCCCCAATCTATTTCATAAGAAAGGTTGTTGGCATATGAGCCAGAAGTATTGTAAATAGAAAGCGTACTCAATGAATCTCCATTACATACACGAATCAAATTTCCGTCTAAATTTCCGGTACCCGGAAGAACACCTATGCTGGCTTCAGGAGATTCTAGTACATGTACTACATGAGTTTGACAATCTATACCGTTTAAAGAAACGGTTACATTATAATCAATATTCGTACTTGCGATAGGATATGTGAAAAATCCAACAGAACCGTAAGCGTCTGCAACTCCATCCCCATCAAAATCCCAACTATAAAAACCAGCGGGATTGGCAACAGTAAACGTCACAGAAGTTCCTCCACAAGGAGTGTTATTTGAAATTGTAAAATCACACTGCGCCTGCAGATTCAAACCGAGTACGGTTAAAATAAGAATTAAGCTTGATGTAAATTTTAATGTCATACTTTTGATTATTTTGCTGATAATTTTCAGCGGCTGTTCTGTAAATGATTATGTTTTTCGTTTTGGTTAAAATCTTTGTCTAAAAGAAATTTTTACATTCCAACACTTTCTTCTTTTTTCCACTGGCTTTGATTCCAAATAAACCCGGTGCATCTGCAAAGGTCCATCTAAAAGCTAGTTCGAATACTCCTCCAGCTCGTGGACCGACTCCTGATGTATTCGCATCATAACTAAAGCCAATGAACATATTATTTTTTTGCTTAGAAGACTTTGCATTGATATATGCACCAACCATTAAGATGAGTGCGTTGGTGTTTCTTAAACTGGCGACTGCATGTTTGTTTTGATAAAAACCCCCTACATACATTCCTTCATACATCAAGTAAAGACCATAAGTCAGCACTTGAAGATTTTGACTTCCGTTAAACAAATTTTCACCTTGCATATCGTATTTGATGTTTGGTGACAAATAAATTTTACTTCGCGTTCCATTAAAGAAAAGCATTGGGATAACTGAACCTGCATGTAAGGTCATACGAGGAGAAGTTCTGGTATCAATATTTTGAAGAGATTCATTGCCTCCATTACCATTAAAAAGATAAGGTGCATGATTTAAACTAAAGCCAATACTGTTTCTGATATCTCTAAATTTTCTTTTTCCTAATTTCAACTCTGAATCAAAACGCCAGATAGCACCAATATTGAAATCGGTATAACTTACTTTTTCTAAGACAGGTATGGCAGACGTTGTGTAGATATTTCCATATACCGGATCCAATTGATCTGAGAATGTAATCTTGTCCCAATCTACTCCTTTCTGAACCCATTGGGCTTGGACTCCTATATGAATATTGTGGCGATCTGCAGGTATGGTATAGGCATAGGACAGGCCAACATAACTTGTTGTCAATTGGGCCAGTCCTTGAACATCTTGAAATAAACTTATGCCAAATCCTGATCGCAAGTAAGGTTCTTGTATCTCAACAGATACACCTACCGTTCGGAAGCCGTCGTCTACATTAACCCATTGCATTCTTGATACTCCTGAAAAGCTAATTCCACTTTCCAATCCTGTAAACGCAGGGTTTAGATATATTCTGTTAGAATAAAATTGCGAGAAAGATGGGTCTTGTGCAAAGCTAGTTTGCGCCCATAAATTGCATAGCAATAGTAGTGTAAA
>CALIAG010000219.1 GCA_938041325.1 uncultured Saprospiraceae bacterium | reverse complement strand
CCATACAAATTATCGTTTTGTATGTTTTGGACTAGTTTTTCTTTACACAAAAACTTTTTTTTCTTAATATAGCCTTCACTGGTATCCATTCTTTTTGCAATCTCTTTAAGAGGCATTTTATCAAAAAACCATTGCAGTATATTTCTGCATTGCTCTCCTAGGTTTTCATAATGTTTGAGGTATAGCGCTCTTCGTTCCGCATTTTCTAAATAAGTAGTAACTTCTTCATCTATTACTACTTCATCTATATCTTCCAAGCGAGTGGCTTCTTTTTTATTGTCCCTCAATTTCGTCAACCATAAGTTTCTACAAATTATTCTCAAAAAACTTTTGAGTGTACAAGTTAGTTCAAAATCACCGTTCTGTATTTTTTTATAAAGCGCAATCAGTCCATCTTGGAATACGTCTCTGGCATCGGATTCTGTCCCGTTATTTTCTTCAATCCATTTTATAACTGAAGGCAGCGCGAGGTTATAAATTTGTTCAACAGACTGATTATCAGCAGTTAACAATCCATGCATTAAACCTTCATCCACTTTGTTTACACCTTTAATCATTATAATATATCCGAATCAATTAAAAGGTTACCCGTTTAAGGAATAAATTAATATTGGCCAAATATAATCAACTCCTGCAAGGATGTAAAAAACAAAGAGGTAACCTTTTCTTTATTCATGTTATATAGGAGTGAATTCTTTTAAATAAAAAAGACTTTGAGGTTATAAATCCAAAAGATAAAGAAAAACGATATCTTTGAAAAGCAGAAATATTCATCCAGAGAACAATTTTTCATGCCAACAAACTCCATTAAAACAGGATTAATCGCTCTATTTGCAGTTTTAAATTTTGCATTTCTTTCTGCTCAATCGGACTCGACTATTGCTCATAGCATATATCTCGAAGGTGTTGATTATTATGAAGATGGGCTATACGTAAAATCGATGGAACCTTTACTAAAGGCTTTGGAACTGAGTCAAGCGATCTATGCTAGCGACCATCGTAAAATTGAAGATATTTATTATTACTTGGGAGCAGCGCAACAAGGTTTAAGAAATAATGACGAAGCCATTCGTTTTTTTGAAAAAGGATTAGACTTAGCAATTAGTAGAGAAGGCCTAGAAAGCGAAGCTGTTGCAAATTTCTATTTGGATCTGGGCAACACTTATGACCAAAAATACCATGTTAAAAAAGCAAAAGAATTTTATGAAAAAGCGCTTTCTCTTTTCCGGGTAATACATGGTGAAGAGAGCAGCCCATTTGGTAATGTTTTAATGAATATTGGTTGTGGTCAAATAAAAATGGGAAATTATTTAAACGCCGAAAATTACCTTTCTAAAGCTCATTCCGTTTTTCATAAGTCTTCTACTCCAAATTCAAAAGATTTCTATCGCATCTATATCAATACTTGCAATTTATTAACTCATCAAAAAAATTGGGACAGAGCACTTGATTATGCTGAAAAGGCATTAGAAATTAAACTAATGCATTATGATACGATTCATCCTAGTGTGTATAAGTATTTTGCAAATATTGGAGATATTTATCAGTCACAAAGTATGTTTTCAAAAGCGCTACCATATCATCTAAAATCTGTTGAGATTGCGGAATTAAGTAGAGGTAAGGAACATCCAGAAACGGCTGGTTTAATGGGCACCCTTGCCACCCTTTATTCAGATTTGGGTCAACATAAAAAGGCTATAAAACTACAAAAAGAAGCTCTTCGAATTCAAGAAAAAGGTCTGCCTGCCACTCATCCTTATCTTGTTTATAGTTATTTTGAGATAGGGAAAACCTATGAAAGGATGAACAAATTCAACAAGTCAATAGAATTCTATAACGATGCTTTGTCCAAATTCCGTTCTGCTCCTTATGTTCCAAATCAATTGGTTGCAAAAACACTCAATCAAATTGCAGTTGTGAATTTCAAAAAGAGGAATTATTCACAATCATTAAAAAATATCCAAGAGGCCTTCATTTCTCTTGATTCAACTTTCGAAATAAAAAACGCAGCCGACCTATTTAGTAATCCTACTTTGGGTAATATACAATCTGAGAGCCAATTATTGGAAATCTTGTCCAATAAATCAAAAGTCTTATTTGGCCTTTATTCATCAGAAAAAAAACTACTTCCATTAGAAGAAAGTTTGAAAACATCTGAACTTACAATAGAGTTAATCGAAAAAATAAGAAGATCCTTTCAATCTGAAGATGCCCGAACTTTTCTCAACTCGCAAGTTGATCCCATCTTCGAAGATGCTATTGAGCAAGCCTATGAATTGTATCGTTTGACTAAGTCAGAAATCTATTTAAAAAAAGCATTTGAATTTTCTCAAAAAAGCAAAGCTTCGATATTTTGGCAAAACCTAAATACTCAACTCGCACTTGAATCTTCTGGAATACCCCAAGACGTCATCAATGAATTGTCTAAAACGAATAGTCTAATAACCACTCAACAAGAAGACTTGTATTATTGTAAATCAGATGCTGAAAAGAAAGAAGGGAGAAGTAAATTATTTGATTTAAAAAACAGCTATGAACAACAAATATCAAACCTAGAAAACTACAATGAAAATTTTTACAATCTAAAATATGCAAGTAATACTATTGAATGGAATTTATTAGGGAAAACACTGGAAGATAGGAACAGTCTTCTAATTGATTATTTTTTGACCAACGAATATCTTTACATTTTTACTTTTTCAAATAACAAATTGAAATGTGTCAAACAGAAATCACCTACAAATTTGTCTACCGTAATTACAGAGCTACGAAACCAAAACATCCATAACATAAACTTTGATAAAGAAAGTGTGGACAATTACATCCGCAAAATCTATTTTTTAGATTCGGTTTTAATTGGTCCAATAAGAAGCTCTCTTACTTCCAATAAAAACCTTGTAATTATACCTCATGCCGAATTACAATTGGTTTCATTTGAGTCTTTAGCACCAGAATCAAATGAATTTGATTTTAGAAAATTGGATTATTTGTTGAAAAAACATTCCATTGAATATGCTTGGTCCGCCAATTTATGGAATCGAAAATCGAACTCAAATTCTAGTTATAAAAATGGCTTTTGTGGATTTGCCCCAGACTTTAATAATTCTGATGACAAGCAATTTGCAAGCACTGAAACACTTATTTTTCGTAAAAATTTTTCAGAATTAAAATTTTCAGAAACAGAAATAAAAAATGCGAATAATTTCTTTGACGGAAAAATTTTCCTAGGCAGCGATGCAACTGAATCTGAGTTTATACGCCAAGCTAAGGATTCAAGAATTCTTCATCTTGCAACTCATGCAGATGTCAATGATAAATCTCCATTGGAATCAGGCTTAGTATTTTCTACAAAAAATGATTCAGAAAGAGATGGATTTTTAAACACTTCAGAAATATACAATCTAAAATTCTCTGCAGATCTAGTAGTCATGAGTGCTTGCAACACGGGGTTTGGTAAAATTGTAAAAGGAGAAGGGATGCTAAGCCTTGGAAGAGCATTTTTATATGCTGGATGCAAAAGTGTCGTCATGAGTTTATGGCTGGCTAATGACGAATCAACGAGTCTAATCATGAACTCCTTCTACCAAAATTTATCGGAAGGAGTAACAAAAAACGAAGCACTAAGACAAGCCAAAATTGACTATTTAAAAAATGCGGATCCACTTACCGCTCATCCATTATTTTGGGCAAACCTCATTACTGTGGGAGACATGCAGCCTTTGCAAAACAAACACCAATCATGGATCTGGTTCTTTGGAATTGCTTTGGTTTTTATAGTTGGATTTATTCTCAAAAAGAGTTTCAACTAAGCTCTTAATAAAGATTTTTATTCCTTTCTTATCTTTTAATCAATTCCGGTTCTAAACCTTTAATCTGCCAAAGATCAATTTAAGCTGGAAATTCATCTCATATTTACTTCTCTTATTTACCTAGATAGTTTTGAAGTGTAGATCATAAACTATAGTTCACTCGAGCTCTATTGGTCTCTATTTTATTTTAAAGGCCTGCTCATCGTTAGAAGCCAATAATTTTCCATATTTTAAAGTTAATTTTCAGTAATCATTTATAAAAACGATCAGAATAATAAGATGTTTGATAAAAAGATGTTTGAAGGCAAGGTTGCTCTTGTCACAGGTGGACGAAGTGGAATAGGTTATGCAATTGCCAAAATGATGCTGCAGCATGGAGCCAAAGTTACGATTGCTTCCAGAAAAGAAGAACCTTTAAAAGTAGCTGCGGAAGAGTTGATGGAATTTGGTCCCTGCGATTTTAAAGCTTGTGATATCCGTCAAAGTGATCAAATCAAAGAGCTGGCGAATCAAATAAAAGAAAAGCATGGTAAACTCGATATCCTCATCAATAATGCTGGAGGGCAATTTCCCGCCTTAGCAGAAATGATCAATGACAAAGGTTGGAATGCTGTTATCAACAATAATTTAAACGGCACATTTTACATGACCAGAGAGATGGCCACTTCTTTTTTCATCCCTCAAAAAGAAGGTACAATTGTAAACATAATCGTTGATCTTCACCGTGGATTTCCTGGTATGGTGCATACCGCTGCCGCAAGAGCAGGAGTGGAAAATATGACCAAAACATTGGCTTTAGAATGGAGTGAATTCAATATTAGAATTAACTGTGTTGCGCCCGGAATTATCGAATCATCTGGACTCGATACCTATCCTGAACCAATTCAACAATTATTTGAAGAAGGAAGAAAAGCCATTCCTTCAAGGCGCTTTGGAAGCGTAGAAGAAGTCTCCAATGCTGTTTGCTTCCTAGCCAGCCCTTTAGCCAGCTACACTTCGGGTATTACATTATATGTTGACGGGGCAAAACACTTGCAATTTGATAAGATGGGATTGAGAAATGTAATTAAATCTTTTATGGGAACGTCCTGATATTAAAGGACCATTTACTAACCTAAACATTTAGTCATGTCTGAAAAATTAATGTCCAATTTAGAATGGTTTTATCACTGGGAAAAGGTGCAACCTAATAAAGTATTCCTTCGTCAACCCTATGGAAAAGAATGGAAATCATTGACTTATGCCCAAGCAGGTCAGGAAGCAAGAAAGATGACCACCGCATTAAAAGCTTTGGGTTTGAAAAGTGGAGATCATGTTGCACTGCTTTCCAAAAACTGCTACCATTGGATTTTAGCAGACTTGGCCATTATGATGGGCGGATATGTATCCATCCCTTTTTATGCAAGTTTACCAAAGGATAAAATTGCAGAGGTGATGGATCTAAGTGATGCAAAAGCCATCTTTCTTGGAAAACTAGACTCTTGGGGTGACAAAGGGGAAGCATTCAGAGATGGAATTATAAAAATTAAATTCCCACATTATCCCAACGCTGCAGAGATAACAACTGGCCATGAATGGAATGATCTAATAGAACAACATTCCCCTCAAACTGAAAATTTCATCCCAAATTTAGATGACCTTTGGACGATCATGTTTACATCAGGAACTACTGGAACACCAAAAGGAGTGATGCATAAATTCAGTTCTCCACAAAAGATAATGGACAATGAATTGAAAACCAATTGGGTTAAATTCTTTGAAACCAAAGAACATAAAATGTTTTCTTTTTTGCCTTTGAATCATGTGGCCGAAAGGCTGGGCGTAGAAATCCCTTGTATCCGGGTAGGTGGCACCATTTCGTTTGCAGAGTCCATCGAGACATTTGCCAAAAACCTTCAGGATACACAACCTACTTTCATTTTTGCAGTCCCCAGAATTTGGACAAAATTCTATCTAGGCGTTTTAGCAAAAATGCCACAAAAGAAATTGGATAGACTTTTCAAAATTCCTATTGTTTCTGGAATAGTAAAAAAGAAATTAAAAACAGCTTTAGGTTTAAGAGATATTAAAATCGCAGCGACGGGAGCTGCAATTACACCAAAATACATAAAAGATTGGTATACTAAATTAGGAATTCATTTAGTGGAGGCGTATGGTATGACCGAAGTTTGTGGCTCCATAACAAATAGCCCAGACCCAAATACGCCATCGGATTCTGTAGGAAAAGCGGTGCCAGGTTGCGAAGTAAAAATTCATCCAGAAACAGAAGAAATTTTAATGAAAACGCCGTGGATAATGTCAGGCTATTACAAGGATCCCGAAAAAACCGCAGAAGTTCTAAAAGATGGTTGGATGCACAGCGGTGATCGAGGACGTGTGGACGAGCAAGGCTTTTTGAAAGTCATAGGAAGAGTCAAAGATGCTTTTAAGACAGCAAAAGGAGAATTTATAACTCCCAATCCTATTGAAGAGAAATTATCTAAAAACGACTTCATAGAACAGGTCTGTGTTGCAGGACTCACTTCGCCTCAGCCTGTCGCTTTGGTGAATTTATCTGAATTGGCTCACGAATTAGAACAAACACATATTGAAGAATCTTTGAAAGAAGAACTGAAAAGTCTTAACTCTAGTCTGGCCTCTTATTCAAAAATTTCTACAATTATTATTAACAAAACGCCTTGGTCTGAAAACAATGGTTTGCTAACCCCAACACTCAAAGTAAGAAGAGGTGGGATTGACGATATGTTTTCAGAAAATTATATGCAATGGCATGAAGACAAACGCAAAATTATTTGGTGGGATTAATTGGCACAATTCTATCTCCAACGGTTTACCTATGTGATTATAAACCGTCATTTACCATTTTAAATTATTTTCTTTTTTAAATCATTGAATGAAGAATAAAACAGTTTTTATAACAGGAGGAAGTAGAGGTATTGGAAAAGCCATCGCCTTACGGCTGGCCAAAGAAGGAGCAAACATTATAATCGCCGCTAAAACCGCAGAACCACACCCAAAGCTAGAAGGAACCATTTATACTTCTGCCACAGCAATAGAAAAAGCAGGCGGTCAGGCTTTGCCAATAGTTGTTGATGTTAGGTCAGAAGAGCTGGTTGTTCAAGCAATAGAAAAAGCGGTCGAAAAATTTGGAGGAATTGATGTACTGATCAATAACGCAAGCGCAATAAGTCTCACACAAATTGAAGAGACTACCATGAAACGATACGACTTAATGCAATCTGTGAATGTCAGAGGAACATTTATGGTCTCTAAATATTGTATACCCCATTTGCGCAAAGCAACGAATCCTCACATATTGACTTTATCTCCACCACTCAACCTTGACCCCATGTGGTTTGGCAATCACTTGGCTTACACAATGAGTAAATATGGAATGAGTATGACCGTACTTGGTCAATCCAATCAATTAAAAAAAGATGGGATTGCCTCCAATGCTTTATGGCCCAAAACAGCTATTGCTACTGCTGCCGTGAAATATGCTCTGGGTGGTGAAGATATGATTCAAGCAAGTCGTACACCTGAAATTATGGCAGATGCTGCTTACGCAATTTTAAATCGAGATAGCAAATCTTGTACCGGCAACTTTTTTATTGACGAAGATGTCCTGAGAGAAGAAGGAATTATAAATTTTGAGCATTATGCCGTCAATAAGGAAAGGGACCTTTTCCCTGATTTGTTTTTATAAAAAAATAAAAAATGTATCAACAATATTTTACGGAAGAACATGAATTGTTCCGACAGAGTTTTAGAGCATTTCTTAACAAAGAAGTGATTCCAAATATAGACCAGTGGGAAGAGGACCGCAAAACACCTCGCGCAATTTGGAAAAAAATGGGAGACATGGGTTTCCTTGGATTGTCTTATCCAGAAGCTTATGGTGGAATGGGACTCGATTTTTTTTACGATGTTGTTTTCAATGAAGAGTTGGGCCGAACCAATAGTGGAGGCTTTGCGATTACACAACAAGTCACCCAGTACATGTCCTGTCCATATATTTTAAAATATGGATCTGAAAGACTAAAGCAAAAATACTTACCCGGTATAATCAAAGGCGAATTGATAAGTTCGATCGCTATTACAGAACCTGGAGCGGGTTCTGATGCTGCAAACATCCAAACCAAAGCAGTCAAAGAGGGAGATTTTTATATTGTCAATGGTTCAAAAACTTTTATTACCAATGGCGTTTATGGTGATTTTTTAATCACCGTTGTCAAAACAGATCCAACAGCAGGTACCTCAGGCGTTAGTCTATTGGTGATCGACAGAAATGCAGAAGGTGTTTCCGCAAACAAACTAAAAAAATTAGGTTGGCATTCTTCGGATACAGCCGAGTTGAGTTTCGATGATGTAAAAGTCCCAGCAGAAAATTTAATCGGCCAAGAAGGATCGGGTTTCTATTATCTTATGAACGGACTTCAGTTGGAAAGACTTGTTGCTGTCCCAGCAGGAATTACTGCTTGTGAACATGCAATTGAGATGACTTTAAAATACATGTCCGAACGAAAAGCCTTCGGCAGACCGATCAATAAGTTTCAAGTTCTAAGGCATCGAATCGCACAATTATCTAGCGAAATAGCCGCAGCAAAAGCATTTTCCTATCAGTGTTGTAAAATGTATACAGACAAAGTTTACGATGTAAAATTATGTTCGATGGCAAAGCTGCTCGTGACTGAATTGTGTGAAAAGGTAGCGACACAATGTTTACAAATGTATGGAGGCTATGGTTTTATGGAAGACTTTCCCATGGCAAGAATGTACAGAGATGTACGTGTCGGAACAATCGGTGGAGGTTCTTCAGAAATAATGCGGGAGATAATTGCCAAGATGGTGATTGACGAAGTTGATTATCAAAAAGCAGAACCTGTTCCTATTGGAGAATCACGAGAAAAATCCAACGGAAGTGCCGACAAACCTGATCTCGAAAAAATGTTGGCTTCTATCCAAGGTAAAGCAGCAAAAGCATCACCATTGGGCAAAAAATTAAAATTCAATTTTGGAGAAGAGCAATTGCATATTGACGGAACTGGTGCAAGCAATGCTGTAAGTATGGAAGATGCAGATGCCGATTGTGTTGTTCAGGTGAGCTTATCAGATTTTATAGAATTAACCAAAGGAAAGCTGAATCCAATGAATGCTGTGATGTCAGGAAAAATTAAAATTGAAGGGGATATGGGAGTAGCCATGAAGCTTCAAAGTTTGTTTGCTTGATCTCACTCAAAATTTATATTTTCCAAAATTTAAATAAGCTGTGTTTTAAACAAGTTCATAAAAAACTAACTTACATTTAGGTTTTAAATAGTAGACTTTATACCAAACCTCTTTAGCATAAAGTCTAATCAATCCATACAATGAGTTTATCAGATACTTTAATTGAAAGAAGCGAATCTAAATGCGAATTGTGCAAGTCAACTGATGACTTGTCTAGTTATACCGTCCCTCCTAAAACAGATGAAACAGCAGAGAGCCAGATCGTTGTTTGTGCTACCTGCCATAGTCAAATCCAAGATCCATCTACAATGGATAGCAATCATTGGCGTTGTTTGAACGATAGCATGTGGAACGAAACACCAGCTGTTCAAGTCATGGCTTATCGACTATTAAATAGGTTGAAAGGAGAAGGCTGGGCACAAGATCTTATAGAAATGATGTACATGGAAGAGTCCACAATGAAATGGGCACAAGAGGAAGGTGATTTACCAGACGCTCCTGTTATTCACAAAGATTCCAATGGCAATATTCTTGAAGCGGGCGATACCGTTACCTTGATTCAAGACCTTAATGTAAAAGGAAGTAGTCTGACTGCCAAACGCGGAACTGCTGTTCGCAGAATTAGATTGGTTCACGATAATGCTGAACATATAGAAGGAAAAGTAGACGGACAGCAAATTGTTATTCTTACCAAGTTTGTAAAAAAATCCTTATAAATTCTATACCAATGTCTAACAGAAGAAAATTCCTCAAGAATTCTGCATTAAGTTCAGCTGCTCTTCTCAGTAGCTCGATTACTTTTCTAAGTTCTTGTTCAAATGATACTCCAAAGAAACTTATTAAAATGAAAGACTTAAACATTTCATTGGCACAATGGTCTTTGAATGAAGCATTTTTTGCCGGTGATTTAGATCCTAATAATTTTGCTGCTATTGCAAAAAAGGATTATGGAATCAATGCCATAGAGTACGTCAATCAGTTTTATAAAGAGAAGGGCAATGATGAAAAATTCTGGAATGGATTAAGAGCCAAAGCAGACCAAGTCGGTGTCCAAAGTCTTTTGATCATGGTAGACGACGAAGGCGATCTTGGTGATGCAAGTGAAGAAAAAATTCAGCAATCTGTCGAAAACCATTACAAGTGGGTCAATGCTGCAAAGATTTTGGGTTGCCATTCTATCCGCGTCAATGCATTTGGGGAAGGAAGTAAGGAAGAGGTCGGTAAAGCTCTAGTACAAGGTTTAGGGAAACTGGCTGAATATGGCGCAAAAGAAAAAATCAATATACTCATTGAGAATCATGGCCTTTATAGTTCTGATGCGAATTTTATTGTAGACATCATTAAACAAGTGGACAATCCTTATTTAGGTACTTTACCAGATTTCGGAAACTGGTGCCTAAACGCAAAATGGGGCAGTATTAGTGATAACAAATGCACAGAATCATTTGATATTTATTCTGGCGTCAGCAATTTTTTACCTTATGCAAAAGGAGTGAGTGCAAAAGCTTACCAATTTGACGAAAGGGGAAATGAAACCTCAATTGATTATATAAAAATGCTTGCTATTGTAAAAGCCAATGGTTTCGATGGCTTTGTTGGTATCGAATATGAAGGAAAAGACATGACTCCACCAGAAGGCATAAAAGCTACAAAAACGCTTCTTGAAAAGAGTTGGAAACTTTTGCATGAATAAACACTCTCTTTTAACAATCCCGCCTGCAAAAAGGACAATTCATCGGATATTAAACCAATATATTTTTTTTCACAGTTTTATGGTTTTATATTTAGGAAATTGAAGATTTGCCTATAACTTTTTGAGTTTAGCTTTGTTCAATTATTACAGCATAGAAGGAGTGAGCTTAAAGGCTTCCCTTAGTCTATTAATTAAAAATAAGCCAATCAAAATATTTCTGATTATGGAGTTAAAAATAAATGGTAAAACTCATTCTGTAGAAGTGGAACCTGGGATGCCTTTATTATGGGTCATTAGGGACGAACTAAACATGACCGGTACTAAGTACGGATGTGGAGTCTCCGCTTGTGGATCTTGTACCGTAATGATAGATGGAGTTGCGACTAGAACCTGTACATTCCCTGCTTCTGCAGCGGAAGGAAAAGAAATCAAAACCATAGAAGGTATTGCTGCGGCCGGACAATTGTCTGCTGTTCAAAAGGCTTGGATTCAACATCAAGTCCCGCAATGTGGCTATTGTCAATCAGGAATGATCATGGCTGCGGAATCGTTATTGGATCAAAATCCTAATCCAACTGATGAAGACATCAATAAATCCATGACCAATATTTGCAGATGTGGAACCTATCAGAGAATTCGTGCAGCAATTCATACGGCTGCTAAAATGAGAGCTGAGCAATCCGGTCTTCAAGGTTAATTTTTTCGACCAATCATTTAATTAAAATAGAATATCATGGCTGAAAAGGCTAATAAAAATAATAAGAAGAAAGGCAAATGGACCAGAAGAGCATTTATGCTTACTGGTGGGGTTATTGGCGGAGGATTGCTTGTAGGGATAGGTGGAAACATGTATGTCAACAAAAAAATAAAAGAGTACACCGGTACTGGATTTGGAGATGGCTCTTCTTTAAATGCTTGGATCCGAATTGCTGCAGACAATACCATTACGCTTGCTGTTCCAAGATCAGAAATGGGGCAAGGAGTTTACACCTCTGTCCCTATGCTTATTGCGGAAGAACTAGAAGTGGATATGAAGTCTGTAAAAGTAATTCACCCTCAAGCAGAATCTCCTTACGCCAATACACAATTGGTAGCAGGAAGTCCTAGAGATGTCCACAGTGGATTTAATATCATGGAAAAAGTTGCTTCTTTCTTGCCTGTAGTTGCAACGGGTGGAAGTACTACCATAACAGATGGATTTGACAATTTAAGAATTGTAGGAGCAACAGCAAGAGAAGCGCTTATTCAAGCCGCAGCAGATAAGTGGAACGTTGGTACAGATGATTGCTATGCAGAAAGTGCTTTTGTGCACAATAAAAAAACCAAAGAAAAAATATCTTATGGAGCATTAGCGGAAGCAGCTTCTGCCATAGAAATAAAGGGCATTCCTACTTTGAAAAAACAAAAAGATTTCAAAATCTTAGGGAAACCTGTTCAGCGTTTAGACATTCCAGAAAAAGTAACCGGTGCGGCACAATTCGGACTCGATGCCAGACCAGATAATATGTTATTTGCAGCCATCAAGCACGCTTCTTATCACGATGGCAAAATAAATAGTATTAGCAATCAGACTGATATTGAGAAGATGGCTGGGGTAAAGAAAGTCATTTTATTGCCTGAAGGAATCGGAGCTGTCGTAGTAGCAGACAATACCTGGAGAGCAAAAAATGCTGCCTTAGCTTTGGACTTTGAAGAAGAAGGTAATGACACTTTATCTTCTGAAGAGATCGCTAAATTACAAGAAGAAACCATTGCAAATAATATCATTGCTACTCCTTTAGACAAAGGAAATGTTGATGAGGTTTTTGAAAACTCAGATCAAGTAATCGAAGCAAAATACAATGTTCCTTATCTAGCTCATGCATGCATGGAACCGATCAATTGCACCGTTCTTGTCGACAATGATAAAGCTGAAGCATGGGTTGGTCATCAAGGAACTTCATTAGTGGTAAATGCGATCAATCAAGCTACTGGAGTCAAGAAAGCCAATATTAAAACCAATATCACTTATCTGGGTGGAGGTTTTGGAAGACGTGCTGAAATCGATATGGTTTTGAACGCAGCTCATGTTGCAAATGAAATGAAAGGCACACCTATACAATTGGTTTACACTAGAGAAGAAGCTATGCGGCATGAAATGTATCGACCTGCAGTAGCTTCTAATTTCAAAGCCGTTGTCAACAAAGATGGAACCATTGAAGCATGGGAAAATAAAATGGCATTACAGTCTGTTTTTTACAGTTCCATAATGAGGATAATGCCTGCAATGGCGGAACCTCCAGAAAAAGATCCTACCTCTATTGAGGGTGCGGCAAATTTACCTTACGACATCAAAAACAATCGGGTAGCATTTGGACAGTTGGATTTACCCATACAAGTAGGTAACTGGCGGTCGGTAGGGAGTTCTCAAAATGCATTTTTTACAGAAAGCTTCATTGATGAATGTGCTCAAGCAGCTGATCAAGATCCATATGAATTTCGAAAAAACAAGATTCAAACAAAGCCTCGTTTCCTTGCAGTATTGAATAAGGTTGCAGAAATGAGTAATTGGAAAACCCCACTTCCGGAAGGAAAATACCGGGGAATCGCTTTGCATGAATCTTTTGGATCTATTGTAGCACAAGTCGCTGAGATTAGTACTCAAGGTGAAAATGAATTCAAAATTGACAATGTGTATTGTGTTATTGACTGCGGTCGAATAGTCAATCCCGATACCATTGAAGCTCAAATGCAAAGTGGAATTGTGTTTGGGTTATCCGCAGCACTTTACGGAGAAATCACTTTTGCAAATGGTGAAGTAGAGCAGTACAATTTCCCACAGTATGATATGGTAAGAATGAATGTCGCTCCCGTTGTGAAAGTCCACATTATGGAAGTTGATGAATATCCTGGTGGAGTAGGAGAGCCTGGAACACCTCCTATCGCTCCTGCACTAACCAATGCGATTTTTGCAGCGACTGGGAAAAGAGTCCGTTCATTGCCATTGATGAAGCATGGATACAAATTTGTTTAAATTGTCCAAGCTGATTTTTTAAACAATCGAACTTCTAAAATAAATTAATTCTAAATAATAAAAAGTGATTCAATTACAGGATAGAATTGAATCACTTTTATATTTTTACACTTAAATAAAATAATTCAAACCCTTGAATATTGCTCAAGGCTTTTTTAATAAAAAAATTCATCATGAGACAATTTTTAGTTTGTTTAGTATTAGGTCTTTTTATAATCGCTTGCGGTAGTGAAACACCTGACAAAAAGCCAAAAAAGAAAAAACCAGTTGCTGAAGCAAAGAAGATTGACGGAGAAGTCGTTTTTCTAAAACATTGTGTCGCTTGTCATGGTGCAAATGGAAAAATGGGAATCAACGGAGCGAAAGATTTCACACTTTCTGAATTAAACACAGAAGAAATGGTCGAAGTCATTACCAATGGCCGGAATACCATGTTGCCTTACAAAAACATCTTAAAACCAGCCGAAATTCAAGCGGTAGCGGAACATGTACAAAATTTCAAGAAAAAATAGATTTTAATAAATTCCATTGAAAGGGCTTTATTCTCGCTTAATAGGGAATAAAGCCCTTTTTGTTTTTAGCCAATAGACCTGACATTCATTTCTTTTTTATACCTGAATTGTCTACATTTAAATAAATAATTCGAGAGAGATACCGCCTATCTGTATAACGGAATACTTTCCTACAAATATAGTGGGGCAACTCCTACTTAAACCAAAAGCTGAGTTATCAAAAGATCAAAAGGTAAAACCCAAAATGAATGAGCGTTCTTTTTAATCGAAAGACGACGGAATGTAGGAGAGAATTTGAATGGAAGAAAATGTTTAATAATATAGAGCTAACAAAAAATCTAAAAAGTAATGTTAAAATACTTAGCACTCTTTCTTTGTGTATCTTTTATTGGTCAAGCCCAAACGGAGCTGACATATGAAAAAAGAATCGAGTTTGAATTAAAAGATGATTACGAAGATGAAAATATCCTTGAGTTTGGTGAAATGGGTTTTGTAGTAGAATCAGTCAATAAAAAAATTTCGAAATCGGAAAACGTATGGAGATATGAATTATTCAATACCGAATTAGAGAAAGTAAAAGAAAAGAACATCAAATTAGACAATAAATTCTGGTTGGATGAAACCTACCTTTCTGATAACAGAATCTATAATTTGTTTTCTGACAAGAAAGGCAACTACACCATTCTAAGCATTGATCCAATTAGTTTAGAATATGAAAAAACAACTGGAGTCGTTCCTAAAAAAGCAAGAATTACAGATATGGCCATCTTGGGAGATTACGCTTTTTTCAATGCAAAAATAAAAAAGGAATCTTTGCTAATAACCATCAATTGGAAAACTGGTAAACAAAAATTCATCCCTGTAAATGTAAAGGATGTAAATCCTAAAAAGATAGCTGTAGAGAATTTCCAAATCCTTGAAGATTCAAAAGAGGTTTTTGTTTTTGTAAAAGTTATTGAGGCTAAGAGAGAAAGCGACATTTATGTCATTCAACTCAATGCAGAAGGCAAAAAAGTAAAAGAATATAATTTATCAGGAAGGTTAAAAGAAAATATTGTTTCGATTTCGGCAAGTAGAGTGAAAGAAGGAATTTACAATTTCACGGGCACCTATTCTACTCGTTTTAATGCGCTGTCCGAAGGTTTGTTTTTCTGTCAAGTTAAAAACAGAAAAATTGACTTTATAAAAACATATTCATTTGCAGATTTAGAAGAATTCTTTTCCTATTTACCAAAAAAGAAACAGGAAAAAATCGAAAAGAAGAAATTAAAAAAAGCTGCTAAAGACAAAGAACTAATTGTGAATTACCGAATTGCGGAACACAATGTTGTGTTACTAGAAGATGGCTCTTTGTTTCTAGGTGAGGCCTACTACGCTACGACCAGAAGAGAATCATATACAGAAACCGTCATGGTCAATGGCGTATCGCAATCAAGAACCAGCTACAGGAGTGTTTTTGATGGTTTCCAATACACCCATGCTGTATTGGGAAAGTTTGATACGGAAGGTAATTTGCTCTGGGACAAGTCTTTTGAAATGTGGCCAAGCTACAAACCTTATTCTATTAAGCGGTTTATTTCTATTGCAGAAAAAAAGCAAAATTCCATCAAAATGGTTTTTGCCAACCGCAACAGGATCGTTTCTAAGTCAGTAGATTTTGATGGCGAAGTTTTATTGGACAACGAATCAGATGAAATCGAAACAGGATATTCCGGTGACAAAGAAAAATCTTCTTTTTCCAATATTGATTTCTGGTATGACAATTACTTTCTCGCTTATGGTACACAA
>CALIAG010000218.1 GCA_938041325.1 uncultured Saprospiraceae bacterium | reverse complement strand
AAAGAACGTATCTTGGTCAGAGACCAAAACTAGCGGAGAGTTTGTCCCGCATTTGTTGTTTTAATTTCTTTTTTGTTTGAACAGGATTTTTAAGATGTAAAAGATGGGCAGGATGATAGGAGACTATGAATCTATGGAACTATGGAACTTCGCATCGTTTAATCTTGGCTATCTTATTTAATCTTACAAATCGTGTTCTGCCACTGTCAACTTTTCCCTTTAGCTATCTCTTCCACATTCCCTCGCATATGAACGTCCATAGTATGTGACGTAGCTTCAAACTCTTTGGCTAAAAATTCGCAAGCTACTTCAGGCTCAAGTTCTTCTCCACAAGTAAAAATATCTATGGCAATATAATTGTGTTCTGGCCAAGTATGGATATTGATATGACTCTCTGCAATGACGACGGTACCTGAAACGCCGAAAGGACTGAAGTGATGAAAGAATTGTTGGACTACTGTTGCTTTGGCTATTTCAGCAGCCTGGACCATGATTTTTGCGATGAGCTCTGAGTCATTAAGTTTGGAATGATTGCAGTCGTAGAGTTCGAGTAGAATTTGTTTGCCTAAGTATTTCATGTGTTTCAACTCACCCTGTTTTAACTCACTCCAAATAAACTTTCTGTCAAAAATTTATTGTCCCCTCTCTTGGGAAAAGAGGGATAACTCAATTGCCATGCAATTGAAAGCAAGGCTATTTTTCGCCGATCTGACGTTTTCTTGTGATTAAATTTTTGTCTATAAACTCTCCAACTTTTTGGCCTTGATCCACTCCATAATCAATTGCTGGACGATAATGAATTCCGCCATACAATCGACTTACTGCTGCTTCTTCAGAAGCTTTATAAAAGGAATCAAAAGATCTCGAAGGCAAACCATATTTCACTTCTACACTGTCCAAATAAGCAAAGTTATCGCCATATAATTCTGTGAGTGTTACTGCTGCTGCGCGCGAGATTACGCTATGACCGCTTGTATATTCTGGGAACGGAGGGGTTTGTAAAAGTGGAACCCAATCTTCATCTAAAAGTTGGTTGATCACTGTTTCAGGACGAACTAAATTGCTCGTATACTTTTCGGCCCAACATGCGATGAAACCATCTGCAAGTGCGATAGAAACCCGGGTATAAGCTTCCACTGTTTGCATGAAATCCGCTTCTTTTAAGTTGCAGGCAATTTCGGTAATGCCAATCCAATGTCCACCGGGAGTTATTTTCTTGGTCGCAAACATAACGTGTCCTTTGTGGTGAGAAACGTAAGGATTGCAATCCCAAAATTTGGCAATGGTATTATTCTCTTCTTTGTTTGCTTTAGTCACTTCATAAACTTCCATCATTTCTTTCCAAAACTTACTTTGCTTATCGGAATCGTAAGGAGTTGGCGGCGGAGGTAGAAATTGCTTCGAAGAATCTATTACGAAAGGTCTGATTTTATCCCAATGTGGCTCAATTCCATCCATATAATCTGGTGGAGTGGGTCTCCATTTTGCAGGATCATTGGGAATTGTATATTTGGGAAAAGTACGGGTTTGTTTATAATTGTCTTCATTCGCCCAAGCTAAAACTGCTTTTGAAATATCAGCTCCATAAGCCATTGATCGCTCATACACATCAGCAGGCAAATTCAATGATTTGATGTCTTCTGCTAATTGGGCTTCAAACTCTTCAATTTTTTCTTCAGAAAAAATGAGGGTTTTGCCGGTTAATAAAAAGGCATTTAAACTAGCAACTGGATAACAATAAGTTTTTCCAGATTCAGGTTTCGGCAAAGCAGATAAATCGGTCAGTTGACCCTGTAGAGATTGGTAGTCCGGATAATCATGCACCAAGGCCTCATATGCTGCGATGCTTGGATAGGCATAAATCCTACTTGCCACCGGTGGAGAAAATATATCATGGACGATGACATCCGTTAATTTTCGCATGGATTCATGGAAAAATCGCGTTTGCTTGATATCATCCTGATAATTGGGATTTGCTTTTTTACAGTTACTAGCGGAAAGGAGGAGTCCTATACTCAACAACATTCCGATGACCTTGCTACTCAGATTCATTATAAGCGTATTTTATACAAAAATACAAAGTCTTATCGTGAATGCTTAGAAGTTATTCAAGAATGTTCACTGAAAGCGAAGCCAAGTGCTTGATTTTTAAACAACTTATTAAGTTAGAAAGCTAAAAAGGTGAATTCAGGACATTTTTCTATCTTTTTTGAAATGTAAAATAAAAAGAAAAACAGTTGTATTAATTCAATTTAAACGCATACCCCAATCCTAAATTCGGGAAACGCTGGAGACTAGTTTCTACTAAGAGGCTGTGGCGATTGAAGTTCAATGCTGCTCCAACTCCTTGATAAGAACGTAAGGTTGAAGCCATCCTCGGATCTATATCGTAAAGGATCGTTGCAATAGGAAGGCCGTTTGTCATTTCAGGCTTTTGAGTTCTAACACCGGCAAAAATATACGTAGAAAAATGATCATTAAAATTCCATAGGAAGTCTGCTCTGGCATTCAGGCCTTTGAAGTGCGCAATGCTTTCGTTTTGAATGCCTTCCTCATCGATGTATAGAAATGTAGCTTTCAAATCATACCAGCCCATGGAGAATGCTGTTTGAAAGGTTTTACCTGGAAAAAGAAATCTTGCAGCATATTCATAAGATAAACCTGTTATATTATTTTGATGCATTGCAATCGGAATTTCAACTCTCGCCAAAGCACTTATTTTTATTGGAATACCTTTCTTTTTAAACTCGTAAGTTTCCGGCAAATTTTCACAATTTTCATAGGCTTCAAGAAATTGCTGTAACGTAGAAAACTTTAATTCTAAATTATCAGGAACCCTTATTTTTTCACAATCAGAAACCAAATCTGCCAATATTTCCAAGTACTCGTGTTTCCCGATATCGGATAGGCATAAGAAATGGAAATTCCCATTTTGGTCTTTTATGTACAAGGGTCTTGCTTGATCATTAACCAATTCGTATAAAGACAATTTGCCTTTGTACAATCGATGTAAGAATCGTTTTTCGGTTACTTTTGCTTTAGACAATTCTACAGATTCAAAATGGTCACCATCAAAAAAGGTGAAAGATTTGATTTCATCGGGGCCTAGAAAATTAGTTTTAGCTTTTTTTGATGTTTTGAATTGTATTCCTAAACCAAGCTTTGAATAAACCTCACTTTTGATTAAGCCTTCACTTATCTTATTGTCAAAGGTTTCAATCTTTCCTTCAACAAAAGACCACTGTGCGTATAACGTTGGGGAATAGGAGAATAGAAGTAGGGTAAAAAGGGTTAAAATATAAGTTTTCATAACTAAGTTTTTCTTCAGTTTCATTTTGCTTTCATTATAAAGTACGTCAACAGGGGGGAGATGGTTGGGTGGCTATGAAAATTTTTATTTTTTAAAGGTAAATTTAACTTCTATTGAAAGAAAGAAAATGCAAAAACCACTCTGCAAACAGTTATAGTTTTGCCTGCTTCGGACTTAAGCTACCGTTTTAAATGCAAAAAATTAAAAGCAAAATAGAAGAATATAGGATGGATGGATTCACTTAGTAGCAGGATTGAATAGGTAGCATATTTTCGGATAAAGGTATAATCCCCTCTTTGGGAGGGATCCCACCCACAGCCGCCACCGCCGCCGATTTTTCGACGCAAATCAATAAATGACACAGCTCACCCGGCCCATCTATGACGCTATAGACAGGATGAATTTTGTATATTAAAACTAGTAGTCGGAAGAAGGTCCTTCAATACAAAGACGCAGCAATCGTAGAAATTCCATAAATTTTAGAAATTATTTTTCAAAAAAATTGAATTTTAACAATTATACCTTAGAACTAAATAAAATCCAAAACAGAAATTAGGTAGGAACGCTAGCTTACTTAAGTGTGAGATTTTAATAGAAATAATATAGACTTACTTTTTAATCAGCTCTCGCTTACTCGATTATTTGTAAAAAACTAGGTTTGCCATTATTCGGAATTGAGATAAGGAATGGCGACTCCTCTCCTCCATCAATTATAGAAAGGTGGCGGACAGCTCCGTCTAAGAAAAGACCCGATTCTCTTGAGGCTATTGCTTCGAATTCACCATGGCCATTATTCAATAAAAGGGAGCCACAGCTGGCATCGTATCTTCCTAGGTAAGGTTGTACTTCGTAAAAATTTCCACCTAGGATGAGATCTTTATGGCCATCCGAATTTACATCCATCGCAACGATATCGTAAACTGGTGCATATTGCGCTTGTTGTGGAAGAGCTTGACTTGTAAAGTTTAAATTCCCTTCGTTTTTAAACAAGGTGCTTTGAAAAGTATAGGCTTTCAATATTTTCGTTTTCTCTATTTCTACTTTTGGAAAGACTTCTTGAAAAGTATGCTTTGCATAATCCGCATACTGGGGATATTGTTTCCGGAATGGAGCCAATTGTTTGGTCAACAAATCTTTTCCGACAAGGACATATTCCTTTTGATCTCGATAGTAAGTCAGAATAGGATCGTTTGATTCATTCTTATCAAAATCATTGATGTACAAACTGACTGGTTCTTTTTGGGATGCTTTCAAGTT
>CALIAG010000217.1 GCA_938041325.1 uncultured Saprospiraceae bacterium | reverse complement strand
GTTCCATCTACCATCACATCATAGCCATCACCGTTGCATCCATTATAAGTTTCTGATCCTGTTACTGGACCATTATAAGTTAAGTTAATTGTAATAATCGAATCACAACCAATTGACGAAGGGATTGTTTCAGTTCCAACTGGATTGGCTTCATCATAAATCGTCCCATCCACAGTTACCATATATCCATCCCCCATACAACCCGTGTATAGCTCTGATCCCGTTACAAAATTACTAAAGGTCAGGTTTACCATTACCACAGAATCACAGCCTGAAAAACCTACTAAGGTCTCTGTGCCTGTTTGATTCGTTTCGTTGTAAACAGTTCCTCCAATCGTAACAGAATATCCATCACCTGTACAAGCTTGATTGGTAAACATACTGGATGAGCTTCCGTTGAAAACAAAGTTTACAGTTACCACAGAATCACAGCCGTTGAATGCTGGTATCGTTTCCGTACCCGTTGGGTTGGCTTCGTTGTAAATCGTTCCTCCAACAGTGGCAGTATGTCCATCGCCAGAACAACCGGTGTAAGATTCAGTTCCGGTACTTGGGTTATTGAAAGTAAGCGCTACGGTTACCACAGAATCACAGCCATTGAATGCATTCAAAGTCTCAATTCCGCTAGTTAGTGTTTCATCATAAACGGTAGCTCCTACAGTAACATTGTAACCATCTCCTATACATCCTGTATAGGTTTCAATCCCAGTTGTAGAACTATTAAAAACCAAGTTCACTGTAACAACAGAATCACAACCTGCAAAAGAAGTCAAGGTTTCTGTTCCTGTTGGATTCGTTTCGTTATAAACAGTACCATCTACAGTAACGGTATGACCGTCACCAGAACAACCGGTATAAGACTCTATTCCTGTTACGTTGATTCCATATACAAGATCTATCGTCACGATAGAATCACAACCGTTAAAACTGGTGAGTGTTTCTGTACCGCTTGGATTCGCTTCATTATAAAGCGTTCCGTCTACAGTTACACTATAGGTATCTCCGGAGCAACCATTAAAAGATTCGCTGCCCGTAACGAAAGTATTGAATTCTAAATTTATGGTAACAATCGAATCACATCCACTAGAACTTGGAACGGTCTCCGTACCTGTTGGGTTGGCTTCATTGTAAAGTGTTCCACCTACAGTCACTGCATGTCCATCTCCAGTACAACCGGTATAACTTTCTGTTCCTGTTACAAAAGTGTTGAACATAAAATTGATGGTCACTACTGAATCACAACCGTTGAATGCATTTAATGTTTCTGTACCTGTTGGGTTGGCTTCATTGTAAACCGTGCCTCCAATTGTTTCGGTATGGCCGTCGCCTTGACAACCAGTATAAGTAGCAGTTCCTGTTACGCCATTATTGAAAACCAAGTTAATTGTAACAATCGAATCACAACCATTGAATGCGGTCAATGTTTCTGAACCTGTTGGATTGGCTTCATTGTATGGTGTTCCATCAACATTTACAACGTAGGCATCTCCTACACAACCTACATAAGACTCCGTACCCGTAACGAAAGAATTAAAAGTAAAGTTGACCGTTACTACAGAATCGCAACCACCAAAGGCAGTCAATGTTTCTGTACCCGTTGGATTGGCTTCGTTGTATAAGGTTCCTCCAATATTTTCAGAATGACCATCTCCAGTACATCCTGTATAATTTGCATTTCCAGTTACACCATTTGCAAAATTTAAGTTGATAGTAACGGTTGAATCACAACCATTGAAAGCAGTGAGTGTTTCTGTTCCTGTTGGATTCGCTTCGTTATAAACGGTACCTCCTACGGTAACCGTATGGCCGTCTCCAATACATCCATTATGTAATTCAGAACCAGTAGTGCCTGTATTGAAAACAAAATTTACCGTTACAACTGAATCACAACCGTTGAAAGCTGGTAGTGTTTCTGTTCCTGTTGGATTCGCTTCATTATAAACAGTTCCTCCTACTGTCGCCGTATGTCCATCTCCAACACATCCTGTATGAGTTTCTGTACCAGTTGTATTGGAATTAAAAACTAAATTCACAGTGACAACTGAATCACAGCCGTTGAAGGCTGGTAGTGTTTCAGTACCTGTTGGGTTGGCTTCATTATAAAGCGTACCTCCTACCGTTGCGGTATGACCATCTCCTACGCAACCGATATGTGATTCTGTTCCTATCGCTCCTGCATTAAAAACAAGATTTATCGTTACAACAGAATCACAACCACCAAAAGCGGTAAGTGTTTCTGTTCCTGTTGGGTTTGTTTCGTCATAAACAGTACCATCTACAGTAACCGTATGCCCATCTCCTACACAACCTGAATGGGATTCTATTCCAGTTACCCCATTCGCAAAAGTAAGGTTGATCGTTACTGTTGAATCACAACCACCAAAAGCAGTTAAGACTTCAGTACCTGTTGGATTCGTCTCATTATAAATGGTTCCATCTACTGTTACGTTATAACCGTCTCCAATACAACCATTGTGCGATTCTGTTCCAGTAACACCGTTTGCAAAACTTAAATTAATGGTGACGACTGAATCACAGCCATTGAACGCTGGTAAAGTTTCTGTACCTGTTGGATTCGCTTCATCGTAAAGTGTTCCACCAACCGTAACTGTATGTCCATCTCCGATGCAACCATTGTGTGATTCGGTTCCAGTAGTCCCAGCATTAAAAACAAAATTAATGGTGACGACTGAATCACAGCCGTTGAACGCAGGGAGTGTTTCTGTACCAGTTGGATTTGTTTCATCATAAACAGTTCCTCCTACTGTTGCGGTATGGCCATCCCCTACACAACCTGTATGAGATTCGGTCCCTGTCGCATTGGTATTAAAAACCAAATTCACAGTAACCACAGAATCACAACCATTGAAAGCTGGAAGTGTTTCGGTTCCTGTTGGGTTAGCTTCATTATAAATTGTTCCGCCAACGGTTACGGTATGTGCATCTCCAACACAACCTAAGTGAGATTCCGTACCCGTTACATCAGAATTAAATACGAGATTGATTGTTACTACAGAATCGCATCCTGCGAATGCCGTTAGCGTTTCTGTACCTGTTGGGTTTGTTTCGTCATAAACGGTACCGTCTACAGTAACGGTATGACCATCTCCTACACATCCTAAATGTGTTTCCATACCAGTGACATCCGCTTGAAAATCCAAGTTTATTGTAACAACAGAATCACACCCATTGAATGCAGGAAGTGTTTCTGTACCTGTTGGATTCGCTTCATTATAAACTGTACCATTTACTGTTACCATATGACCATCTCCTACACAACCGGTGTAAGGCTCAGAACCAGTAGTTGGAGAATTGAATACTAAATCTATCGTTACAATTGAATCACACCCCGTATTGGTTGTCAACATTTCCGTTCCAGTAGGATTCGATTCATTATACAGTGTACCATCTACCATAACGGAATAACCATCAGCTACACAACCGGTGTAAGCTTCTGTTCCGCTAACGGAACCACCAGTTGCGGTCAAATCAATTGCTTCAGCATCTACAACTACGGAACAAGGCAAACCAGGATCGTCTACTACAAAAGTAACAGTAACGGTTCCATTCGCAATATCAGTTGGACCTGGAGTATATGTTGTGCTTAAATCGGAAGGAACCAAAAAAGTACCGTCTCCACCAGTTCCCCATTCACCCCCATTTGCTCCACCTCCTAAAGAAGCATCTACATTTATACTTGGCGAACTGCAATCCGCGCTTCCTACGGTAACTTGTACCTCAAGGGCTTCTATTTCTGTCAATTCAATTTGGGTTGGATCACTTTCGCATCCTTCAAAACTAACAGAAGTAACCCATAAATAAAAAGGAGTTGTTGCCAATGGGTAGAAAGAAGAAGGATCAAAATCAGGCCCGTTGGCAATTAAAAATCCTGGAGTTGCGGAACCATCGATATAAAAATTAAACTCGGCTGCTCCCGGCATGAAAGGAGCAATATTTGTATTGAGAGGAGATCCTTCGCAATAAATAAAATCTTCAACACTATTTCCGTTTTCATCACTCAAATCTGGAAACAAAGGTTCGTCTAGTGTTTCATTTCCAGTTATATCAATTTGAACCGGAGCACTTTCACATCCGTTTGCTGATACTTGGGTTACATAAACTGTTGCAGAAGAACCGCCCAAAATACCTGGATCATAATTTCCACCTGAACCTAAAAAGATCGTTGCTCCAGGATCGCTGTAATAATTAAAATCACCAGGCCCTCCATTTGCTCCTGGAACTATGGTTGTTGATCCATTTGGAAATTGAGGTACACAGGCTTCAAATGTAGCTGGTAAATCTGGAAGAGGTGGAGTTGCATCTCCTGTTACGTTGAAAGTTTGTGTATCAGGACAATCAGAGCCAGAGGCAACTGTTGTATATTCAACGGTGTAACTTGCTCCATCTACTGAATTGCTGATTACCCCAGTAGAAGGATCTATAGACGCTCCATCTCCGGGAGGAGGATTAAATGAAAAAGTTCCACCTGGATTATTTGGACTTGCTGGATCTGACCCGCTTGAACAAACGAAAATATCTCCTCCATAATCAAAAGTAGCATCTACGACGGTCGGAGAGTATGTTGCAGTGTAGGTATCCGTACATCCGTTTCCATCGTCATCTATATTTATACCATAAGTATCACCTGGATTCAATCCCGAAATAGTTATCACTTGACCAACTCCTGGGGAAGTCGTAGACAAGGCTCCAACTCCTGCGTTGCTGATATTATATGAACCACCAAAAACATCTGGGTATCCACCTTCATCAATAGTTATTGTAGCGACTCCACCACAATCGTCATTAGCAGTATATTGAAATTCTGGTAGAAAGGTAAAGTTTACAATTGAGCCATAGTCTATATCCCAACAATCATCCATATTAGAATCAACAGTATAACCTCCTCCTCCAAGGGCATCAAATTGAGTTGGAAGCAGCCACCATTGACCGTCATAGCTAGAATTTGAGTTCAATACTCCCTCTAGTCCATTGCCATTGACATTTTGAGTATTAAAATTCTCTCCAGTCCACATAAAACCAGTAAAACAAGGATCCGATTGAAAATCTTGTCCAAGAGACGGATCCGGAGGACAAAAATAAATAGCCCATCCTGTTCCAGCACTTGCTCCTGTTGGGTTAATATTATCGCCATTACTGGTAAAATTCACATCCCCTGTACCAAAGCAAATAACGCTAGGGTTGTCTCCATCCAAAGTTACACTTGTACTAAAGGTACCAACGCTCGGAGGTGGCATTTGCATACATTGGCCAAAAGCATTTTGGCCAAATAGAAAGGCGATTGCCACAAGCACCACGGTTCTTGTAAAATATTTATTCATAGATTGTGTTTTGAGTCTTTCTCTAAATAGCCAAAGCCCTAATACCAGGCTGAGGGAGTCTGAATTACGCTAATCACTAATCAACAATTAATTTAGGGAATACACTATTGGATTGGGGTTCCAATATAAATCGCTCTATATTTTTGCTGCGCATCTCTCTCTTTAATTCTCTATATACAAATACAAGTAAATGCAAAACTTGCCTTTTGGACAAATATTACGTTTACAATAAGTTTAATTTCCTTTATAAGCAGCGAATAGGGTTCTCTTTATGCCACTAAAATTAAGGAAAATCTTATGAAAATTAGGTGATTACAACAATTTAATAACTATAGGTAAGAAAAATATTATTGGCTTGTCCCTAAAAATGGACTTATTTTAGGTAAAACTCAATAGCCAAGACAAATAAAAAGCGGATTTTAGAGGCTAAATCTCTAAAATCCGCTTTCAAATTCATGCAAAATCTTATTTATTTCTCGTTTAGAGACATTTTGATCTTTTTTTCCAGGTCTGCAACTGTGTCTTTGAAAATCATATCGGTGTCTAATAGATCTTGAACTGCCTTACAAGAATAAATCACAGTACTGTGATCTCGTCCACCAAAATTCTCTCCGATTGCTTTCAATGATTTATTGGTCAAGTTTTTTGCTAAATACATAGACAATTGTCTCGCAATGACGATTCCTCGTTTTCTAGTTTGGCTTTTTAGTTTTTCAACAGGCACATCAAAATGATCGGCTACTAATTTTTGAATAAAATCAACCGTAATCTCTTTTGACATCTGAGAAACGAAGTTTTTAATCACTTCTTTGGCCAAATCAAGGTCTATTTCTCTTCTGTTTAAAGTAGATTGAGCTACAAGAGAGATCAATACTCCTTCCAATTCTCGAATATTGTTTTTGATGTTGTAACTGATAAATTCGATTACATCATACGGGAGGTCGAGTCCTTCCTGAGACATTTTTGCTTCTAGGATGGCCATTCTCGTTTCAAGATCAGGAGATTGAAGATCTGCGGACAATCCCCATTTGAATCTTGAAATCAATCTTTCTTCCATTCCATCCAAATCCTTAGGAGGGCGGTCAGAAGTCAAAATAATTTGCTTTCCGCCTTGGTGAAGTTGGTTAAAAATGTGGAAGAAGATTTCTTGTGTTTTTTGTTTATTGGCTAAAAACTGAATATCATCAACAATTAGCACATCTATTAACTGGTAGAAGTTTACAAAATCATTCACCGCATTGTTCTTAATGCTTTCGATTATTTGATTGGTAAACTTTTCTGAAGATACATATAGTACTGTCTTCCCTTCTAGGGTTGACAGGATAGAATTACCGATGGCTTGTGCGAGGTGTGTCTTTCCCAGACCAACATCTCCAAAAATTACCAAAGGGTTAAAAGCAGTGCCTCCAGGTTTTTTAGCAACAGCTAAACCTGCAGATCTTGCCAATCTGTTACAATCCCCCTCAATGAAGTTATCAAAAATATAACTTGGGTTCAATTGAGAATCAATTTTTAGCTTTTTGATTCCAGGGATAATAAACGGATTTTTTATGATGCCCGTATCGACACCACCTGGAGAGCTAATGTCCAGTCCATTAGAGTAAGGAATTTTCTTTGTCTCAATTTGAGGACTCATCAAAATTTGATACTCAAGTCTTCCAGTATCTCCTAGTTCTTGTCGAATGGTTCTTTTCAAAAGAACGACATAATGTTCTTCCAGCCATTCGTAAAAAAACTTATTGGGCACTTGAATAGTAAGTGCGCTCAATTCAAGGCGAATTGGTTTTATTGGTTCAAACCATGTTTTAAAACTTTGTGAGTTGACGTTTTTCCGAATCGTCCTCAGACAGTTTTCCCATACTGTAGCGTAATCTTTTACCATTCCAGTCATAGATAACGGCTGTAACTTTACAGTCTGTAATTAAAAATTTAAAATGAAAATTGTAGAAGTATGTTCAATCCTCGATTGTGCAAGAAAAAGTTCTAATTAAGGGAAGACAAAGTTTTGGTATGAGTTAAATTTCCTTTCCGTTTTCTTTGTATGTCTTTCTTATCTTTTCCCATTGCTTTGGAGGACTACAAAAATGAGAAAAAAAAGCCAGAATTTGAAATGTATTTTTACTCTTTCTCAAATTTTCTTTGCTTCAGTTTTAAGGAAAAAAAATATGTCATTTTCTTACTTACAAAAATCAACCTTTAAGCAAAAGGAGGATAGTGCTGAAAATCAAATTATTAAGTAAACATAAAGGCATATATTACCCCAAAAACAAATAATAATTTTATGATTATATTTTATAAAAACTTTTTTCATCAAAAGTTAATTTATAAAAAAATCACCTTTTCCTTTTTATTTCGAATAATCAAAATAGAATGACCAAGTCGTCGAAGAATTCTTCATCTTGTAAATCTATGAGAAGTAGAAATAAGTTTTGTTTTCAATATTTTTTTCAGAAATCATTTTCAAAAATCAACAATGTTTATAGGCTAATTTTGACAACCTGCAATTACAGACTTGATTGCTTTTTATTTTATAATTGATGATGATCCATAGTTAGTCTTTAAGTCAACCAAAAACAAAACCTATTCAACTACTTGTTTATCAACTAGTTAAGCGTATATTTCTTCGACACAAAACGTTTATATTTTTTACAAAAAAGAATATCAAAAAAGCAAAAAAATAAATAATAATAATTTGATGAAAATTATATTCAAATTTTATTCGATGAAAACATGATTGATTTGGGGGATTTTTTTTCGATGAGAAAAAGATCTTAAAAAGATTTATCCGTGGCATTCTAATTTTTTTTCATATCATTTTTTTCACAGATTTTAAATAATGTATATCTCAAAAATGAACTAAAAAATGTAGATCCAATTGATGATGTCAATTGTGCATTTTTGAAATTTGAAAACAAGACTGTAAAAAAAAATAAAATCAAGCTTCTTTCTTAGAATAAAATATTTTTGTTTGGAAAAGAAAAAATCAATGGCTTTTTGCTTCTGCTTTATTGCCTATCAAAAAGTAATTCTAGTGATTTAAAAACCAGAAAATAACCCATTTAAAAATTGGAAAAAATGATTTAAGCAGTAAGAAATTCAAATCAACAATTCGATTACTAAAATAAGATTCTTTTTACAGCTAACTTTTTTGAAAATTTAGGAAAGGAAAGGAATTGAAATGCCACAACAGCTCTAATCAGTTCACTTGTGAACGAAGGTTATAATTCATTTTCACGAATCACTGAGGAACATTTCCGAAATGGAAACCAGTATATGGTAAAAGAAAAACCTATCTGAGGAAGAGCAATACTTAATCGGTAGATAAAATGCTTTTCAAAATTAAGTTATAATTCTATTTTGAGTTTTTATTCCAGCAGCACTTACATTAATAAGCTCGCCTCTTTCTTAATGGCAACCAAAGCAGTATCTAAAGGAACTCCTTGCTGTTCTTGCAAGAAACTAAAAAGGGCCTTACTATAGGTTTTGCCATCTGTTCCTGGTTCCATGTCATTGTAAACAAGGTTGATTGAATTGATGACATCATCTCGGGAGATTTTGATAATCTGCCAAAGTTTATCGGAGACATATACTTGTTGTGTAATGTTGTGTTCAAACTCTTTTTGTACAGCAATCATCATGGCCAATCTAAGATCAGATGCACTCATTCCCTCCGTTCTAAGCCTAAGAACCAATCCTGGAATTGAAATTCTCTCACAAAATAAGGACAGACGTTCATAAGCTTGAAGACGCAAAGGAATAGTCGCGCTTTGCTGATTTTGCTTAAAATCCAGCATTCGGATCTTATATTGACTTTCCAGGTATTGTTTTACTAGGAAATAGACCGTAAAAAATACGATTAACGCGGGGACTGTCACCTTTATAATTTCCAATATAACTGCTAACCAAGTCGGCATATAGTTTATTTTATAGTTTGTCTGCCTTTCTAACTTACTTTAAAGGCAGCTTTTATTTTTATCAAACAAATCAGCGAACACTTCTGCATAATGCCAATATTCGCCAAAAATACACTCTACAGGACGGATTAAAAAAAAATCATCCACTTTGATTTTGGTAAATTTTATAAAAGACTGACTACTAAGGAAATAATGTAAAATTTTACCAAAATATTTAGAAAGACTGATTGTTTTTTTTCATCAAACTAATAATGAGGTTTTAACAAAAAAGCGAGGCCCCAATTATATTATAATTTAATTCCATGCGAAAGTATCCATTTAATTCTGCTATTCTGCGAAGGAATACGTATTAATACGAAATGGAGTTGCATTTTAGTTCTAAGTCATGGAATAAGTTTTCAATATTTACTGAAGCTATTCCCTCAAAGCATTCGATTATTTTGATCTCCTACCCTTTTTTCAGTCTTTATGGCAACACGGCCACGAAAAAGGTGGTTAATTTCGGGAACTTGAACCTATTTCCTGTTGTTTATACTACAAATCGAATAAAACATAAAGGAAACCCTTTCAAGGGCTTGAATTTTTATGTAATTTTGTAGTAAATACACCTATAACATAGGTAAAACATATTTTCGTATGACAGAAACAAAAGAATTTGAGGTTAAAACTCCTATTACATTGACTCAAGGAGCGGTAAAACAACTTAAAAGAATAGCAATAGATCAAAAGGTTCCTGAGGATCATGGCGTGCGCGTTGGGGTAAAAGGTGGAGGTTGCTCTGGTTTCTCTTACGTCCTAGGGTTTGATGTCCGTAAGGAAAAAGACGATAGTTTTGAAATCGGGGGAATGAAGGTGTTCATGGAAAAAGCACATGCGATTTATTTGCTCGGAATTGAGATTGATTGGGTCGAAGGATTGAATAATCGAGGGTTTTCATTCAATAATCCAAATGCAAAAGAATCTTGTGGGTGTGGAACTTCTTTTTCTGCCTAAAAGATATAAGATTATAAGTATAAAAAAATCCCTGACTGCAAAAGCAATCAGGGATTTTTAATTTCTGGTCATTCGATATAAAATACTGAATTTCAGTACCTTAATAGAGAATGATTACATATTTGCGATGATTTCATCTCCAAACTCAGAGCACTTTAACTTAGTAGCTCCTTCCATCAATCTTTCGAAATCATAAGTAACTCTTTTCTTGCTGATTGCACCTTCTATTCCTTTGACAATCAATTCGCCAGCTTCTTTCCAACCTAGATAATCCAACATCATTACTCCAGATAGAATTACAGAACTTGGATTTACTTTGTCTAATCCAGTATATTTTGGAGCAGTTCCGTGTGTTGCTTCAAAAATAGCTAAACCTGTTTGGTAATTGATATTTGCACCAGGTGCGATTCCAATTCCACCAACTGTAGCAGCCAATGCATCAGAAACATAATCTCCGTTCAAGTTCAAGGTAGCAATTACAGAATATTCAGCTGGTCTGGTTAATATTTGCTGTAAGAAAGCATCTGCAATAGAATCTTTGATCAAAATCTTGCCTGCAGCAAGTGCTTTGGTTTGAGCTTCATTCGCAGCATCTTTGCCATCTTCTGCAGCAATTCGGTCGTATTGAGCCCAAGTGAATACTTTATCACCGTATTCTCTTTCTGCCAATTCATATGCCCAAGTTTTGAATGCACCTTCGGTAAACTTCATAATGTTTCCTTTGTGTACAATCGTTACACTTGGTTTAGATTCTGCTATTGCAAATTCAATTGCAGCTCTTACCAAACGTTCTGTTCCTTCTACAGAAACAGGCTTTATACCTAAAGAAACAGTATTAGGGAAACGAATCTGAGTTACGCCCAATTCATCGGTTAAGAACTTTTTAAGCTTCTCAACTTCATCCGTACCGTTCATATATTCAATTCCTGCGTAGATATCTTCTGTATTCTCTCTGAAGATTACCATATCAACCAAATCAGGTCTTTTAACAGGAGAAGGAACTCCATCAAAATATCTTACTGGACGCACACATGCGAACAAGTCTAATTTTTGTCTCAAAGCTACATTCAAAGAGCGGATTCCTCCACCAACTGGAGTGGTAAGCGGTCCTTTGATTGCAATTAAATATTCTTTGATACCATCTAATGTCGCTTGTGGCAACCATTCTCCTGTACTATCAAATGCTTTTTGACCAGCCAAAACTTCTTTCCAGTGAATTTTCTTTTCTCCACCATATGCCTTTTCAACTGCAGCGTCCAAAACTCTTACAGCAGAAGCCCAAATATCCGGTCCAATACCATCACCCTCTATAAAAGGAATAATTGGATCATTTGGCACATTTAGTTTTCCATTCGCGATGGATACTTTATTTCCACTCATTGTAATTTTATTTATTTAATGGTTTAAATTAATTTATCAAGAAAACCAGAATAATAACTTTGCTTGATCTTGTTTCAAACTTCCTTCACAACTGACTCGAGGTCAATTGTTTAGCGTTTTCAAAAAGTCTAGAATCATTTTACAAAGCCGATTCGATTTGCCCGTTATCATTCAAAAACTCCGCAAATGTAAGGAATTATTTATGTATTAACAATGCCTTCTATTTGAACAATTAAAGAATAGTCAAAATAATAGAAAAGCTTGATTATCAAGGATTAAATCGATTTCGACTCATTGTGGTTTATCTACTCCTATTTTAACTATTTACTTTAAAAATAGATTCATTTGAAAAGGTCTAATTACATCATTGGCTGTGATATGGACAAATCAAAGCGAATTCGTAAATTTGTCAAAACTCTATTGACACTATGAACGAAAACATTGATCCTAATAATGAGCAGCAAGACGGTGAAGATTTCACCATAGAAAGAGCATTGAGGCCCAAGGATCTTAAAGAATTCAGTGGGCAGCCGAAAATTGTAGAAAACCTAAAGGTTTTTATTGCTGCTGCAAAAATGCGGGAAGAAGCTTTGGATCATGTTCTGTTGCACGGACCTCCTGGTCTTGGTAAGACTACCCTATCCCATATTATTGCGGTCGAAATGGACTCAAGTATGAAATTGACTTCTGGTCCTGTTTTAGAAAAAGCAGGAGATTTGGCAGGATTGCTGACCAATCTAGAAGAAGGTGATATTTTATTTATTGATGAAATCCATCGTTTGAATACCGTCGTAGAAGAATACCTCTACTCCGCAATGGAAGACTACCGCATCGATATCATGATTGACAGCGGTCCAAATGCAAGAAGCATTCAAATCAATCTCAACCCTTTTACACTTATTGGAGCGACTACCCGAATGGGATTGCTTACCGCTCCTATGCGGGCGAGATTTGGGATCAATTGTCATCTGGATTATTACGATAATGCTACCCTTATTAAAATTGTAAAACGATCTGCTGCTATATTGGAAATTCCCATCACGCCAGAAGGTGCGGCGGAAATAGCAGGAAGAAGCAGAGGAACTCCTAGAATTGCAAATGCGCTTTTGCGTAGAATCAGGGATTTTGCTCAAATAAAAGGTGATGGTACGATTGGAAAAGAAATCGCTGATTATGGATTAGAAGCTTTGAACGTAGATGAGGGAGGTCTGGATGAAATGGATAATAAGATCCTTACGACTATCATTCATAAGTTTAAAGGAGGGCCTGTTGGGATTAGTACAATTGCTACAGCCGTAGGAGAAGAATCAGGAACGATTGAAGAGGTTCATGAACCGTTTTTAATCATGGAAGGATATATCCAACGTACTCCCCGTGGGAGGCTGGTGACGCCAAAGGCATATATCCATTTGGGGATTGTTCCACCTTCGACTTCGGGATCTTTGTTTTAGGAGAATATAAATTAATAGGTCCGCTATCACGTTCATTCGATCGGAACTTAGGCTATCCCTATTTGAGTCCATTCCACGCAAATAAAAAAAATCCGGAACAACCTTTCGGTCATTCCGGACTTATAACATTAAACTGTTTTCTTTTCGAAAACTCGGTTCCTAAAACGCATGGTCTTAGGAACCGTTTTTCATTTACTATTGCTTAACAAACTTTATAGTCTGTACTTTTTTATCTGATTGTAAATTTGCAAGATAAATACCTGGTGTGAATGCTTTAGCATCTACTGGTACAATCTGCTGTCCTTTATTTAAGGTCAATCTTTCAGATGAAATTTGTTGTCCTGCAATGTTGGTGATGGTTAAGATCACTTCACTTGCTTCTGACAAAGTCACATCAAGATTCAACTCTGCTGTTACTGGGTTAGGGAATGCGATTAAGCTTTCGACGATCTCTAAGTCCTGTGTAGCTGTAATGCCATTTGCTTGGTATCCCATTACGGTATGGCCTTCAATTGAGTTAGGCTCGAAGTAATCATCACAGGCTACAATATCCGCTTCTGTAAATCCTGAGCATTCAGCCCAACACATATTCAAGAAAGGAATTGCAAAATCTTCCTCGATAAGAATACATACTGGATCAATGGTCATATCGCATTCACAATTTTCAAAAGGATCGATGATTCCACAAGCAATAATGTCTTCTGGGTTATTGCCATCACACTCCGCAAAGCATGCATTTGGATACATAATTAAGTTACCAGCTTCGTCTTCCACACATGCAATGTTCAAATCAAACTCACAAGCACAAGGATTAAATTGTAGGTCGCAATCAACAAACTCATCTTCTGAATATCCATTACAAATTGCTGCACAAGCATTGCTGAAAGTTAAGAAGACATCATCCAAAACAATACATACTGGATCGTATTCTGTTGTACAACCACAAGGGTCTACTTCACATTCTACGTAATTGTCTTCACCAAATCCGTCGCACTCTGCCCAACAAGCGTTTGGATATTCTAGAATTCCAAAGTCTGTCTCAACACATACAGGGTCATAATCTCCAGTACAGACACAAGGTTCCCATCCATCACACTCTACTACATCTGCTTCAGAATATCCTTCACATTCCGCAAAACATATGTTTACGAAAAACAATTCGTCTCCTGTTGTTGGATCAGTAACACAAACAGGTTCGAAGTCTTCAAAACATTCACAAGGATCTACAAATTCACATTCTGTAAACATATCTTCTGTGAATCCTGCGCATTCTGCTTGACATGGATTTTCAAATTCTATAAAAGTTCCAAAGAATTCAACACATACTGGGTCGAAGACATCATCGCAACCATTACATGGATCATTATCTTCACATTCTGTAAACATATCTTCTGTAAATCCTGCACATTCTGCCAAACATGGGCTTTGAAACCAAAGGAAGTCTCCTCCATTTGGTGTTCCAATACACACTGGTTCGAATTCAAATAGATCGCATCCACAATCTCCACCGCCATCATTTCCACATTCTACTAAATCTTCATCGCTATATCCCATGCACTCTGCCCAACATAAAGAAGGTATCGTAATCGCAGTACTGTCTTCACCTAAAACACATACTGGATCAATTTCCCAAATATCACACTCACAAGTTTCTTCTGCATCGCAGAAAGTAAAATCATCAGGTGAATAGCCTGCACAATACGCCAGACAATCGTTAGGGAAAGTCAAAATTGTTCCGTCATCAGTTGTTACACATACTGGGAATATATCGCAGCCACAATTGCAATCTAAAGGAGGTTGGAACGCACATTCTCCAAGAGTATAGTCTGTAAATCCGAAACATTCAGCTTCACATGCATTTGAGAAAGTAAAGTTTCCAAAAGGAGATTCCACACATACTGGCTCAAATACTGCATCACAACCACAAGACCAAGGATCGTCTCCAACGAAAATATTATTCACTGATGAAGATTCACAATCACCTGCTACGATAGTCAAAGTAACGTCGTACATACCATTCTCAGCATAAGTGTGAGTTGGGTTTTGCTCAGTGCTTGTATTCCCATCGCCAAAGTCCCATAACCAAGACGTGATTTCGTTATCTTCTCCGGTAAATGAATCGTCAAAAAAAGAATAAGTTACCATATCTTCTCCTGCCTCAAACCAAAATGAAGCTTGGCATTCAGGAAATTCAAAATCTTCACAAACAACAAAATTGATCACTACATCTCCATTTGCATTGCTTGTAGCTTCTATAAGATCATCTCCTGTACAAATGTCAAAAGTTGCCACTTCGAAATCAACGATTTCTCCATCAGGTATTTCGAAGCTTGTAGAATAATTCCCTTCTTCATCTGTAATAAGTTCTGCTATATAAATTCCATCTCCAGAAGCGACAAAAATAGGATAGCCATCTACTGGAAAATCAAACGCAGGAAATTCTACATTTCCTGAAATTGTAAAACTAGCTTGTGCATTCATGTTGAAAGAGCAGCAACATAAAAAGAGAACTGCTAGAATGCTTTGATAAATGGGTTTAGTTAAATTCATATTTCTGATTTTGGATGGCACTTCTTTAAGAATAGGCTTTAAAAGCACCGTTTGTTTTAGCTATTAATAATTCTATTTTAGAAAATGCTTGTTGTTTTAAGGTTCAGACGATCATTCTGGTGTTATAAAACGCAATGGAAGCATTCACTATGGATAGAATACACTTAGCTGTGAAAACGTTGCACCTCTTCTCAACATTTTTTTCAAATGACGGATTTTTGTCATTTCAGTCTAGAAATCTGAGGTATTGAGGGCTAAGCTTGTGCTTTTGGAGTGTTAAAGTTCATTGGTGGATAAGCTGTTTCCTCTGGTCCTTGGATTTGACCAAATTGCGCCTCAAACTTATTTACATTATCAACCAAAGCTTTTAAAAGTCTTTTCGCGTGGTGTGGAGTTAAAATTACTCTAGATTTTACCTTAGCT
>CALIAG010000216.1 GCA_938041325.1 uncultured Saprospiraceae bacterium | reverse complement strand
ACATGGTCCAGCCCAATCTGAGCATACTGCTATAAAAATTAATTTATTTTCATCATCTGCCTTTTCGATGATCTCCTCCCATGATTCTTCTGCAAAATTTATCTGCGCATTGCTTACGGTTATTATGAATGACAATTGCACGATTATTAATATCCATCTTACCGACTTAGTAAAATTGAATTTTGAATCACTTATTAAAAAATTTGGCTTTGTGGTCATTTGTTTTCGTTGATAAAAATTACTTATTCTATTGCATCACCTTACCTCAGTTTTTAAAATAACGTTGATTGGCTAAAATTATTAAGCATTCGTAGAGTTTAACGTTTTGATCAGAAGTCACTTGGCCTCATGACGCTGAACTTCTGTGCTCCTGCAAAAAATCTCTGGCTTCTTTTAAATCCATGGTGTCAAATCCTTCTGTAAATTTTTGGTAAACGTCATGTAATAATGCATGAGCCTCCTTTGTTTTTTCTTGTTGAGAAAAGCGTTTCGCTAAACTTTTGGTGGCCAACAATTCGTGCCAAAGATCTTTTTGTTCTTGTGCAGTGGTGATGGCTTTTTGATAACAATTTTCTATTTCTACATCTGTTGGATTTTGTAAAGCCAATAATTCTCCTTTAACTCTAAACAATTCTGGAACAAATAAACCCTCCTGGGTTTTTTCAACGTGTTCTAACGCTTCAGCTACGATGTGCAAACCTTTTTCTATTTCCCCCAACTTTCTAAATGCATCAGCGATGAATACCAAAAATGCGACTCTAAATGCTTTGTAATCTTGATACAATCTGGTCATGATTTTATAGGCAGTATGAGCAGCTTCTAAATTTCCCTGATGTGCATAAGAGGTGTTTAAATAATAAGTCAGTAATGCGATTAAAAAAGTATCTCCATTTTCTTTTGCTAATTTTAAAGCAGGCAAAGCAATGGTTTCCACTTTATCATATTCTTTTCGAGACAAGTAGAGTCGACTGTAAAAGGCAGCATTGGCATAAATACTACTTGGTTGTTTGATCTGATGAACGAGCTGATGTGCTTCTTGAATATCAATCAAGGCTTGATCAGTTTTACCTAAAAGATGAAGTGTTATAGAACCATAAGTTAATATGTTGGCCTTAATATTTCCTGTATGGTAGTAACTTTTGTTCAGATGTAATTCAGGATCATATAGTTCAAGTGCTCGATTGTAATAGTCCACTGAAGCAGAGTGGTGACCTAATAAAGATTTAAGAATGCCATAAAAGAAAAGACTGTTTGCATACATGAAATGGTCATTTCTCTGTTGTCCCAAATTTATAATTTCTTGCCCAAAGGGTTCACTCTTTTGATAATTGGTACTAAACATTAAATAGTTAAATTGACCAATGTAAGCATCGTGAATTTTGTGAATGTCTTCAGTTGCCTTTGCAGCGTTTAGCCAACGCGTTGTCATATCCTGAGTGTCAGAATTGCCATAAGACAATTGCAACAATGGAGTTAAAATGGCCAATAGATCTGCTTCTTTTTCAATTTTAAAATTTGGATTGTCCAAACGGTTTAACAAACTCAATCCTTTTTTGAGATGGTAAACACTTTCTCTTGTAGAGAATCGTTGTGCTGCCATTCGCCCAGCGCGTTCCCATTGCAAAATGGCAGTGTCGAACAATGCTGCTTCTGTTAAGTGATGCGCTAATATTTCTGGTTTTGTTTCAATGAGGTTAGGGAATTCTTGTTCTAAAACATTGGCAACCCTTTGGTGTAATAATTTTTTTCTATTGTTTAAAAGAGATTCGTAAGCCGTATCTTGAATAAGGGCGTGTTTGAAAATAAAAGTAGCTTCTGGTAAGAGACCTCTTTGATACAACAATTCTGAATTCATCAATTGTTTTAGATCCTTTTCCAAATCCTCGGTAGTTCTTCCGCTAACAGATTGGAGCAATTTAAAAGAAAATTCTCGACCTAAAACCGAACCAATTTGTGCCAATTCTTTGACCGAATTTAAATTGTCCAAACGAGAGATTAAGGAATCTTTTAACGTAGAAGGAATCTCTAAGGATTGTAATGGGCCATTTGTTTCATAATGATTTTCATGTTCTGAAAGCATACCTGATTCCAATACCATTCGGGTCAATTCTTCCACGAAAAGAGGAATGCCATCCGTCTTTTCTTTGATTTGTTGTAGCAGTTCCATTGGCAATGTTTTGCCATTGGTTTGGTGCAAACAAATCGCTGCAATTCTTTCCGTACCTAATCGCTGCAGAGTCAGTTGTGTTATGTTGGATCGACCGATCCAAGACGCTTGAAATTCCGGTCGGAAAGTGGTTACTGCCAAGATAGGATATGCTGGCAGTTGATTCATTAACAAATCAATGCATTCAAGAGTTGAAGCATCCGCCCAATGTAAATCTTCGATTACAAGAAGCACCGGTTGTTGATTGGCCCTGGCAAAAAGTGCAGTTAGAACGGCTTTAATAATTCTTTTTTTTCTACCTGAAGGAGTTACGTTTATAGCGGAGTAAGCAGCAGGCAAAGGCAATGATAATAAGTCTACAAAAATGGGAATGGATTGGTCCAATGAAAATCCTGTTTGTAATAAAAAACCTTCTAGTTTGGCTATCTTAATTTCAATAGAATCCTCTGGTTCAAATTGCAACACTACACGTTCCAACAGATCAATAATTGGATGGAATGGCGTGTTTTGATAATGGATCTGACAATAGATTTCTGTGAGCCAAGCATCGGCTTCTACGGCTACTTCCTTTTTAATGCTATCGAGTAATCTAGATTTTCCTATTCCAGCTTCGCCACTGATTAGTACGATTTGTCCTTGTTTGTTTTTGGATTGTTTCCAAGCTCTTTTTAATAATTGAATTTCTTCTTCTCGTCCAACCAAAGGTGATAAGCCTTTGCGCATTGCAATTTCTAATCTGCTTTTTGCTCCGCTTTCATGAAGGACTTGATAGATTTCCATCGGCTGAGCAATTCCTTTCAATTGGTGAATTCCTTGTGATTTTGTTTCAAACCAACCTGCAACCAATTTGTAAGTGCCTTGACTGATCAACATAGAATTGGTCTGGGCTAATCCCTCTAAGTTGGCTGCAATATTAGTCGTATCTCCAAGTGCTAAATTATAATCTACCACTACTTGTCCTGTATGTACGCCAATGCGAACATCCAATGCTTTCTTATTTTGGGTGCTGCGTTGTTGATTCGCAAAGGCCAATGCTTGTAGTAAACCTAAACCACATCGCACCGCTGCCTTTGGCGCATCTTCAAGGCCTTTGGGGTAACCAAAATAAATGACTAAACCGTCTCCAAGATATTGTGCGATATATCCACCATATCTGGTAACTACTTTTTGAGCAACTTGTTGATAATCCAAAATAACTTGTCTAAAATCTTCTGCATCCATTTGGTCTGAGATAGCAGTGGATCCAACTAAGTCGCAAAAAAGAACGGTCAATTGTCGGCGTTCGGCAGTTTGCGATTTGGTGCTTTCTTTGGAGGATTCAGCCGCCAGCACGTCCCCAACTTTAGTTCCACATTCGATGCAAAATTTGGCCTTCTCCGGGTATTCAGAACCACAAACTTTGCATTTTCTTTCCATAATGGTCCCGCATTCGATGCAAAATTTTGCTTGATTTGGGTTTTCAGTTTGACATTGTTGACACTTCATTGAAACAGAAATTGAGGTGAATTATGGTAAGTTTGTTTTTCAAAAATAATCTCGATTATTTTGATTAAATACTATCTAAATCCTTGAGGATATCCTGTGTTTCTTGTAAATCAATTAAATCACTTTTTTCAGGAAAGGCATCGTATATAGGAGTAAGTAATTCTTTTGCTTCTTTAGTTTTTTCGTTTTTTATCCAAAGTTGAGCGAGGCTTTTGGCAGCTAATAATTCATGCCAACGATCTTTTTGGGATTGCGCAATAGCCAATGATTTTTCATAGCATTCTTGGATTTCTTCTAATGGTTTTTGTTGAAGAAATAGAAAGTCTCCTTTTAGTCTATAGAGTTCAGGTTGATATAACTTTTCTCCAGTATTGTAAATGTGTTTAAATGAGTCATTGATAATTTCCATGCCCATTTCGATTTTTCCCAATTTGCGGCAAGCATCGGCAATGTAAGCCAAGAAAGCGGGACGATAAGATTTGTATACTTTATAAATGGAATTAGCGATATGATGGGCTTTATAGACTGCAGGCTCATTACCAAGATGCGCATGGCCCAGACTCAGATAGTAGGAGAGCAATCCAATGATAAAAGTATCGCCGTTTTCTTTTGCGATTTCTAAGGCGGGAGCCACCAATTTTTCTACCATGGCGTAATATTTTCGTGCTAAATAAAGGCGACTCATAAAAGCAGCACTTGCATAAATGCTACCCGGTTGGTTTACAGCAAAAGCAATATCACTTGCTTCTTGTACATTTTGTAGCGCTTTTTCAGGATAGCCCAAAAGGTGCAAAGCTGTAGAATAATAAGTCAAGGTAGTGG
>CALIAG010000215.1 GCA_938041325.1 uncultured Saprospiraceae bacterium | reverse complement strand
GTCGATACTCATCTTTAAGGTATCGTTAGGACCGATCGTTGGGAATAGCGCTGAATAATCCAAGATGGGTATCAACAAGCCAAGGCAAATTGTAAGCAATAAATACCATCTATTTATTTTGAAAAAAGTTTCTTGTCGGAAAAGTAGATAATACAATCCGAAAAAAAGTAACCAACAAATACTAACATCTATGATATAAGTTGTCATAGCTCAATTCTTTTGGGTGAACGAAAAAGAAGTGCACTTCTTTTATTTTCCTTTATTCTTGTCGCTGTTTTCCAACTGATCCAATAAGCTATTGAGTTCCTTAGGATCCAAATCTTTTTCTTGTACAAGAAAGGAAACCAATTGATTCATTGAACCGTCGAAATAATCAGAGACAAATTTTCTAATTGTTCTTTTACTGTAATCTTCTTTACTGACAGTCGAAAAATATTCATACGTTCGACCATAAGCTTTGTGATCTAAAAATCCTTTTTCTTCCACAATTCGAACAATTGTTGAAACCGAACTGTGTGGAGGCTTTGGTATTTTTAATTCACTTTCCATGTAAGTGCGAATGTCAGCTACCGTGCAGGGACCTATTCGCCAGATCACTTGCATTATTTCTTCTTCTGCCTTTGTCAATTTTTTAATCTTCATCATAAGTTATTTTCAGTGCCTGATTCAAATGTATAACTAATTATCCAACCATGCAACTAAATAATAAGATTTATAACGTAAAATTACGTTATACTTTGTTTTGCCTGTATTCTACTTGTATATCTTTGCTTCCTTTAAAATACATGGAGATATAATCAGTATAGGGGTTTAAACAGTGATTTGCCTTTGAGAAAAGCTATTATTACAATTATCTTAAGGGAAAATAAAGAAAATGGGTACGTATTTACACGTATGTTTTTTAGTTGGGATACTTTACCGCTTCAATCATAGTGCTTTTATGAATGGTAAAAAAAAGGTATGCTAAATATACCCTTTCGATGGTATTGTAATAAGTCCGATGTGCCTGTATCTTTGAGTTGTAATTAACAAACACTTCTTTTTATCTCTTCCCACAAAATTTTTACTTCGGTCTTTAATCCAGATCTAACTACTTTTTTACACAAGAATTTCTATACGTTAACTATAACAAGCCCACACCCAAAGTTCCCCCCTATTTGAAATTTTTACATTGACTTATATATTTGAAAGCAAGGGAACATCACAACAATATCATTTTTTAGTTTTTTGATTAATTATAGGTATAACAGCAATGGCGCCCGTCAATAACATCACTTTTGATGATGAGTATCTAGTCGATTTTAGACAGGAGATTTTATTTAATCTTTGGAACTCATTTGGAGAAAGACATTAGCCAATTCATTGAAGGTGAATTATATTGACGGGGCTATTTTTGTAGCAAAAGATAGCCGGCTCGCTGCTGACCAGGTACACACTTTTATGGAGAACTGTTTTTATATTTCAAACAAGTAATCAATTGGATGATTACAACATTACTTATCTTCTTAAACGAGGATTGAAGGGGACTTTACGGATTACCAAAAACTATGTGCATTATTTTACAAGGACAAATTTTATTAAAAACTCACAATTCGAATTAGACTTGCTCTAAATTGCGTTTTGCCTGAATCACAGGTAAACGTACAAAGCAGGTACTCAGTTTAAATAATAAGTTGAAAGACTTATCATTGCCACAAATTTGAGTACCTGCTCAACACTACAAAAGATTTTAGTTGTAATATATTTAGTTTTATACGTTAGTGAAATGGTTTAGTAATTGTCCCGTTAGGCTCCGCTTAACGGGACTCTTTTTTTGTACCCGGCAAGTTTATTTGCCGTTATTTTATTTCACTCTGCGAATTCTAAATTTTTTCTACTTCAATAACCAAGTCGTCTTGTTCTACCATTGTCTTTTCTGTTAGGTAAATTTTTCTGACTTTTCCAGCCATTGGAGAAGTAATCGTACTTTCCATTTTCATTGCTTCAATAATAAACAAAGGTGTATTGATGCTTACTTCCTGACCCGGTTTTACCAAGATCTTTGATAGGCTTCCTTGTAAAGGTGCACCTATTTCATTATCAGCTGTCGCTTTTTGGTGAACAATAATATCTCCTTTGAATGCTTGATCATGCACTTCGATAGAACGGGTTTGACCATTGAGTTTGAACAGTACAATTCTAAACCCTTGATCATTGGGCTCCGTCATGTTCAAGTATTTAACGATAATGTTTTTACCATTGTCTATTGTTACAATAATCTCTTCGTTCGGTTTTAAACCATAGAAAAAAGCTTTGGTCGGTAAATCTTTGACTGTACCAAATTCTTTGAAGTGCTCAATGTAATTGGTAAAGACCTTTGGATATAATTTGTAACTAAGTAAATCTCTGAATTGCAAACGAGTACCAAATAACTTTTCAAAAGCCTTTGTTTCTTCTTCAAAATTGATCGGTGCCATATGGGCATTTGGACGATCGGTGTATGCTTTTTCTTTTCCCAAAACCAAGGACTGAATTTCCTTTGGAAAGCCTCCATCCATCTGACCTAAATCTCCTCGCATCAATGCTTTTACACTATCTGGAAACGCAAGTGTTCCTCCTTGCGCAATGACATCTTCTTTCGTCAAATCATTTGCGGTCATGAACATGGCCATGTCTCCAACTACTTTTGAAGAAGGCGTCACTTTTACCAATCCACCAAACAGGTCATTGACTTCTTTGTAATTGTGTTTGATGGTTTCAAATTTATCTTCTAAACCAAGACCTCTAGCTTGTGGTCTTAGATTGGAATATTGACCTCCTGGGATTTCGTGGTTGTAAACTTCCGCAGATCCTGATCTCAATTCTGATTCAAATGCATAATAATAGCGTCGGACAGCTTCCCAGTAATTGGCAAACTCGTTCAACTTGCTGAGGTTCAGTTTTTGCTCTCGCTCATGCCCCACCATCATTGCAGCAATGGAATTGAAATTGGGTTGTGAAGTAAGCCCAGACATAGAACTCATAGCGACATCGATCACATCCACATTTGCTTCTATTGCTTGAAGGTAGGTTGCAGATTGAATAGAGGAAGTGTCATGTGTATGCAAATGGATAGGAAGATCCACTGTTTTTTTCAATGCGTTAATCAGCTTGGTAGCAGCAAATGGTTTTAATAAACCGGCCATATCTTTTATGGCGATGATATGTGCGCCTTCATCTTCCAGTCGCTTTGCTAAATCTAAATAATATTGTAGGGTGAATTTTTTCTCGTTAGGATTGCTGATATCTCCGGTGTAACAAATACATGCTTCTGCCAAAGAATTGGTTCTTTCCCGAACGGTCCGGATACTCGTACGCATGCCTTCGATCCAATTCAAAGAATCAAAAATTCTGAAAATATCTATTCCTGTTTTTGCAGCTTCTTCAATAAAGTTTTCAACTAAATTATCAGGGTAAGCGGCATAGCCAACTGCATTGGATCCGCGCAACAACATTTGGAAAAGGGTATTGGGAATCGCTGCACGCAACTCCTCTAAACGTTTCCATGGGTCTTCTTTTAAAAACCGAAGGGAGACATCAAAAGTTGCTCCACCCCAAACTTCCATGGAGAATACATCGCCACCACAATTTCTTGCAAAACTTTCTGCAACATTCATCATGTCGATCGTTCGTACTCTTGTTGCTAATAAAGATTGATGTGCATCTCTGAAAGTAGTATCAGTATAGTGAATAGATTTTTGATCTTTAAGCCATTTCGAAAACTTCTCGGGACCTAATTCTGTCAGTAAATCTTTAGTTCCTTTAGGCATTGCGAGGGTCTCATCAAAAGCTGGAACTTCAGGTTTTAAAAAGACAACTCTATCATCTGTATATTTGACATCAGGATTTCCGTTCACAATGACATTAGAAAGATAGCGAAGCATTTTTGTTCCACGATCTTGCCAATTTGGAAGTTTTAATAATTCTGGATGATCAGGAATAAAGTTGACAGTAGCATTTCCTTGTTGGAAAGTTTCGTTTTGTAGAAGGTTGAGTAAAAATCCAATATTCGTTTTTACTCCTCGAATTCTAAATTCTCTTAAGGCACGGTGCAATCGCAAAGCCGCATCTTTTAAAGTTCTTCCAGAGCCCGTAACCTTCACCAACATGCTATCAAAGAA
>CALIAG010000214.1 GCA_938041325.1 uncultured Saprospiraceae bacterium | reverse complement strand
TACAATGCCTGGGATTAGAGATATTCATCGGGTAAGTGATGCTTATAAATTAGTCTCGAAGAAGTGGAAAGTCGGACATACAGCGATAGACTTGGGAGATGGTGTAAAACTGGGTGGAGGAAATTTTGAAATTATGGCTGGACCTTGCTCTATTGAATCCGAAGAGCAGATAGAGAAAACCATCGAACATTTAATAAAGAACAATATCAAAATAATGAGAGGTGGAGTTTATAAGCCTAGATCTTCTCCTTATTCATTTAGAGGCTTAGGGATTGATGGATTAAAATTGTGGTACAAACAAGCAAGAGCAGCAGGGATAAAGATCGTGACGGAGGTCATGATGACGGAGCAGATTGAAGACATGATGGATTATGTGGACATATTCCAAGTAGGAGCGAGGAACTCCCAGAATTTTAATTTACTTGATGCCCTGGGAAAAGTAGACAAACCAATTTTATTGAAAAGAGGAATTTCAGGGACTATAGATGAACTACTGCAAGCAGCTGAGTACATCTTTTCAAATGGAAACGAAAGAATCATGTTGTGTGAGCGAGGTATCCGTTCATACGAGACTGCTTACCGGAATACTTTTGATATAAATGCCATTCCGATTTTAAAGGAGAAATCACATTTACCTGTTATTGTTGATCCCTCACACGGGATAGGCGTTCGGAAGTATGTTGAAGCTGTGGCTTTGGCTGGTGTGATAGCAGGCGCGGATGGAGTAATTATGGAAGTGCATGAAAAACCCGAGAAGGCTTTTTCTGATGGACAGCAAACATTGAGTTTTGGCGAAGCAGATAAAGCATTCGATCGACTCAAGAAATGCCATGCTTTCAAACAAGAAATTTCTTGAGCCGAGTAATTCACTAGTCTGGAAAAAGAGAACGATCCAAACCCGGAATGATTTTCAAAGCATTTTTATAATAAAGCTTTTTCAGAATTTCATCCGGTAAATCCAAGCCATACATTTTCCAATACGCATGGTATTTTTTGTAATAAGGAAAATATTCATCGTCTGATTCCAGTACACGGAAATAGGTAGGATATTCCTCCGGTTTCCAGGAATCTTTTCCGAATAAAACCCGGTCCTGGTACTTTTCAAAAAATCGATTGGCCATTCTAGGTTGTCGACCCAATTCCGCGATTACTGCTCCAATACCTACATACATGTTAGGCATTTCATCAAGCAATTCTCCCAGTTTTTGCAAGTTATTGGCATGCCATCCCATGTGCGCATTGATGAAAGTTGTATTAGGATGTTTTTTAAAGATATCGTGTTGCTCTGACAAAATTTGTTCCCAAGAAGCAGGATCCGTATCGCTTCGTTTTCTGCGCGGTCGTAATTTTAATTCCAACCAACGTTCATTGTTTTTATCATGCGGTTGCCAAAAAGGTTTTGGATCGGCAGAGTGAATCAAAACAGGAATTCCCAATTCACCACATTTGGCCCAAATAGGATCAATTCGTGGATCATTGATTGGAATCCGATTGCCTTGATTATCCGTATTGTGCATTCCTTGACTCTTGTAAATTTTCAAGCCTTTCGCCCCATTCTTAAAATCATATTCGATTTGTTTGACTGTTTCAACTGACCAGTCCGGTTCATCAATACTTCGAATATTAATATTGGTAAATACGACAATTCTATTCTCAAAATTTTCTTTTACATTCTCTACCATTTTCTTCAAGAGCTTTCCTCCGCGGCCACTTAAGTTGACCATCACGCCCATATTCATCGCATCCATATCTCTGACAACTGGTGTCATGTCCATAGTGTCCATTCTCCATTGGTGACTATGGACATCAATGAAAGGAAATTTTGCTCTGGTAATAATATGCTCAGGAACAACCAATGTTGAAGGTGGATTGTATTCCTCGAAATCCATTATCATGTTATCTTTTTCTTCCTGTGCATTCATTTGGCAAAAGCCGAGGATAATAAATAGATAAATGCAAATAGTTGTTTTGTTATTCATGATGTAATATATTTAATATTGATGTTTCGGAGATTTTTTTTTAAAACAATAAACCCAATACATCGCTTTTTTCAAGGAGCTAAATACAAGTTATCCTTAATTTTTTAAAAGATAGAATATTTAAAAACAATGATTTTATTTGACAATAATATTAATGCCTTTTTTTAAATTCTTTTGGATTCTCATTCGTGATTTTTTTAAAAGTTCTATTGAAATAAGAAAGGCTCCCAAAACCACATTCATAACAAGCCTCACTTACATTTTTACCAGTCATCAATATTCTTTTCGCTTGACTGATTCTGTATTGATTCAAAAAACCAATAAAGGTATTGCCTGTTGCTTTTTTGAAATAACGACAAAAGGCTTCTTTGCTTAAGTTGCACAGTTCTGCGATTTTGGCCAACTCAATTTTACCTCGGTAATGTTCATCAACATATGCGTATATGGTTCTCAATCTTTCTTGTTCTTTTTGATTGTAAAAATTTTGATAGGGCTCTTTGTGCAGAAACTCTTTATCTCCACTTTCCGCTAATAGCTTAAATATACGCATGGCAGTTATAAACTGTTCAAACGAATTTAGGGTATGGAAGTTTTTCAATTGTTTCCCAACTCTTTTTTTAGTTTCTCCACCGAATGCAACTCCTTGCGAAGCCTCTTGAAACAATGCCTTTATTCTACTAAACTCTGGAACGTCTTTTATTACTTTTTGATAAAATTCAGGCTGAATGTGTAACACGACTTTTTCACAATCTGTTTTAACATTATAATCGAAATTCAAATGTGGAATGTTGGATCCAATGAGAACCAGATCACTCCCTTCGTATTGAGAAATGTGCTCACCAACATGTCTGACCCCATCTGCATTTTCAATAAACACCAACTCAAATTCCGGATGAAAATGCCAATAAAATACATCGTTCAGTTGTGGATTTCGAAGTAACCGAAACGAACTATTTGCATCTGGACTAATATTTTCGAATTGTGTTTTCATCTATTATTTCAACAAAAAATACATGTTTTTAAGATCAAAAGCTCAATTTAGTCAATATAATTCAAATTTACGTCAATATAAATGTGGATTACTACTTGACATTATATTTAAATTTACCAAGGTAAGAATCTTGATTTTTCAACACTAAAATGTTTTGATCATGACTGATAAAAAGAAAACAATGGCTCCTTCGATGGTACCGAACAATGAACATAAGGATATCCCCGGCAACCCATCCACAGCAATGAGCAGCAAAGTTAGGCTGAATGAAAGAAAGAACAATGAACCTTTACGGGTGCTGACAGAAGAGGAATGGGCTTTTTGGCGTCACAATGGATACATTGTTGTTAAAAATGCAGTTCCACGAGAACAGGCATTGGCTACTGCAGAATTTCTGTGGGAGTTTGATGAGAAAAAAGCAGATGATCCAACGACTTGGTATGCTGCACCAAGAGCAGAAATGGAAATGAAAGAACTGGTCGGTACCGGTATGGTAGAAGTCTACAATAACCAATTGCTTTGGGATAACCGTCAAACGCAACGCCTATATGATGCCTTTGTTGACATCTGGGGAACAGAAAAACTTTGGGTAACAATTGACCGTGCAAATTTGAATTTTCCAATGCGTCCAGGATTTGAATACAAAGGTTTTATTCATTGGGATTATGACCCTTGTACCAAACCTCAAAATGTTCAAGCAGTTTTGGCTTTAGCAGATCAAATGGATGAAAATATGGGTGGTTTTCAATGCATACCAGAATTATTTAGAACCTATGATACATGGAAATTAACTCAACCAGCAGATCGTGATAAATTCAAACCAGATATTACCGGCTTCGAAAAACACATCGTAAAGGTTGGGATGGAAGCAGGAGATTTAGTGATTTTTAATAGCTCACAACCGCACGGAATCCGACCCAATCATTCTAAAGATAAAGTCAGAATTGCGCAATATGTTTCTATGATGCCAGCGCAAGAAGACAACCAAGCACTCAGAGATTGGCGCATCAATTCCTGGAAGAATAGAGTAGCTCCAGAAGGTTACGCCTTTCCCGGCGATCCTCGCAACTGGGAACAAACAAAGTACGATGTTGCGAAGCTTAGCGAGCTTGGAGAGAAGTTGCTAGGTTTGAAAAAATGGTAATAATATTTAGCTTCCTATTTAAAAAGGTTTACTTCGAAAGTCCAGTACTCTTGAAGTAAACCTTGATTAGTTTAAAGAATTACTTATATTCATATAAACATATTTAAAACGAAAACCAATGCTCACCAATTTAGATTATCTGGATATTTCCGTTATCATATTTTATTTTTTGATTATCGTTTGGATTGCCAGATGGGCTTCAAATAGCAATCAGAAATCTAAAGGAGCAGTTGATTATTTTTTAGCTGGAAAAAGCCAAACCTGGTTAGTGGTTGGAGCATCCTTATTTGCTTCCAATATTGGTTCTGAAATTATACTAGGAGTATCGGGAGCAGGTGCAAGGGGCAATATGCCCATGGCTAATTTTGAAATTATAGCTGCTTTGGTTTTGATTCTTTTTGGTTGGGTTTTCGTTCCATTTTATTTAAGAACAGGCGTTTTTACAATGCCGGAATTTCTAGAAAAACGTTACTCGAAAGCTTGTCGAAACTACCTTTCTGTTATTTCAATTCTAGCATACGTTATTACAAAAATATCACTTATTATTTTTGCTGGCGCATTAGTATTCGAAACGATTGGGATCCCTTTTTGGACGGGAGCAATTGTTACAGTCGTTGCAACAGGTGCCTATACCGTTATGGGTGGATTGAAAGCAGTTATTTACACGGATATGGTTCAAGCTTTTATCCTTTTATTAGGAACAACTTTGGTAACAGTATTTGGTTTGCAAGCCATTGGTGGTTGGGATGAAATGATTTCTATACTTACTGAAGCCGCGACGAAGGAAGGCAATCCGCCGGTACAGGATTTTTTCAACTTATGGCGGCCTGGCGATGACACTGAATATCCTTGGACAGGAATGTTATTTGGTGCACCGATATTAGGTGTTTGGTATTGGTGTACAGATCAGTACATCGTACAAAGAGCACTTTCGGCAAAGGATATCAACAATGCTAGAAAAGGAGCTTTATTCGCGGGATACTTGAAGTTATTACCTGTGTTTATATTTTTCATTCCTGGTGTGATCGCATATGCTTTATACCAAAAAGGCGTTATTACTTTTTCATTGGACAATGCGGATACTGCTTTGCCAGCCTTGATTACTACTGTAATGCCCTCCGGAATTAGAGGGCTAGCTATTGCAGGACTATTGGCGGCTTTGATGAGTTCCTTGTCTTCTGCATTCAACTCCAGTTCGACTTTGGTCACGATTGACTTTTATCAGCAGCGTTATCCCAATGCAAGTGAACAAGATTTGGTTCGTTTTGGACAAATTGCAACTATCGTATTGGTGATTGTAAGTTTGGGATGGATACCGTTTATGAAATCTTTGATGGGAGGAGGTATTTTCCATTATTTGCAATCGGTCCAAGCCTATATTTCCCCACCAATTGCAGCAGTTTTCTTGTTTGGATTATTTTTTAAATGGATCAATGCGCGTGGAGCAATAGTAGCATTGTGGAGTGGCTTTGTCGTTGGGATATTTAGATTGGTTTCAGAGTTTATGCGAAATGAAGGAAGTTTAATTGTTGAAGCCGGATCTTTGATGGATTCTTTTTTAGGAATTAATTTTTTACACTTTGCCTTATTTTTATTTATTTTCTGTGCAGGAATTTTGATGATGGTAAGCAAAATGTCATCCCCGCAACCACTGAAAGATTTAGAGTTGGTAACTTTCCAGAAAACGACAAGCACTGGATCTTTTAAGTTCACTTCAGATGTGATTTTGACAATTGTACTAATAGGATTTGTATTGATTTTATGGACTGTATTCAGTACTTGGGGAATTGCTTAAAGTAATCTTCAATATTAAAATGAATTAGGCATTCGAAAAGGAGATCAATTTGTCTTAAACAAACGAATTTGTCAAATACGAAAAGAGAATAAAAAATGGGAACAGCAGTTAGCTACTGTTCCTATTTATTATAGTTAAAAATTTGATTCGTTTTTAACTCATGCATTTTAAAATCCTTCGGCATGATTGTCAGCCCTTGGATCGGCGGCTCCTTCTATTGTCCCATCCTCTTGAATAAGGATAGCATCTATTTGACCCCATTGACTACCTTCTCTAAGTACATGACCTAAATCTTCCAGTGCCTTTTTTTGCTCCTCTGTAAATGTATTTTTTTCGAAAGATAATTTATCCGGCAACCATTGATGGTGAAATCTTTTTTTACTCACTGCTTCTGACATACTCATGCCGAATTCTTTTACATTAATTATTGCTTGGAAAATAGAAGTTATGATTGTAGAACCTCCAGGCGTTCCAAGGACCATATATAGTTTCCCATCTTTTGTGACTATGGTCGGAGTCATGGAACTCAACATTCTTTTTTCAGGAGCGATAGAGTTGGCTTCATTTCCTATCAATCCGAACATATTTGGGACACCAGGCTTGGCACTGAAGTCATCCATTTCATTGTTTAATAAAAAGCCTGCACCAGAAACAACTGTTTTAGATCCATAACCTCCATTCAACGTGGTCGTAACAGACACGGCATTCCCTTCAAAGTCAACTATAGAAAAGTGAGTCGTTTCAGTACTTTCCATAGGCATAGCAAAATTACCTGCTTCAATAGAATCACTAGAGGTTGCAGAAGTAGGATCAAAATCATTCATCCTTCTCTTCATATATCTTTTGTTCAAAAGTTTTTTGCTGGGTACATTGTAAAAGTCAGAATCCCCCAAGTGCATTGCTCTGTCTGCATAAACCCGCCTTTCAATTTCTGCCATTAAGTGCACTGTATTTGATTCTTGAAATTTCATTTTTGAAAAATCATACATTTCGGCTGCATTGAGCATTTGGCCTAGTGCGATTCCACCACTTGATGGGGGAGGCATAGATATAATGTCTAAGTCCTTATATTTTATTTCAATGGGTTCTCTCCAGATTGCTTTATATTTCTTCAAATCCTCATAGCTGATAATCCCATTTCCAGCCTCCATTTCTGATACGATTAAATCTGCGGTTGCACCTTCATAAAACCCAGCTACTCCTTCATCTCTAATCCTTCTTAAGGTTTGAGCCAAATCCTTTTGTTTTAAAAGACTTCCGGCTTCCCATTCTTTTTCGTTTACAAAAATCGGGGTCTGTGTATTAAATTTTATAAAGCCTTCTTGATTCTTATTAAGATAGCTTGCTTGGTTTTTAGTTAATTTAAAACCTCTTTCAGCCATTTCTATGGAAGGACTGATTAATTTATTCATGTCTTTAGTAGAACTGAATTTTTCAAAAGCTTCAAACATCCCAGCAACTGTTCCTGGAACACCAGCTGCCAAATGTCCATCCATACTTAAGCGAGGAATCACATTTCCTTCTATATCTAAATACATATCCCTGCTTCCTTTCATTGGAGCCTTCTCTCTGAAGTCAAGAGCAGCTTTTTGACCATCCGCCATTTGAATCATCATAAAACCACCACCTCCGATATTCCCAGCAACCGGGTAGCAAACAGCTAAAGCAAATTGTACAGCTATAGCTGCATCAACTGCATTGCCACCACTCTTCAAAATATCAACTCCAACTTTAGTAGCGAGAGGGTGTGCACTAACAACCATTGATTTTTCCGCAAAGCTCTGTTTCTGAATGGTATAGAGCTTTTTTTGATCATTCTTTTTACAAGAAATATTGAAAATGAATGCTAGGGTAAGTAAGTATACGTATTGTTTCATTTGGTAAAAGGCTATCTGTTAGTTGATTTAAATATTTAATTATTTATAAATTAAATATTTTTTGGTATGATGTTTGAAATAACTATGAGCATATGAATGATTGACAAAATGAATATTTAAAAGTTGGAATCTAAGAGCTTTAACTCTAAACTACAACAAAATTTAGGATATTCTTTACCCTCGCACTGTGAAACACTTTACATCAATTAAACAGCGTAGCGGTAATAATTTGCTCAACAATTCCATTCTATGGCGCTGTTCTTTTTCAGAACACATATAGATTAAGTGCAACGATTTAGTTGCGAAACGAAATAAATAAATATTCGCTCATAAAGTGAAATTATGCTTTTATGAAATAATAAATACCCCTACTAACTGACCATCGAATTTCGTATACACGATTTGAGCGATTTAAAGATTTTGGTTATGTATTTTCATGGTTATGTTGTTGTGTCATCCCGAGTTTTCGAGATGGCACTTTTTTTTTGCATAAAATATAAAATTATGAAAATGTATTGTTTTGAGTTATTGGTATTCATTATCACAGTATTATAGATTATAATTAAAATTAGTATAAAATTTGATTGGTTAATATGTTTAGTGGCAACGAAAATATGGTTCCATTTTTGACTTTACACCTGTATAATAACTATTCAAATTATGAGAACAATTTTCACAATCGCATTCTTAAGTATCTGTTTTTTTTCGAATGCTCAAATTTCAGTCAATAAAGTAAGTCTAAACAGTCCTTCTGTTAACTATATTGAAGTATGGGAGAAGTATGATAAAGTGACTGATAAGTATTTTGCAATGGTTGATTTCGGACAAGCAGATGACTTAGAAGATGAAAAAGGTACAAACTTGTTGATGACTCATAAATCAGGAGAACCAATGCATTTTAATAGTGCAATGAATATTCTGAATTTCATGTACACTAATGGATGGGAATTGGTACAGATTAAAAGTATGAATGACTATGAATCCTATATGCTAAAACGAAAAGAAAAATCAAAAATGGCTGCTTTTAAAACAAGCACCGAATAAAAATATTCCAAAACCGATTTAAAAACAAAAGGTCTTAAGTAGAAATACTTAAGGCCCTTTTATTTTTGGGTAGAAATAGGATGTACACAAAATATAATATGTATTTTTTTTTCTTTAATGTTTACTTTTACCAATTAACTCCTTACCTTTACGGTCGAATTGAAGTATTAAACACTCTTCCCAACACTCCTGAACATATAATAGACACTATATCCTCTGACCCATTCGGGTCCAAATGAAAATTTTAAAAATTCAATCTTAAAAAGTTAATAGCTCTTGGGCTTCTTGTCATTTTATTGATTTGACCATCAATAAGACTGAACTGTATTTGGTTCATTTAATGGCAATGACTAAAAGAATAATTTTATTGGGAATATTCTCCTAATTGGATATATGTATTTAAATATTAAACAAACATTTCATGAGAAAATTAATTTACACGTTTTTAGTTACAATGCTTTGCTTCAGTTTAAGCCAAGCACAAACAGTCTGGACAGGTGCTGTCGATTCGGACTGGACCAACGGATCAAACTGGTCTGCAGGTACTCCAAGTTCTGGTCAGACGGTGACCATACCTGGCGCACCTCAGGGTGGTAACTTTCCTATCTTTTCTGGTTCTCCAATTATCAATTATACAATTCAAAACGGAGGAACAATTACTTTTAACACAGTAGTTTTTAACTCAGGAACTATCGTCAACTTTTCAGGAGCGACTTTAGTTATCAATGATGCATTTATCAATGGAGGAGGTTCCTTGTTTGATAATGACGGTATATTGGAAAACAACGGCACCTTAAGCAACTA
>CALIAG010000213.1 GCA_938041325.1 uncultured Saprospiraceae bacterium | reverse complement strand
ACCTGAAATTCTATAAACGTTCGGATCCGGATCTATACAAGCAGGAATATCTCCGAAATCAACTTCTGTAATGCTTCCATCTGTTTTGCGTACTTCTAATCTTTCAATATAACTTTTTTTCGTGTCTAACATTAATTCCATTCGTGGAGTACTGGCACTACTTACCCAACTTTGACTCAAGACTCTGTGGCCCATTCCTATTTCGTAGGCATTGTCTAATGCATATTGCGAATTGAAGGTGTAGGAACCTGTATAACGCATGGTATCTCCAGGAAGGTATCTGTTTTTGTCGGCTGCATCTACATTTTCAGGAGCAATTTTGGTTGCTAGAGTTTGATCTGTGTATCCTGTTGTAATCCTAGTTTTTTCAACATATCGATGTCTGAATTCACAATCACATCCAGTCTGGTTTGGATCGGATCTATACGTGATTTTTTCACAAGCCTTTACCGTTTCACAAGTACAGCCCAATCCATTATTACAGACTTCTATAACTTGGTGAGTACCTGTCATATAAACAGGTGGTGTACAAAGTGCTGTATCTACAGTCATATCATATCTTATACAAACGGTGTCTCCTACATTAAGACTTCCTGTATTGATAATTAGTGTTCTATTTGATGCGTCAATACTATCCCAGACAAAGGTGGCACCGGTGATTTCATTTACTCCATTTACATCAACTTGTATTGAGTTTGGATCATTGATTTCTACATCATGAACAATTGAAGGGCTTCCTGCAAAAGCAACCTGAAGGTAAGTTGTTGCATCTCCATCAGCACAAGGAGTTACATTATTTCGCTCGTATATGTAGCAGAGTTCAGAAGTTTCTGTTTTCGCACCAGATGTCCCTGTGGCTCCGAAATTTATACCGAATAGTCCGGTAATTATCTCTGTCTCATTTGTTGCTATATAGGTAGCACCATTGGTAATGTTAAATGGATCTATAGCAGGAAAAGTTTGAAAACTTTGGCCACAATCTCTTTCTGCTTCGACATAAAACAGGGCAAAATCGCAAAAAATAGTTCCACAATCTACGGAAGCTGCTTCTGGAGGAAGCAAGCAAGCAAATTCAATTTCGACGTCAAGATTTAAGGTATCTCCTCCAATTAAATCATCAAAAATACCATCCCCATCAAAATCACTTAAACCGCCCGGTCCATCAGGGTCAAAATTTAAAGTTCTAAAATCTATATTTATATCGTCATTGATCCAAGTAAAGTATTCGGATCCCAAAATTGAATCTCCTACGATTATTCTTCCTATTTGGAGGGAAGGTTTTTCACAAGTTTCAAATCCTAAAGTAAATGCTTGGAACAATCCTTCTTCTGGGTCATCATTGTCTGATGTAATTTGGAGTCGTATGATTCCAGGATCTCCGCAAACAGCTGGATTTTGAATTAAATCTGCTGTTGCAATTGGTTGTGGATTTATACTCGGTCTAATTCTTATTTCTCGAGAAGCTGAAATGGTTTGACAAAACTCATCATTGCATCCCCAACTCGCTTCATAGGTTATTGGATAGGTATTAACAGTTGGGCATTCATCAACTTGATAACAGAAAAAGACTCTGATTCTTTCATTGGTATCGAATGCAGTATCTAAAGGTGCAGAAAATCTTGTATTCAAGAAATCATCCCCTTCTATTGTCATACTTAAAGTATTGGTCAGTGGATCATGGACGTAAGGCAGCAAAGGACCACTAGCTGTCCTTAAATGAACACTATTTAATATAAGGCCTTGGGATAGATCAACACCTTGTACTTTAAGGTCCATCGAGTTAACATAAGCACTGATACCATCTTGTGAGATTTCTATCCAATCACATCTTTCTGTCCCAACTGCACTTACTGTAATATTTGAAGTTCGTCTATAATTTAAAACAGGTTCTTTGATTATTGAATTGTAGAGTCTTGTTGGAGTAACTTCTTGCTGGCAGCTTACGAAGTTTCCAAGAGTATCTTCATAGATGAAATTGAATTTAAGTTCTACATCATAATCAATGGCATTGATATTGACATCGCAATTAGAGGTTGTTCCAATATAAGCTACATATACACCTTCGGTTATTCCATCTAATAAGAATCTTGGTTTTGTAACATTAGGATCGACAACAGATATACTCGTGTTAGCAGGATAGTGAGTAAGTGCAAAACCTCCATATTGCATCCCTTGGCGATAATCAACAGTCATTTGTGTTCCTGAAACTTCACCCGGTTCTTCTATATATATTAAATAGGCAAGCGTGTCGGGATTTCCACAAATTGTTAAATTCTCTGTTTGAGCAAATCCTGGAATAGAATTCATTTCTATGACTTCCATAACTGGACAAATCACTGGATCTGGTAATACACCTGAATTCCTATTCTCTACAACATTTCTTGAATTATTAGATCGGTAACTTTGGATCAAACCAGAAATATTTTCTGCATTGACCTCATTTTCCAATAACCAATCTTTTAAAGCAGTTGAAGACTCCGTTCCTCGTTCAACAGGTCCAAGACTGTCTACCAATATTGGTGTGGGTGTTAGATTTTGTTCTGGATTCTTGTCTTGCAGGTAAACTTGAAATAAAGTACCAAATAGAAAAGAAAAAGAAACAGAAATAAAGAGTGCTTTCTTAACACTGGATTTATTTCTTGTTGTCCCTAGCTTTGGAGAATCTATTAAAGTTAGAACAGCTGGAAACTGTTTGGAGAAAAACTTCAATAAAGAATTTTTGTGTTCCATTGTAATTATGGATTAGTTCATTTAAAAGAAATATTCTTGTTTTTTTTGGTTCTTGGGGTGCCTTTTTTATGGCTAGCTAATTGGTATCGCTATTAATGACTTGGAAATAATGCGAATCGAAATCTTATTAGAAATTGTGGGGGGGGTAAGCAGTTTTTGTGGTTAATGTTGTTCATGATTCTAAATTTTGTTCTCTGGTGTTAATTTGAAATCTTCAAATCTGGACAAAAATATTCTAGCCCATATTTAGGTTAATAAATACAGGTTGAGTTGTTAAGTAGTTGAAATTCAGGATCTTAATGTTCTCTTTGGCTTGAAGAATATGAATTAAAGCCTGGGTCAAAAAAACGATTCAGATTTCAATAATTCATATGTGTTTTACTTGTTTAGGTATGATATAGTTTCAATAAATTGGAGGTATTAATATAGAAAACATACTTATGTGACAGGAATAGTTGCAAGAAAAAACTGTAAAGTATTGACTTTCATGTAGTTAAGGAAGGTGGGGAAATATAAAGTTTGTGACAATTCTCCGGTACAAAACTTTGAGGTGGATATTATAAGTCTATGTTGTTAAAAGATTTCTCTTTTTATAAAGAATGATCATAATTTATAACTATGGGCAACTTAGATCTTTGTGATATATTTTTTTAGAAAATTAACTTATCCTGATCCGATAAAAGAGTCAAATTAGTTATATATTTAACTAGTCTAGTTTATATAATTTAATCAAAAAAGGTCGCATTATCATTTGCTGGGTTACTGTTAAACTTTGACTTATTCATCCACTTTTCGCATTCATATAATCCTTAACATCTTAAGTTTTGAATTAGAATCGAAAGTGTTATCTTTCATTTCGCATTTCTATTGAACTTGTCCGAAAATTTATTCTCTAAAATGTCCGCTGCTAAAAATCATCGGCAATATTCAATTTATTCTATGCTATCCGCTATTTCAAGAAGCCTGATCTTTATTCTTTTTCTTGTCGGAGTAAAAACCACAGCAGCCCAAACTCCATTCAATGGACTTATGGTCAATGAAGAATATTTTGAAGAAAATCTTTTAGAAATCATTATAGATCTTCAAAAAAAGTATCCAATCAATTTATATTTCGAGCCTTATGCATTTCCGTATTATCCAGTAACGACAAAAATCAAAAATGAACCGATGCAATCTGCATTGTCAAAGGTATTGCAAGGATCTGGGTTTGTATTTAGCAATTTAGGAGAAAGCGATATTATTATTTGCACGCCTAAAAATCTGAACAAGGCTTATGCCTTGCAATTGGTGGAAGATTGGAAAACAGGTAAGTTGAAATTACCGACTAAAGACGAACCGGAAGAAATTACATTGAATTTTGGGAAACCAACAAGTGATGAAAACGAACAGGGGTTTTACTTAACGGGTACTATACGTGACGTAGAAGATAAAAGCGAAATAATTGGTGCCGTTGTTCAATTAGAAAAAGAAGGCAACGGTGTTTTGACAGATGCTTTCGGTCGATTTTCGATAAAGTTAGAAAAGGGACTGAGTTTATTGAAAATTCAATATGTAGGGATGCAAACGATATTGCTTTCTGTAAATATGTTTGAAGATGGAAATGCAGAAATAAATATGAATGTCCAAGCATTGAATTTAGATGAAGTAGTGGTAAAAGCAAAAGTATCTGATGCGAATGTAAATTCTACAACGATAGGCTTAGAACAATTGAACACAGAGCAAATTAAAGAATTGCCTTCGTTTTTAGGAGAGCCAGATATTATGAAAAGTTTGGAATCACTGACCGGTGTTTCTTCTGTAGGAGAAGGTTCGACAGGAGTTAATGTTAGAGGTGGAAATATCGATCAAAACCTTATCGTTCAAGATGGGGCATTGATTTTTAACTCTTCTCATGCATTAGGAATTTTCTCCGTATTTAATCCAGACGCAGTATCTGGTGTGGAACTTTACAAAGGGCATATACCCGCACAATTTGGTGGAAGAATTTCTTCAGTAATAGATGTACAAACCAAAAATGGATCGTTTAAAAGACAAAAAATAAAAGCTGGTGTCGGACCTGTTTTTAGTAGACTTACTTATGAAGGCCCAATATTGAAAGATCGACTAAGTATTCTCGCAGCAGGAAGAATCGCTTATCCGGGTTGGGTCATTAATAATCTGAAAGCCAGGGACTTAAGGAAAAGTAAGGTAGGGTTTGGTGATTTAATGGTCAAACTGGCTGCTAAAATAAATGACAAACATCGTTTAAATGTTTCTGGCTATACGAGTTATGATGAATTTCGATTTTCAGATGAATTCGGTTATGATTATGGAATGTCAATACTAAATGGGGAATGGAAATATTTGGTGAATAAAAAGGTCTCCAATAATTTTAAAGCAATAGCAGGTCAATACAAAAGTTCCTTGTCAGAATTGAATGGATTTGAAGCATTTAGACAATCAACCGGGATGAAATATCTTCAATTTAAAAACAATGTATTTTATAATCCAAATGAAAAACACCAAATAAATTTGGGAGCAGAACTGGTGTTTTATAATACAATTCCGGAATCTTTAGAACCGATTGGATCGGTTTCAATAATCGAACCGCAAACAGTTGAAAAAGACAAAGCAAGATTGTTGTCCGGTTACATAAATGACGATTGGTCTATTTCAAAAAAATGGTCGACTTCAATTGGATTGCGTTATTCTCTATTTCAACAATTGGGGCCTGCTGAAGTATTTGTTTACGAAGACGATGGCCTAGTCAGAACAGAATTTATTACAGATACCTTAAACTTTGGTCAAGGTTCTGGCATAAGTAACTACGGAGGATTTGAACCGAGATTTTCATTAAAATATGCTTTGACAGAAAACAGTTCGCTCAAATTCAGTTACAACTATCTGAGACAATACATCCACTTGGTGTCGAACACCGCCGTAGCAACTCCAGTGGATATTTGGCAAGTCAGCAATCGATATATTCCTCCACAAAAAGCGCATAATTTTTCGATAGGTTATTTTCGGAATATAAAAAACAACCTTTGGCAATTTAGTTTAGAAGCTTACTACAAAGAAATTTCTGATGTGATAATGTTTAAGGATTTACCATCCTTACTTTTAAATAGTCATATTGAAACAGAAATTGCACAAGGGGAAGGGAGGTCATTTGGAGGTGAATTGTCTGTCAGAAAAACTGCTGGTATTTGGAGTGGTAACTTAGGTGTCAGTTATGCAAGAACTTATCTGCGTTCTACAGGAACTAAAGAAGATGAAGTCATTAATTTCGGAAATTGGTTTCGTGCTTACTACGATCAACCATTCCAAATCAATGGACTTTTGCGCATAGAAGTCAATCCAGTTGTAGCATTGGTTTTTACTTATACCTATCGCACAGGTAGACCGTTGACTGCACCAACTTCTGCTTATAATATAAACAACATAACGGTTTCGAATTATTCCTCTCGCAATCAATTTAGAATTCCGCATTATAGTAGATTTGATTTTGGTTTTATTTCTGATAAAAGTAAATCTAAATTAAAAGGGTACAAGAGCAGCATCACCTTATCCATCTATAATTTGTTTTCACGTGAAAATCCATTTTCAGTTTTCTTTAGAAGGGATGCAAATGATATTGCTCGTGTCTACCAGCTGTCTGTAATAGGAAATGCTTTTCCTGCATTGACTTATAATTTTGAGTTTTAAACCATAACTTATGAAAAGTTCAAAAAATATATTTACACTTTCTGCCTTTTTGTTGTTATCGATTTCTTTGCTGGTTTTCAATTCTTGTATCAAAGAATTGGAATTTGAAACGGAGCAATTGGATCAGTTGTTCGTTTTTGATGGTACATTAGACAATAGAGTGGGAACTCAAAAACTACTCATAAGCCGAACAGGAGAATTCGGGAAGCAAGTTTTTGAACCGGTAACGGGAGGAAATGTCGTTTTAAAAAATGATATTGGAGATTCTTGGGCTTACGAAGAATTTGAAGCCGGATCTTATTATTTATTTGACTTTGCAGGAGAAGTCGGGCGTAGTTATCATATCGAGGGGCTGATGCCCAATGGTAAAACCTACAAATCAAAGCCTGAAAAAATGCATCCTCCGATTCCAATAGAAGAGTTGATTTTTGATTTTGGTACAGAAGAATTCAACCAAGAAAATGGAAATATTTCGGATATTGGAAAATGCAATATTTTTGCACAATTGCGATTGCCTGTTTCAGAAGAAGGCGTATTTGTAAAATGGCAAACTGAAAATATCTATCAATTCACTGGTTTGCCAAATGCATTTAATGTTTTTATGCGTTGCTTTATCCCAGGGGAATTGGATCGACAAGGTATTGCTGTTTTGAGTTCAAACTTAAATACAAGCGGAGCTCCAATTTTAAAAAAAGTATCTCAAAAAGGAATGGATTGGACCTTTAATGAAACACAATATTTCAATGTAACTCAAAGTAGTATAAGCGAAGAAGCATTTTTATATTGGCAAAAAATTGATCGGGTGACGAATGATGTAGGAACCCTATTTGATGCTCCACCAGCGAGTGTAATTGGCAATATGATCAATGAATCTGATCCGGAATTGCCGGTTTTAGGTTATTTTAGAGTGGAGTCATCAGTGATTGAAAGAATCAAAGTAAACCCCAATCAAATCCCCATTCAAATTCCTGCAAAGTATTGTGGATTGAATCGTTTATCAAGCCCAAGTGAATGCAGCAATTGTTTAGGATTTCCAAATAGTACGGAGATGAAACCGTCTTGGTGGGAGTAATCCTTTTGTTTAATAGTTATTTTTAAATTCATTTACAATATGAATTAAAATGAAGAGTTAATGAATTGAAAAGCAATCAATTTTGCATTCTCAAAATATTTACAAAACGAAACTAATAATTATTATGAAATTCTGTCTAACGACCCTTTTTTTAAGTTTGTTTATTGTCAGCCAATCATTGGCTCAGGAATTGACCATGTTTCAAGGTTTATTTGGACTGGAGTATTATCAAGATGCAAATAAACTTTCTGCTAAAGAAATGAAAACTGTTATGGCCGCAAGTCCTATGGCACAAGAACAATGGAAAAAAGGAAATACACACCGTGCCATTAGCTTTGTTTTAATAGGTGCAGGGACTGGACTTTATCTGTGGGGCCTAGAGAGTTCATTAAATCGAGATAGCTTTAATAGAGGCGCTTTTATTGCTGCTACAGGAGCTGCCTTGGCTTCCATTGGCTTCACTTATTCCTCTTTAAGTTTGAAAAAGAAGGCCATATTGTCATTTAATCAAAGTCTAGAAAAACAAACTTATCTTAATTTAGAATTAAAACCAAC
>CALIAG010000212.1 GCA_938041325.1 uncultured Saprospiraceae bacterium | reverse complement strand
ATAATTTACTTTCCTTTGATCAACTTTAGACAAGTACTCGCTAAAATAAATTAGGGGTGGCACATTCCTAAGAATTTGCCGCCCCTTTCTCTCAAATTGTACTAGTTATCTTAAATTTGGAATTTTCAGAATTTCAGTTCCTTGCTCTGATTGAATTTGAACAAACAAAATTGTATTCGGTAAATTCAAAAAGTTCAATGAGATTTGATCTTCGTTGTAAGTACCTTTATGTAATACTCTACCGTTCATATCCACAACTTGAATTTCTTTTACCTCATTATTAAAATTAGAATCATTAATCGTGAGTCCGTTTTTAAAGTTGTAAGAAAAACGTTGAGTAGCAAAATCTGGATTATTTAAATTTCCATCAGGACCAAATGGATCACAAGTAAACGGATTGTCAATTAGAATATTCCAAACTTGAGTATTTCCTGACGGTCCACAAACACCTGTAGGAGTTACAAATAGTTGACTAGTTCTTCTTCTGGAATAAATACTTGACAAACATATAGTAGTACCGTTTACTTGATGCAATAGTTTTCTATCTGGTGAATAAAGTTCAATTCCAGTCATGCAGGGATAATTAAATGTATAACAAACCGGTTCTTCTAAAGAGCATATCCAATTAAGATCATAAGGTGGGGTAGCAGGAACATTACAAGTCGGTGCTGTGATGTCTTGCAAACAATTAACAGCTTGTAATCTATTATCAATCTCAGCAACTGAAATAGAATGCCAAGCAGTTGTGGCGCTTATAAATGGTGTGCTCATGATACCAAAAGGAGCATGATCTGCTCCTAAGTTATGGCCAATTTCATGACTGGCTAATGTTCGAAGTTCGCTGGCAGCTTCTGAGAAATCTACGCATAAGCTGTATCTAACAGAAGAGCAAATTCCAGGCATAAATGCGATACCCAATGTTGTTCCAAAATTTCTGCCAGTCCACAGTTGCCCAAGATCATGAACAGTGCTAAAACCAGTTGGAGCCCAATTTCGAAAAGCCCACAATACATCTTCTGCTTCGATGAGTGACAACCAAGGATCCTGCGCTGCAGATCTAAAAACAGTTATTTCCTGAATTTCAAATTGCAATACATAGTCTCTGTTTATGTTATAATCAAAGTCAGTATTAACATCATTTATCACCCAATGATTATGAAATAGGATAGCCCAACCGTTCCAGCCATTGGTTTGCCACATCTCAAAATCATTGTGCATTGCAATTCTTACTGTCTGGCAAGAACCAACCGTTCTATTGGAAGACAAGTTTTCTTCCTGATTGTGTTGAAATTGATCAGAGTGATTTACGCCACATTTTACCTCTCTTGAGATGACATACTCTTCATCATAAATAACAAAAAGGTCAGTTGATTTTGCTTTGGTGTGATTTTGAATGGGTTCGATGTAATACGTTTTTCCATTTTGAATAAAACGACCTTGAAACATGTGATCTAAAATGGCAAAAGAAATCTTCTGATCCTGGCTTTCTTTCATATTACCTTGGTAGGTCAATATAGCTGGAGTTTCAATATTGGTCTTTTTTCCTTCGTCTGAATACTCCGTATATTCAAGATCGGCTGAAGCAACATGAGTCGGATAAATTTGTAGGCTAATGTCATCAAATCCATCGAGCTGTAGTTCTAATTCGTCTGTATATGGATTGTTCTTCAATTCTTTATATAGATTTGATGCATCCATTTTAAAGATTTTATATTCTGCAAATTTTTCTTGTAATGCTTTTGTATTTTCAAATTGATATTCGGTACCTACCAATTCAATTTTTTGGGCAAATAGTTGAAAAACTGCTAATAGTAAAATTGTAAACGTAATTGTTTTTTTCATGATATTCTTTTTTTTAATTAATGCTTTTGTTTTAAGAAATGACCATTTTCATCCAATAGGTAGACTCACATTATTTCATGAATTCATGAAGTAAGGAGCACAAGAAAAAGTATGATACTTATATACTGGTAAGACGGAAGTTTAAAAAAATATAAACGCTTTGAGTGAGATGGTTTTGATAATAATCATATTGAGTATTTCAAAACAGCAAATAATTGTGATTGGAAATTTTGGAAAGATTTTATTGTATGAAGTCGACAAGGTCTTATGTATGACTATATCCTTGATAGGTTGGTTTGTTCTCCGGGTTTGCTTTTTTTCTTTACACGTTGCCTAAAGAGTTTTGTTTTTGTCTGTAAACTTTTTTCAAGATTAGACAATCAAAATATTTAATGCTTTGGTGACTTGTGGTTTTTTTATTCAATAATTATTTCTCCTGTTATATAACATTTTTCGATTTCCCCCCAAGTAGCAAATTGCATTTTCATTTTCTCCAATTTCATGGCATCGTTTAATTTGTAATCAATGTTTATTCTATCTATCTCTAATTTCAAATTTTCTCTCCATTGTTTAATTATAAATTGATATACTGTCGAAAATGTATTTTCCTTTTTACTGAGTTTAACCGTAAGGATTTTCGTTGGATGTACAAATTCAGATATCTTTATTCCTTTGAATAAATCTTCATCCATTAGATAGTATTTAAAGAACCTTTTATAGCCTTCAATTAAGTCTCCTGAATAAGGGGTATAAAATTCTGTAATGGTAGATTGAAACTTTTCTAAGTCCCACTTTTCAAATCTTTCATTCAATACTTGAGTTACATTCCCTATAGCAACAATTCGACTACCTTCTTTAATCTTGACTTCTTTCCCGCTTTCAAATTTCCCAAAGTGAATTTCTCTACGGGCTGTTATTATTTCGAGTTCCACTTCTTCTCCAGGTTTGGCTTCCGATTTATCTATTATCTCGTAGGTAGCGTCCCAATCAGAATTGTTGTAATAAAATTGACCTCGATAACCATTGAAAAAAGGTGTTTTCCGGCCTCCTTCCTGTTCCGTTAGAACTTTCACCTTTATGATTAAATCGGGATTTTCCATTTTTTTTGCTTGATGCGTAACGGTTTTGTTTATGTGGTGTGGCGGGCTTCTTTTCTAAAATTCAATAGTATCGTATTTCTTTAACTTGTCTGCAAAACTATTAGGTGCTTGGCATTTTTTGAGATTTACGAAATCATGTTCAGGCATAAAAGTTTTTAAAAAAGGAATACTTTCATTTAGTTCATTTTTTCGATTTCCAACATATTCATTCGTCACTAAACAAAACCCAAAATCTGAATATAGTTTGATTGCTCGAAAACTTCCAGGTTGAGTATGAAGGTATACTGGATAGTCGTTTTTATTCAATTTTTTCAGAAGAATAGATAGTAATGCTCTACCAATTCCCATTCCTACATAATCCTTTTTAACTTTTAACCATTGAATAGTATTAAATTCTCCATATGATTTCCATATTAGACATGTTGCAATTGGATTGTCAAATTTATCGACAACAAAAAGCGTTTTATTGAAAAAATCTTCTTCTTTATTTCCATATGTTGTTTGAAAATATTCGTCCATGAAGTTTTTGTATTGATGTGCATCTCTTTTATTATCGAAAGGCATTTCTTTCCAAATATCTAGTTCATTTGGTCGACAAGTTCTAATTGAGAACTCATTTGATAACATCGAAAATGCATTTTCATTAACCTTTTTGCACATCATAAATATATTCTTATCTGGAATTTCTTCTTCACTCATTTTTT
>CALIAG010000211.1 GCA_938041325.1 uncultured Saprospiraceae bacterium | reverse complement strand
GATTAAAAGAGCATCAAAAAGCATTAAAAGATAATAAAGCAAAACCTTCAAATGTTTACCCATTACTTACCCTTCTAAAAATAAAAATGCGTAACTCAATGATAATCATTTAGCTACGCATTTTACTTGTGATCCCACCAGGACTCGAACCTGGAACCTGCTGCTTAGAAGGCAGCTGCTCTATCCAGTTGAGCTATGAGACCATTTAATTGTAGTTTTTCAACTGGGCTGCAAATCTACATATTTTCTAAATAAAGAGAAACAATTTTAAGACTGTTTTTAGTTCCAATTACTCTTTTTTTTTCTTTTCCATTATCTCAAGGTTAATTATAGCTTCCAAGTAACGTTAAAATAATAGGTTAGACAATTTGGAGGAGATTATTTTGGTGGTATACGACTTGAAAAACATAGGCGATGCCTTAGCATCGGCGAGGCTTTTCAAGGAAGTATAGCGCTAAAAGAAGCCTTCCTAATGGCTAAATTATTGTTTAAATGTTACTTACACTTGGTGGATTAACAGATTTACTTAATTTTAGGCTTTCGTTAATAGACTTTATGCTAAAATGGTTTAGTATAGAATATGAATCTAGATTTTATTGCTAGTCAAGGCAGAAAAAACGGAGTGTAGCCTTTGCTACATAGCCTTTCACGCTTTTCAGCGTGAAGTATTTTGCTAGCGAAGAATAGTGATAATAGATAATTCAGATTCATACGAAATTATTTACCTTAAAGTCTGCATCTACTTTTTATAATATCATGGCAGAAAACTATCCGGATTGGGCAAAAGATCGCTTATTAAGCTTTATTAATTCAGCTAGAGCCCCTGAAGCTATTTCTAAAAGCGAAGAATTAAAAGACGATCCAACTTCAGGAAGTTCTGATGGATATACCATTGGAAATAAAACCGCTCAAAATATCCTTGATGCTAAAAAGACCCTACCAAAGAAGAAATTCAATTCTGTTGAACAACTCCTTGATGTTCAGGGACTCGGAAAAGATAAACTAAATGACTTGCTCAAGAGTTTTTCCAATAGAGCAGACGATGCTTTTATAAGTACACTCTATTCAAAAGTCATGGGCGATAACTGGACCCTCTCCCCTCTTATTATTGACTATGCTACAAATGAGGAATTTGAAGAAACGGTCAAATACGCTGAAAACTTTTTAAGAGCAATTGGGACCTTATATGCCGGTACTTTTGTAGATTATTATCCAGCCGCGCAAAGAGAAATTGAAATGAGGGTCCATAGAGCACATATGGAAAATTATTTTGACGCACATCTTGCTGCCTTTCCATTCGCTTTTTGGTGGTACCAATTCGATCACGACAATTGGTTCAGCTACCAAGCCATTAAAGATATTTGTGAAAAATATTTGAACCATCATGGCAATGGTGATCAAATGCAACTGCGCATCATACACCTTAAAGGTTATGATTCCATTACAGAACAACAAAGAGGTTTGACACTGCCAGTCGTTGTAAATTTCGCAGAGAAACGCATTACTTTGTGGGAAGCTGTTTTAAACGACTAAAATTCAAACTCCAACCTGAGATTTTAAAAGAATCTAATCTATGCAAAAATTAATCTTGTCCGCAGCCTTAACCGGAGCGGCTACCAATCGGACTCATTGCGAATACATCCCGTATACCCCGGTTGAAATTGCAGAGGAAGGAAAACGAGCAGTAGATGCAGGAGCCAGTATTTTACACATTCATGCAAGAGAAGACAATGGAATGCCCAGCTGGAGAACAGAAGTTTTCGAATCCATTCATGAAGAAGTTAGAAAACGTTGTCCAAACGTAATTATCAATTACTCTACAGGAGCAATAGGCTTGTCAAAAGAAGAAAGAGTAAAACATATTCCGGTAACCAAACCAGATATGGCTGCTTTTAATATGGGCAGTATGAACTACGCCATCTATTCTAAAAAAGCAAAACAGTTCTATTTAAGCGGCGTTTTCGAAAACAGTTTTGATACCTTACAATATGTCATAAAGGTCATGAACGAGTCAGGAACAATACCTGAAATGGAATGTTTTGATACCGGACATATTCGAAACGCGGAGCCCTTAAGAGATATGGGACTGCTGCCTGATAATGCCAGTTATAGTTTAGTGATGGGCGTTATGGGCGGGATCCCGGCCACTACAGAAAATCTAATTCATCAGATCAAGCAAGTGCCGACAGGTAGTTTCTGGCAATGTATTGCCATCAGTAGAAAACAATGGCAACTTGCCGCTGTTGCTTGTACAATGGGTGGAAATTTTAGAGTAGGATTGGAAGATAATTTTTACTTGCCGAATAATGAAATGGCTAAGTCCAATGGAGAATGTGTAGAATGGGGTGTAAAGTTAGCTCGAATGATGGGTAGAGAAATCGCTACCATTGAGGAAACTAGAAACATGCTAAACATACCTTTAAAAGAGGTTTAAAAATTTAATACAATATTATGTTCAGATTAGACAATAGAATAGCAATTGTTACGGGTGGAGCCCAAGGCATCGGAGAAGGGATTTGTAAAGTATTTTGTGAAGCGGGTGCAACGGTTGCCTTATGGGACGTAAGAGACAGTGGAGAAGAGACTGCTAAAACAATTAAAGAATCGGGTGGCAAAATATTCTTTCAAAAAGTAGATGTTACAGATCGTGGGTCCGTGCAAAACGCAGTGGATCATATTCTTGCGCTACATGGTAAAATAGATATCTTGATTAATAATGCCGGGGTCATTAGAGACCGTTCTTTTCTAAAAATGAATGAGGAAGAATGGAACACGGTTATTAATGTCAACTTAAATAGCCTCTTTGTAACCACCAAAGCCGTTTTACCACATATGAAAGAAGCTGGATACGGAAGAATTATTTCCGCTTCTTCCGTCAATGCAATGACAGGGGCTTTTGGACAAACCAATTATGCAGCGACCAAAGCAGGTATACAAGGCTTTACGCGTTCGCTTTGCAAAGAAGTTGGAAAATACGGCGTTACAGTTAATTGCATAGCTCCTGGTTTTATTAAATCTGAAATGTCTGACAGCATGCCCGACGCTGTCATCGAAGCTGGTGTAAAATTAATTCCAGCGGGAAGAATTGGAACCCCAGCAGATATGGGCTACGCTTACTTATATCTCGCATCTGAAGAAGCCGGTTTTGTAAGTGGCATTACCCTTCATGCAAACGGTGGAGCTTACGCCATATAGGACAACCGTTCCTTTTCAGTATAAAACAACAATTGCAATCCTTTTTAAAAGGATTGCAATTGTTGTTTTATAGAATATCTCGCTCCCTTTTCCTCATTTACTTTCATCTTTTTTTCCGGAACGATGTTACCATTTCTTTTTAATGGTATTAACTAATGTAGCAATTGCTTAAGAAGTAGGTCCACTTTCTTTTTTTTTTAAAATTCAAAAAAATATAAAACATATGAAAAAGTTGATCTTACTTTTTACGTATTTACTACCATTGATGGTATTTGGACAAGCAGTCACCTTGGAAGGACCTAATGAATCATGTGAAGGTGCCCAAGATGCTTGGACAATGACAGTTAATGACGATTGCATTTGTTCTCTTGATATTTTTGCATTTAATGGAGTGGAATGCGATTCTGGACAAAGCAGTTTTACACTTGATTCTCCATTCCCTCCTAATGGTCCTGCTGGATGTGAAAATCAATTTCAAACAGGATTTCCTTTGCCTTTTGACATGTGTTGGGAATCTTTAACGGGTGTCATATGTGTTACACCTATTTTTTGTGATGGAACAAAAGGACGAAGTTCTTGTCAACTTGTAACTGAAGGCGAAAATTGTAATGAATCTTGTAATGATGGAATATTGAATGGAGATGAATTTACTGTGGATTGCGGGCCTTCATGTGAATGTGATTGTGAAGCTGATAATTTAAAAGTCAAAGGAGGTTTTCCTGGTTACATGGAAATTTGCACAGGAAATTCATGGACTGGTGTAAGTGTCACTCCAGGTTTCTATAACTATCAATGGACCGTTACTGGAGGAACTAATGCATCAATTTTTAACGGAGGTGGAAGCTCCGCGATGTTAAGCGTCAGTAATGCATATAGTTTCCAAACCTTTATCGTTACCATAACAGCTCAAGATTGTAACGGAGAACTCCATATGACTTCACAATCTTACGTTGCAATACCTTGTAATGGTTGGGGATTCGCAGAACAGGATAATCCAGAAGAAGCTCCAGACGGTTACAATGAATTGCCAATCAAAATTCATCCTAATCCTGGAACCAAAAATCAGGAAATAACAGTAACAGGATTGAGCAAAAACTTTGAATTTACAGCATTCGATATTCTTGATCTTTCTGGAAAAGTATTCCAATCTGGAGTTCTTAGAACAGACGAATCTAGAATTCAATTGACAGACAAACTACAAACGGGTGTCTATTTCATCCGCTTCACTCAGGGAGACAATTCAACCAGAGTCAAGAAGATCATGATACGAGATTGATGAAGTATTAGTAATATATACAGAGCCATCCAAACTTTTTTGGATGGCTTTTTTATTAGGTATTAAACACTAAATTCATACGCTTTCCCAAACACCTACTTCACAGCACATACCTCTAGCGTCTGTTTTATATTCCTAACTTAATTTTACTTTTTTATATCGAAAAGATGTTACCATTTATTTTTCAAGGTATAAATTAATAGAGCAATTGCTAAGAAGAGGATCCACTTCACATTTTTAAACATTTCAAAAAAAATATAAAACATATGAAAAAGTTGATCTTACTTTTAGCATACTGTATTCCATTTATGGTCTATGGTCAAGCAATCACTTTAGAGGGCCCTACGGAGTCTTGTATTGGTGAACAAGACGCTTGGACAATGACGGTTAATGATGATTGCGTTTGTTCCATTGATATATTTGCATTTAATGGTGTAGAATGTAATTCTGGCCAAAGCAGTTTTACTTTAGATTCACCGTTTCCACCAAATGGTCCAGCTGGTTGTGAAAACCAATTTCAAACAGGGGTTCCATTGCCTTTTGATATGTGCTGGGAATCTTTGACGGGAATCATCTGTGTCACGCCAGTATTTTGTGACGGCACTCGTGGTAGAAGTTCCTGCCGTCTTATTACAGAAAGCGAAGATTGTAACAAAGAAGAATGCGATCCAAGTACAATCGAAGTCATTGGCAGTGAATACTTCATAGAAGTATGTCAAGGAAATTCTTGGTTTGATATAGAAGTAACACCTGGATTTACAAATTACCAATGGAGTATTTCTCCATCAGGTCCTAGCACACAAATTTATGCCACAGGTGGACCTTATGCAATGATCAGATTGAGTAACACTGTCCCTTATGAGAATTTTACTGTAACAATTACTGCTGAAGATTGTAATGGAAATACGGTAACAACACAACAACACGTCCTGATAATTCCATGTGGTTGGGGAGGCGGAGTTTCACCGCATGATGATCCGGAAGAAGAAACTTCAAGCTTCCAAGAAATGCCAATCAAAATTCATCCTAATCCAAGCTCCAAAAGTCAGGAGATTACAATTAGTGGATTGAATAGCAATTTCGAACATACTAATTTCGAAATTATTGATGCAGCTGGTAAAGTTTTACAAACAGGTACCATCCGTTCTGATGAAGCCAGAATTCAATTGACAGGACAATTAATTTCTGGTGTGTATTTTATCCGCTTTATTGTCGGAGATAAAACAAGCCAAGTAAAGAAAATTACCATACGAGATTGATGAAGTATTAGTAATATATTGAAGCCATCCAAAAAAGATTTTGGATGGCTTTTTTAATCTACAATTCATTATTTTAAAAGGAAACTCTATCTTGCTTTTTTTATCATTATAAAAACATGCAACTAGATAGACTAAAGCAAGATTTGGACGGAGAATTGAAGACTGATAAGCTTTATCAATCTTTGTACGCCACAGATGCTTCAGTGTACCGCCGTACACCAATGGCTGTTGCATTTCCCAAATCAATCAAAGATTTAAAAACACTGATTCATTTTGCAAATGAAAACAAAATTGGTTTAGTCCCCAGAGCAGCAGGGACTTCTTTGGCAGGGCAATGTGTCGGAGATGGCATCATCGTAGATACTTCTCGGCACTTCACTTCTATTCTTGATTTTGATAAAAAAAACAAAACAGTTACTGTCGAACCTGGTGTCATCCGAGACGATCTAAATAGATTTCTTAAAGAACATGGTTTGTTCTTTGGCCCAAACACCTCCACTTCCAATCGGTGTATGATCGGCGGTATGGTAGGTAATAATTCCAGTGGAACGACATCCATTAAATATGGAGTCACCAGAGATAAAGTTCTTGAATTGCATGCAGTATTGGCCGACGCAAGTGAAGCCGTTTTCAATGCGCTCTCGCAAAAAGAATTCTTACAGAAAAAAGACGCTTTGACTTTCGAAGGAGAGATTTATAAAAAAATCTTTGAAGAATTCTCTGTCCCGGGAATGGCTAAGCAAATTTCAGAGAACTTTCCTAAACCTTCCATTCACAGAAGAAGTACCGGTTATGCTATTGACGAAATA
>CALIAG010000210.1 GCA_938041325.1 uncultured Saprospiraceae bacterium | reverse complement strand
TTAAACTCCGCCCACAAAGGATAGTGATCCGAAATCCGCCAAGACAATTCTTGCTTCGTTAAATTTTTCTTCCGATAAACCTTATCCACAAAATCAAAATTACCACCTCGCAAATATTCCATTGATAATTTTGGAACACCGTTGTTCCCATTGAACCACGCAATGTGATCATAAAATTTAGTTTCATCAAAAATAGAGCGGGTGACTTCAGTCATATCTGCTGGTATATGTAGGCCAGAAGATATGAATGTCTCATGCAAAAGATCCCCTCTTTTTTCAATATTAAAATCCCCTAAGGCAATCAAATTTTGATCATAAGCATTAACGTCCTTTGCCCAGTTAGATAACCAATCCGCAATTGCCTTTAGTTCTGGAATTCGTGCAGCAGCATTTTTACCATACAAAATATGAAGCGTCACCAAAATGAAAGTATGATTCATCGATTGAAATCCTACGGCATAAGGAGTTCGCGCAAATTGTCGCTCTAATGCTTCAGAACCTATTTTATCCAATTGCTCTTTTGGGACAACCAATTCACTTGCCAGCCCAGAAAGTTTTACTCTTCGAGTATCAAACAGGTAGGCCATACGTTCTCCATTACCAGCAGAACCTTTGGTGACATCGGTCAAAATCATTGACCAGTGATCACCCAATAAGTTGACTACTTTTCTCAAAGCGAAAACATTTGCTTTAACTTCTTGAATAGCTATTACATCAAAGCGACTAATAATAGAAGCAATGCAATACAAAGCGTAATAATCCCTTTTAGGAGAATCATCTTTTCGCGAGAAAAATTTACGGGTTACATCTCCGAATGCACGGATATTCCAAGAGGCAATAAGTAAGTTTCGATCCAATTTTTTCGGAGGAATGTTGCGATCCAATTCTTCTTTTAAGAAGTCCAAATCCTTAATTATTTGCGCAGGTAAGGCAGATAGTTCAAGTACCATAGTCTGTTGAATTTTGGAGCGTTTAGTGTTTCTAAAGTGTAAAGTTATTTGTGGGTAGGTGTAAATATAGTATTTTTTATAAAATATGTTTACAAGAAATCCATACTTAATAAGAAGTGGGTTTGAAACTGTTCAAAAATGTGAAAAGGGTAAGGCAGGGAAATGCAGCTAAAACAGGGATTGAAACGAGAAAGGGTGAATCAATGACTCACCCTTCTTTATTGTTTTTTATAAACTTTTCTTATTATTGAAATTCGATGATTCTCGTAGAAACGCATAAGGTATATGCCTTTGCATCTTTCCGGGAAAAATACTTTTATTTCTTCGGAGGCTTCGAAGGACGGATCTCTACCTTGCTCGGTAATGATCTTGCCGGCATGGTAATTAAATCAATAACCAATTTCCCAATGTCTTCTGGCTGGATTTTCCAAGCATCCGTTTCACTAGGCTGATGATTGTTGAAATAAGTAGAGACAGAACCCGGCATAATCGTCGTAACTTTCACATCATCTTGTCGAACATCCATCATCACTGCTTGTGAAAAACCGACCAAACCAAATTTGCTCGCATTATATGCCGATCCTTTTGCAAAGAAATTGGTACCTGCAAGACTGGCAATCGTAATCAAATAACCTTTAGAATTTTTTAAAGCTTCGAGCGAAGATTTTGTCGTATTGAAAACACCAGTCAAATTAATATCAATAACTTCTTTCCATTGTTGTTCGGTCAAGTCTTGAATAGAAGCGAAGTGTCCAACACCAGCATTGGCAATCACCACATCCAATTTTCCCCATTTATCAAGGATTTGCTTCACAGCCGATTTCTCTGATTCCATTGAGCGAACGTCAGATGCGATCCCAATGATATTTCCAGCTCCATCGTCAAGGTCTTTAACGGTCTGGTCTGCTGCGGTTTGATTCCTAGAAGTTATGGCAACTTTCATTCCTTGGTCTAGCATGGCTTTCGCTATTCCCAAACCAATTCCTTTTGTCCCTCCTGTGATATAAGCTACTTTGTCTTTAAGCATTTCAATGTTGTTTTTATTTTAAATTAGGATCGCCAAGATAATCAAATTAAAACGAGAAAACAGTTCCCTACAATCAAAAAAAAACCGACAATCAGAATCACTTCCAATTGCCAGTTCTTTTAATTCATTTATATAAATCATTTAACAATAACCATATTTAGACATCTAGCTTTTAGTGTAAAAGAGTAAATTTAAATCATTACAAATGTAGTTTTACACCATGCTGACGTTTGATTAATCCCAAACAAATGCTCTTTTAGGATCGGCTCTGTCTATTCGTTGAGGACCATCATCTTTATAAAGCACTTGCACATCTTTTCTATCAAATCGAGTAATTTTAACTTCTGTTCTTCTATTCAATTGATGATCTGTTTCATCGCATTCTACAAAGTTTTTACAACGGTTTCTAAGTTGAGATTCACCATATCCATGTGCGGTAAGTCTTCTTGAATCTATACCTCTTTGAATGATATACTGACGGGCAGCATTCGCTCTGTTTTGAGATAAATTAGCATTGTAAGAAGTGGTTCCTCTTGAATCCGTGTGAGAACCCAATTCGATTTCCATTCCTGGAAATTTTGTCATCAGAGCAATAATGTTTTCCAAATCTCCACGTGCATCATCTCTGATATAAAATTGATCAAAATCGTAGTAAATATTTTCTAGTTCAATGACACTTCCTACTGTCAAATTATTCTCAGGTGGAGCAATAGCTGCAAATACTTCACTGCCACTCAAAGAAGGATTCAGTGGAATTTTGGTTTTAATTACACCAGGTTTATCACATTCTGAATTCATTGAAGAAGCATTGTCAATTCCAAATTTGAAGTTTTTCTTTTCCCCTTTTAAAGCGAATTCGCAACCGCAAGGAATACAAGGGAAAGAAAAGAATCCTTTTGCATCAGATGCAACTTGTACTTCTTCACCACTACAAAGGTTAACCATCGTCACTGTAGCATTGCCAATGACATTGCCGTATTTTTCATTGACAACTGTTCCTTCTAGCATCAGACAATTTGCAGTATTTGCTGCTACAACAGGTTCTTCAACTTCCAATTTAGCAAGTGGAACAGGAACACAAATTTCAATAGCATTTGCGTCAATTGTTTCGCCAGTTGTGTAAGTTTCTTCTGCTACAATAAAACCATCTTTCTTAGCAACTAAATGATATTCTCTGTCTGGTCTGACAGCCATGTAGAATTCCCCGATCTTATCAGTGTTGAAATCTCTTGGTTTAAATAATTCTTCCGTTTTCGGAACCATATCGTTTTTCATCTTAAGACGGAAATCGTATTCATCAACGACAGCAGTAGGCGTAACTTTTAAAACCAATTCATTTTGATTATTGACCAAGGTTTGTCCAGTTTTTTCTACCATCTTTTCAGTGACCGTAACAACTACACCTTCCAAACGATTGTCTTCATTGCCTTCTTCGAATGCACAAACTTTTGCCATTGATTTATTCGCAAATGCATCAGCAGGCAAAATGAAAGAGTAAATATCATCTTGGCCGTTGCCATTGTCTCTTGCGGAAGTCAAGTAACCCTCAGTACGTGTGACGTTCATGATAAAACCAAAATCATCTTTTGGTGAATTAAACGGAGTACCAATGTTTTCTGCTTTTGCCCATTTTTCTTCTTCAATTTTTGTTGTAGAAAAGATATCAAGGCCACCTAAACCTCCCCATCCGTTAGAAGCATAATACAAAGTTCCATCATCATGAATGAAAGGGAAGACTTCATTCCCGGCAGTATTGACTTTTTTTCCTAAGTTTTTCGGAGTATTCCATTTTCCTCCTTTGAATTCAGAAGAGTATAAATCCATTCCTCCAAAACCACCTTCTCTATCAGAAGAGAAATACAATGTTTTACCATCAGCAGAAAGGGTAGGGTGGCATTCTTCGTGTTTGTCTGTGTTCCAAGGAAGCTCTTCAGCGGTGCCCCAATCTTCTCCATCCTTTGAAGCCGTATAAATTTTTAACTTCATGACACCTTTGTCGTCGTTTCTTCTTTTACCCTTATTGTAATTGTTTCGGGTAAAGAAAATACGATTTCCGCTTTTTGAAAAAGTAACCGGACCTTCATGGAATTTGGTCGTAATATCGTGTGAGAATTCCTCAGTACTGCTTAATAAACCAGTAGCCTCACTTTTTTTAGCATAGAATAAAGACATGAAATTGTCATTGATCCAAATGTCTGTACCTTTCGCTTTCTTAGAATCGTTTTCTCTTGTCGAAACGAAAACAACACCATTGTTGTGGTAGGTTGGACTAAAGTCTAACTTATCGGTATTGATTTCCGATTCGTTTCTGATTTTCGTAGAAGTATGAGAAAAGTCATTCATCCTGTCGATAGCATTCGCAAGAATTTTTCCTCTTTCATCAGCACCAACTTCTCCGGCAACTGATCTGTCATATTCTAAATAGTATTTTTTCGCTAATTCGTAATTTCTATTGCTCTGCAAAGCCTGTGCATAATATAACTTGTAAAGAGGCTTGTCAGTAACGTCAATTACCTGCGAATACCATAATTCTGCATTCTCTGTATCATGAACCAATCGATAAGAATTGGCAATCTTGACAAGGTCTTCTGATGAATATTCTGCCGAAGATTCGAAATGCGGAATAGAGGTTTTATAACCGTAGTCTTCATAGAGTTTCTCTCCCTTTTTTGTATTCTGGAGAGGACTATTCAGGACTTTAATGTCTTTTACTTTATCTGTAACTTTTTCTTCCTGTGCATTTAAGCACAAAGTGAAGCACAAACAAAGGGAGAAGGATAGGAAGAATTTAAATTTATTCATGGCAAATTTATTAAGCTAAATTTCATATATTTTTGATGAATTCAAGAAGGCTAATCTGTTTTAAAAGAATCGTGGATTCGTTAAACGTTTGCCTTGGTAATGGAAACAATAGTCCAGCATGATTTCATAAGAACCAGAAGTGTAATCCCTGATTTTTGTTAGTGTAAAATCATACGCCAAACCAAGTCGAATAGATTCTGATAATTGCAATTGCAAAACAGCGTCAATTGACTCACCTGCGCTATTAAATAAATCTCCACCTCCTCTATAAGTTGCTCCAAGCCATAATTTGTCAAAGAAAATTAAGCTCGCATGTAGGTCAAAGTCAAGCGGTGAATTTTTTGCATATTTTACTAATGCAGCAGGTTTTAATTTTAAATTACTATTCAAGTCGAATACCATTCCTGCCATTAAGAATCCATGCAATTCTTCTCTATTGATATCAGATAATTCAAATTGATTATCAACCAAAGAAAGTTGACTTTTCAAAAAGTGTGGAACACTTAATCCAACATAATAGCGTGGAGAATGCAAGTAAAGTCCAGCACCAAAGTTGGGTAAGAATTTAGAACCTGAAGGAGAAGTTGGTATCGTACCATCTCCAAGATGAGTGGCTTCTGTTTCGTCCCAATTGACCCGATAATTTCGCATTGATCCTTGTACACCAATACCTAATTTGGATTTACCAAAATCAACGTGATAGGAATAAATCATACTGGCATTCCAACTATTGGTTGGGCCGAGTTGATCATGTACAATAGAAATTCCAAAACCAACTCTTTCTTTGAAAAGAGGCATTTGAAATCCGATTGATTGAGATACAGGAGCTCCCTCAAAACCATTCCATTGGCTTCGATGAAGTACATTCATACAAGGAACACCCGAACTGCCTGCATAAGCTGGATTAAAAGCCAACTTGTTGTGCATGAATTGCGTGTATTGAACATCTTGCTGTGCCCAGCCGATGGTAGTAAGAAATAGGAGGGCTGTTGCGAAAGAAAGAGATTTAAAATTCATGTCATTTTATTTTTAAAATAGTGTATAGTTAAGTTGTGTAACATTGTGTTCAAAAAGGGCAGCAGTTTTCCGGTTTCCCAGAAAACTCTTCCCTTTCTTTTTATCGTTGAATAAATACGTAGCCATTTAATACAGTACCTGAAGGATCGTTCACTTCTAAAACATAGTAGTATGTACCAACCGGTAAATCATTACCTAAATAAGTACCTGTCCAATCGTTTTTATAATCTACATCGTTGTAAACTTCGTCTCCCCATCTGTTGTAGACACTTAATTTACTGCCAGGATAAGCGTAAACACAAGGCACAATAAAGGAGTCGTTGAATGTGTCACCATTCGGAGTAATGATCGAAGGTGCTTTGCAACCTTCGCCAGGTAAAACTTCAATGGTCACTGTTGCGATAGAACACAATTCTGGACAATTGATGTTGCACAATGAGTATTCATAAGTAGTCGTTCCTACGAATCCTTGATCAGCGAAGAATGTGAATGTTCCATCATCATTTTCTTCCAACTTACCATCTTTAGGCTCAGTAAGAATTGTTATTTCGAAATTTTCAGTATTGGCCAAATCGTTGACCATTACATCGTAATTTTCTAAATCTGTTCCAAATTCAATTTCGTAACGGTCATCCTCTGTGATAGGTGAATTTTCAGTCATGATAACCAAAGTGTCAACAGAGTAATTCTCACAAGCACCGTCGGATAAAGACCATATGAAGATATTCTCTCCAAGATCTGTAGTCTCAATTTGTGTTATCGGACTGTTTGGATTGGCAATTGTAGCACCAGATAAGGTGCTCCATTGTCCAGTTCCAAGGCTTGGTTCAATAGCTTCAATAATGAGATCATCTTCTCCACAAGAGTATATGGTTTCGTCAAGGATTATTGCGGATTCAGCAGGTCCTTCTGTTACAGTAATGATGACTTCATCGACAGAGTAATCAACACATACACCACTTGTTAATGACCAGGTGAAAATGTACTCATTTCCAGGAGTCAAACCTTGTAAGGATGATGTCGGAGAAGTAGGATCTGTAATTTGAACTCCTAATGAAGCCTGAGCCAATGATTGTGTCCAAACTCCAGTCGCTTCAGTCGGTACAATTGCATCTACTTGAGCAACTTGGTCTCCACATAAACTCATGTCTTGTCCAGCAAATGCGACATCAACAGGAATATCTGAAATAGTAACCGTTACCGTATCTGTATCGTAATCAGCACAAGCTCCATTCGACAATGTCCAGACGAATAGGTTTTCACCTTCTATCAGGTCATTCACTTCTGAATTTGGTAAACTTGGATTCGCAATAGAGGCTCCTGTAATAGAAGTCCATTGTCCAGTCCCAACCGTTGGTTGTTCAGCATCTAAGTTTATACTTGTTACTGCACACAATTCTTCATCGTCACCAGCATCAGCAGCGTTCACTGGAACTTCATCTACGGTTACAATAGTAGCTGGAGATGGTGGCGCAGAACAGTTGCCAACAGTCATTACAACATAGTAGCTTCCTGAGTTATTGACATCAAGTCCAGTCAAAGTAAATTCAGGATCTGGTGTACTTCCTATCAATACATTTCCGAAAGCATAATACCAATCGTATGTTACAGTAGCTCCAGGAGGAATATTTATCGGACTCGATATCACGATATCAATATCTCCACCTTCACAAACAGGTCCATTATTAATAATGGATGGTGCAGCAGGTGCTTCTTGTACATATACAAATGTAGGTTCAGAAATAATGGTTGCACAACCATTCAACTCAACAACTACATAGTACTCACCCATGTCCTCAAGGCTTACTTGAGAAATAACAGGCGACGGCAATTGCGAATTAAATCCACCCGGTCCATACCATTGATAAGTAGCACCCGGAATAAATTCAATGTCCAATTGTACAAAGTCTCCTTCACAAGCTGGATCAGTAGCAGTAGTTTCATTGCCAGCAGTTGGCGGAGCAACATTTCCAAAGACTGTTACATCCTGAGCGTTGGAGCTGAAAGAGCTACAACCATCGAGTTGAGAACTTACAGTATAAACTCCTTCGTTATTTCCATTGATGTTGTCAATGAAATAAGTCGGAATATCAGTTGTTGCAATCATCGTCGGTCCAGAACCATCGTCGAAGAACCAGTTGTAATTCACTTGCTCTGTGCCGGTGTATGGTGTCGCGTTAAGTTCGAGTAATTCTCCTTCACAAAGGAAGTCGTTGTTCAATGTAAGTACTGGAGTTTGTGGCGTTGCATTGAGATCGATGGTTAAACTTTCGATTTCAGAAGTACATCCATTTGTGTTTTCCAGCACTAAGCTATAGTTACCAGCATGTGTACTATTTACAGCAGGAATAATTGCGGTAAACGGTCCGTTGCCGGAAGTAGTAGAAGAGTAGGAATACCCACCTGGTCCTACCCAAGTATAGGTAATGAGTCCAGTATTTGGTATTGCATTGGTAGCAGAAAGCGTTACGTTTTCACCGAAGCAGTAAGAACCGTCTCCACTCATTGCGCTGATCGCAGGGATTGATTGAACTTCCACAGAAGTCATGTCAATTGGATCAGATTCACAACCATTGGTTACTACTGTTAAGTAGAAATCGTGAACGCCCGCAGGCATGTCATTGACGAAAGCGACTTGTGAAGTAGAGATCAAGTCAGCCGGAGGTGAAGAACTCAATGGATCAGAATCATACCATCGGTATTCGCCACCAGGAACGGTACCTGCTGTCAAGACGATTTGGTCTTGTTCGCAAATTGGTCCGTTGTTGGAAGCTGCCGCTAAAGGTAGAGCGCCAACTACAACAGGACTTACATCTGACAATTCAGACAAACATCCGTTGACCTGAACGGCAACGTAGTATGGTGAAATCGCCATTGCATCATCAGCTGCGATGCTAGGTGTTTGTGCGACAGAAATGACATCTCCTTGTCCGTTGTACCAGAAGTAGTTGACGGCCACCCCAACATAAGATTGTTGAGTGGAAAGGGTAATCATATCGTTTTCACAAACTTCTGCATCAGTCACTACAATCGGAGTATCTGGCGTTTGTCCAATCGAACCAACGGTAATACTCTGTGTTGTTTCACAACCAGAAACCGAAGTAACAGTAAGGGTGTAAACCCCATTTGCTTCAATTGTAGCATTGGTAATTTGTGGGTTGGCTGCATTGGAAGTAAATCCATTTGGACCGACCCATGCGTAGGAGTCTACATTATTGCCATTAGAAATGAGCGATAGAGTAGATCCTTCACAGAGTGCATTTGGTCCTGCAACAGGAGTTATACTGGGTTGTTCGTAAATATCAAGTGCATAAATATCAGAAGTCAAAGTACAATCATCCACCACAACGGTGACGGTGTAATCTCCTTC
>CALIAG010000209.1 GCA_938041325.1 uncultured Saprospiraceae bacterium | reverse complement strand
TAAGTTTAAAAAGAAGAATAATTTTGCCGTCTTTTCTACAATAATGATTGTATTTTTCTTCAATTGGTTTTTTCACGCTTATCAATGGTTTTGGATAAGAGGCTCTTTTTTACTTAAAAATAATGACATACTTTTTTGGGCTATTATGGGCCTTTTCGTAGGCATTAATGCATTGAATCAAAAGTCCAAAAAACGAAAGAAAAAAAGCAAGGATTTTTCATTTACAGACACCTTGATAACAACCACAAAGATTTTAGGGATGTATGCTACGATGAGTTTGCTTTGGAGCTTTTGGATTAGTCCAGATATTGCAACTTATTTTGCCATGATCAATGGGATTGCAGTGCCCACTATTTTTGATATAATAAAATTAGTATTCGTCGTTACTCTAATTGTGTTATTTGGGATTTCTTTTCATGCTTTATTTCATTTTCGACCCAGTCTAAAAAAACTATCCCTGCAATTTAACAGTATTGGTCTTGTCCTATTGTTTCTATCATTTTTAAGCTATCCCCAAATACATCAATCCCTAGGAAATTATTTCAAGATAGACACCAATCCTATTATTACTACTCAATTAAATGCACTTGATCAAGATCAAATGTACAATGGATACTACGATGAATTAATTGTAGGAAATAATATTAATTCAAGAATGATTGAGGTTAATAGTAAAAAGCCCGAGGATTGGTTTAGTTTAAAAAAACTTAATCTTATTGAACGAGTTGGAATTGGCATTCACCTGAAACCCAATATAGATACAATTTTCAAAAGAAAACAGTTTACTACAAACGAATATGGAATTCGAGATAAATCGTATTCTTTAAACAAAGATCATAGGACATTAAGGATTGCATTATTAGGTGGCTCAATAGAAATGGGCAGTGGGGTTAATGATCACGAAACTTTCGAGAGCTTACTTGAAATTACTTTAAATGAAACAAAACCTTTTAAACTATTTGATACGATTGAATGTCTTAATTTTGCAGTAAATGGGAATTACATACCTCAAAACATTCTCATGCTTGAGCAAAAAGCTCATACTTTCGAACCTGACATACTTTTATACCCAATCCACCAATTTGAGAGTAGAAGAAGTCTAAAGATGTTTAGGAAAAAATTGAAAAACAAAAAATGGCTGAAAAAATTTCCTTTTCTTCAAACTATAAAAAATGAATTACAAATTGACCATAATATTTCTGAATCTGAAGAATTAATACGGCTCAAATCAAAGGCAAATACTTTAACTGCCTGGGGGCTAACACAAATTTCAGCGTTCTGCACTAGCAAAGGAATCATTCCTATTTTGTTTTTTTTACCAGATCTTGGAGATCCTGCTTCCATAAAGGAAATTGAATTTGTGGAATCTTTGACAGATTCTCTTGGATTTCATTTCATCAATTTGAATCAGGTATTTAGTAACAATGAGGAGTCTGAATTAGTAGTTGCTTCTTTTGACAAACACCCTAATGCAAAAGCCCATAGAATAATTGCTGATTCTTTGTTTCATGTATTTTCAACAGATCAGAAATTAAAAGATTTGATTAATAGCAATAGTGTCAAAACCAAAAAACGAATGAAATGAATAAAGAACAATACGATGTAATTATTATCGGAGGCGGCCCAGCAGGTTCTACTTCAGCAAGCACCTTGGTGCAATTGGGCCATTCTGTACTTTTATTAGAAAAGGCTAAATTTCCTAGAGAACATGTAGGAGAATCACTATTGCCTTTCTGTTATCAAATCTTCCAAGACTTAGGCGTTTTGGAAAAAATGGAAGCAAATTTTACAAGGAAACCTGGCGTAACCTTTTCTAATATTGATGGCAGTAGTTATTCTAACTGGTGCTTTGCCCATGTAATAAAAGATCCGAGTTACTTGTCGTTTCATGTGCGTAGAGCAAAGTTTGATCATATGCTTTTGCAAAACAGTATAGAAAAAGGTGCTAAAGTTTGGGAGGAGACCAAAGTCCTGGAAGCTGACTTTACTAGCTCAGATGAATCTGTAACTATTATCGCTGAGCGCAATGGAAAAAGAATGGACCTTAATGCACGTTTTGTAATAGATGCCAGTGGCCAGGATACCTTATTGGCCAATCAATTAAAATGTAAAAAACCTTTTGAAAGATTAAATACCAGGGTTGCTTATTCTACGCATTGGGTCAATTTGAATTGGGACGAAAGCTTAAAAGAAGGCAATATAAAAATCGTTCATTTGGAAGGTGAAAAACTGGGCTGGCTTTGGATGATTCCGATTGGAGAAGACCGACTTAGTATCGGCCTAGCAGTCAACATGGATTATGCAAAGGCACAACGAAGAGAATTATCGAAAACCTCAGACGACTGGGTAAAAGATTTTTATTTACAGGAATTGAAATCTTCCTCTCTAGCAAGCAAAATAATTAATGGAGCCAAAATCGCACAACCTATCTCTGCAAATGGAGATTTTTCTTACTATGCAGATCAAAAATTTGGTGACCGATATGCAATGGTTGGAGATGCTTCCGGTTTTTTAGATCCAATTTTTTCTAGTGGCATTTATTTAGGCATGAAAGGTGGACAGAGAGTGGCACATGGTGTCAGTGATATATTAAATCAAAAAGGTCGAGCTTTGCTTAATGACGCCTATAAAGATATAGAAGGTGCTTATAAATTAGTTGAGAATTTGATCAATACTTTTTATCAACCCGATTCAATAAAATGGGCAGGTGCAGACAAAGCTTTTGATCAAAGCTATGAAAAATTTGAATCTGCCTACTCTATTCTCCATTTGATATTGGCTGGTGATTTTTTCACCAATCACGAAAAATATATCAAAGCCATTGAATTGTTGAGAAATAAATCGATGATTGAAAAATATAGAAATCTTATCAAACATCCTGAAGTGGAAAAAGGGAGTGAAGTGTGTAAAAGAATAGATGCTGTTTAAATCAATTTTTCTAAATCACATGCAAGCCTAACAATTCAATGTACGGAGACAATTGGAATAAATATTACAAAAGAACTTATACAGACTCAAACAAAAAGGCCTTATGGGATGTCCCAGCGAATGAAGCCATTGAGGAAGACTTTGAATTGTTCAAAGATCATTTTGATAAAAGCTTGCCTGTAATGGATTTAGGTTGTGGCACTGGTACACAAAGCCTTTTTCTTGCCGAGCATTATACAAATGTTTTAGCAGTCGATGTTTCTTCAGAAGCTATTGGTATTGCAAATGAACTTCATAACCAAAACAAAGTACAAATAAAATTCGAAGTATTGGGCGCTACTGATACTGAAAAAGCCATTGCCTTACACAATGAGCTAGGCGATGTAAATATTTATATGCGGGGGGTGCTTCATCAAATCAAAGAATCCGACATTGTAAAATTCCAGCAAGTAATCAAAACGCTTTTAGGAAACAGGGGAAGCTTATATGGAATCGAAGTTTCTAATAAAATAAGAGATTATTTTAATGCATCAAATGAAGGCTTTAGCAAATTACCGAAGCGGATGCAACAGGTTTTTATCAGCAACTTACCTCCGAAAGGATTGTCTCCAGAAAATCTGTTTTCTTATTTCCCTGAACATCTATTTAAAGTATTAAAAACAGGACCTTCAAAATTAAATACGAATTTAAAATTCAAGAATGATGAGCCCATTTATATTCCAGCGATTTATGCATTGCTGAAAAATAGATAAAAGTATTTTGATTTGTATTGCTCTTTTTCTTTAGAATTTAGATATTTGCCCATGCCTTCATTCTTACCAATCAGGCATTTCATTATACCAACCAATCATTACAATTCCAATCTAGCTTTTTTTCAACTTTATGGATATCGGATTCAAAAATATTGATTAAAAATTCTCTATCAATTTTAGATATCGTTGTTGGCTTTTTCAGTTTTTTGACCCAATTAAATTCAAATTCATAGCTTTCGACATCAACGTCCAAAAAATTAAAAATCTTGTGAAGTACAATTTGTTGTTGATTTTTAAATTCATCATACTTGATAAAAAGTAGCTGTTCGTCACTGAAGTATTCTTTAAACCTTTCGATTTGTTTCGAGTAGAATCCTCTATCAATATATGAATAAACTCTATGTTGGTAAGGCAAAGATTCCTTTGCTCTTTGATATTCGTTTCTAATACAATAAGCGAAATCATTTTTTTCATTACCTTTCTGGAACTCCATATTCCAATGAGAAAAAGCTCTTTCAATTGGATTTCGAAGAATAAAAATTAATTTCATATTAGGATTGTATTCCCATATCCTTTTACAACTGGGTTCCCAATACATATAAATGGGTGTTGCCTCTCCATAAACTTTCTTTTTTGCAGAAAAATCGAATCGACTTTCATAATTAGAATATTCAATGTTTGCGTTCGAAAAGAAATCCTCATCATCAAAAAAATGAAGCTCTTTCCTTCTCCCCATTCCTATTTCAATATGTTTCTTTAAGTACTTATTCAACGCCGATGTTCCCGCCTTTTGAGCTCCAACCACTAGAAAATCTACCTTTCGGCTTGATTTCCAAAACAACTTCTTAAACTTTTTTATTCTATTCAAAAAATTCTTATTCGGCATAACCCCACTTTTTCATTAAAGGACCTAACACTCTTTGGGCTTGCGAAAAAATATCACCTGAGTAATATTCCATAAAATGTTTTTCTTTTTCTTGCGTTTTATTAGTCAACGGAATAGTAATATCAGGTAAGTTTAATTTTTTCAATACAGCTGTAAAATCCTCCCTAAGATATTCATAGCGAATGATCGCATCTACTTTTTCTATCGTTGCTTCATGTTTTGGGATGGAATAAACCTCTTGATAAAACTCCTTAAAGTAAGTAGCAAAGTCTGCATCGTTTTCTATAATAAAACGATACTCCTTCATCGCCTTTTCGCCAACCGGTCTTCCTGTCCCTTTAAAGGTTCCTCTAGAAAA
>CALIAG010000208.1 GCA_938041325.1 uncultured Saprospiraceae bacterium | reverse complement strand
GTTCCATCTTCGAATTCAATATCAAGAGGATAATTCAAACTCGGCTTTTCTTCTGAATTCGGATTGGCTTCATACCATGCTTTGATAGCGTCCCAATCTTTTTCATCGCTCATCGAAATGTCAGTCCCATCAGACATGCTCCACGTTATAGGATAAATCAATTGAAAACATTCCTTATTTTCCTCTTTGTTCCAATCGCAATATTTTTTGGCGATTTCCATTTCGTCTTTGTCGCTGATGCTTTTGGTTATCTCACCTTTTAGCCAAAAGACTTCTATTGGATAATTCAGGCTTGGTTTTTCGTCTGAATTTGGATTGGCCTCATACCAGGTCTTAATAGCTTGCCAAAGCTCTTTTTCTTCTCCAGATAAAACAGTACCATCCTGCATGGTCACACTAATCGGGTAAATCAATTTAAAGCATTCTTCTTTTCCTTTGTCTTTATCACTTCTACTGTCACTAATGACCATAGCTTGCAATGTGGTGTCAGCAGTAAGCAACGAATCTTTGAGTTCTTTTTGATTACATGCAGTCAGAAACAATGTAGTTGCTAAAACGAAATAGAAAAGACTGAACTTCATTAGAATGATTTTTTTGTATAAATTTTGTTACCCATTATAAATGTATGAAAAAGCATTGAAAGGGGTCTGTCTAATTGATAAAAATAAAATTTGCTAGTCGAACTAGGTCTTTATCATTTTAGTTCGCTACAACTTTTGTATAAAATCAATGACTGTTCCTAAAATTGTGGCTCCAAAAAAGAAAGTTAACATTCCTAGCAAATAAGATAAGAATCCTTTCAGATAGTTTGCTTTTTTATTTTTGTCAAAAAATTGTCCAATTGCCCACGAAGTATAAATTAATCCAATGATTCCCCCTATGTGCAGTAAAGGCATTTTGGTTGTGCTTTCTAAGATTCCGAAAAGAGTATAAATCAACATTCCTACTCCCATTGTGAAACACATTAAGATTAAGATTTCAAAAAAATTATAATCGTATTTTCGAAAGAAAATTTTCATCCAAGCTGCAACGAAAATTGCGATTATAATATTAGCATAACCGTAATTGCGTTGAATCCATTGGAAGATTTTTATTGTTGCTGTTTCTTCAAGGTCGGTTGGTTTTACATAGCCATCCTCAAATCCAAGAAACTGTTGTGCAAACATATAAATGAAAGAGGTAAGAATGATAAAGATCAGTGGCCTTACCAACCTTTTCCTGTCTTGATGTATAAACTTTTGAATGCTCTGTCCAGGTCTAATGATTAACTCCTTGATTGTATAAAAGATCCCTTTGTCAAAATTCAATACACTACTTATTTCAGAAACAATGTAGGTCCCATCAATCCTTTTTAAATGCTGGGCATAGCCACAATTGGAACAAAAATTTCCTTGGTTTTGACTTTTGCAATTTTCGCAAATGTTTATTTGTTTTTCTTTAGACATTTATCAATATTTTCTTGACAATTGCAGCGAACGGTTTGAGTATATGACAGTTTAAAGAACATATCCTTTAAACGTATCTTCGAGAACTTTTTCTGGATCATGGCAAAGCCCGGGATGTGTTTTGGAACTTTGAATAATGGTGCTTCTAGACGCTACTAACCACCGGAATCTTGATGCCAATTCAAATTTGCCAATTTTTCCCCCATTAGGTTCTCCTTTACATATTAATTCCCATGCTTCTAGGTATCTTTTTATTTCTTCCGTATCAACTTCACTTGCAAAAGAACGTATTCTTTCTTTGTCAATTTTGTATTTAATTCCAAGATATTTTTTCCGTTTCGAAAATAGGATTACACCAATATTCAAAAATTCCTCTCTTTCAACTTTTGGAACCAATCTAATAATAGCAAATTCGAGTGTTTCTTTATTTTGCATCTATGGCCTCTTTAGCAAGTAAGTCAATTTTATTCAATTTACTACTTAAGAATTCAGTATAAGCAGATCTTATTTCATCAGGTGTTAATTCTCCCGATTCTTCAATCAACCAATCTTCGGGTATTAAGGATATTATTTCAATGATTTTGTTCTTGTCAACCAATCGCTTGATTTCCGTTGAAGCTTCAATTAGATTATTTGCTCTATCTAATAGAACATGTTCTTTGATACTTGGGAAAGTACGGTCAAGGTGTGTTTTCCAATTTTTCCAATTATGATGAAAGTACAAACTTGCACCATGATCTATGAGCCATAACTCTTTATTCCAGTTTAGTAAATTGGTATTTTTTACTGTTCTATCGATGTTGGTTATCATACTATCAAGTAGAACAACTTTAGAAGCGGATAATGAATCCGCTATAGAAACCAAAGGATCATAAGTAATTGCACCTGATAAAAAATGCAGCCCTAAATTAAGGCCAACACTAAATTTTAATAAATCTTGAATTTCTTCATCTGGTTCAGTTTTGCTAAATGAGTCATCGAGATTCATAAAAACCAGTTCAGGCATATTCAACCCAATGGTTTTTGCTAAAAGTCCACCAATAAGCTCTGCTATTAAAGCTTTTTTCCCTTGTCCAGCACCTCTAAATTTCAAGACATAAAGAAAATCGTCACTTGCTTTTACAATGGCAGGAAGCGAACCTCCTTCTCTTAATGGTTGAAGATATTGCGTAACATCTACGGTACGAATTTCTATTTTACTCATAGCTTCCAAGATAGTAAAAAGTTGTTTACATAAATATGAATTAGGGTTAAAAGCTAATGTGTAAAGTGAGGGAATTGCTTATTGGTGACTCGGAGAAAGCTGGTTATGTGTAACTGCTTGTGAATGTGGTGTAGCTTTGTTTAGCAGCTATGAAAATGGGAGTATTCTATAAAGTGTGTCACTTTATAGAATACTAGCATAAGGGTTGACAACGAATTCACGATTTTTTATCGAAAGAATGTAGCATAACCCTTTTAACGATTGATCCTTTCTACAAACCTAAAGGTGAAGTTGTGGTAACTCCTTTTTACACCAGTTCGTCAATTTTTCCCTGGTTCAAAACGCTCAAAACTCTCGCCGTTGAATTTGAAAATCCCAGCATTATCCGTTCCCAACCAAAGCGTTCCTTTATTGTCTTTGTAAATTGAAACCAAAAGGGCTTCTGTAGAACCACCTTCAACGGGGAAATTAGAAACCTTATTCACTGGGAAGTTAGTAAGCTTTTTTCCATCATATCTCCAAACTCCACCCGTATAAGTAGTCATCCATAAGTTGCCCTTGTCATCTGCAAGTCCTGAATTGAAATAGGGGAGTCTGCCTTGGAATTCTTGGGCATAAATGCCTTCTAATTTTTCGTATGTAGCTGGTTTGACTTGATCATCAATTTTGTATTTGCTGATGAAATTACTGAGCCACATATTTCCATCTTTGTCTTCGATCATAGAACGAACTCCCGGCACACGACCATCTGGAAGTGTGGTCAATTCTTTTTCTGCGATCCATAAAAAGGAAGCTCCGTCGTAACGAAAAGCACCAGCGACAATGGTTCCAACCCACAGATTTTCTTTGCGGTCTTTGTCAATTCCAAAAACCGAATAGGGACTTGTAGACATCCCTTCAAAAGACAAGCCTTTGACTTCTTCTCCAAATGCTTTGTTCAAATCTTTTCTCGGCAAAGTTAATTCAAACAATGATTCACCATCATAGCGGTAGATATCATTTGCATTTCCGTTGCAATTGAACCATAAATCATTGGGCTCTAATTTCCATTTGTTTGAGGCGGAGACAATGGGGTCTAAAGTCGTAAATATCTTGCCATCATATTTGCTAATACCTCTGGGTGTTCCAATAAAAATATTCCCCAGATGATCTTCTTGTATTGCTCGAATAGAATTGCTGACCAAGCCATCTTCTGTGGTGAACTGTTTCAGGCTGTTGCCATCATAAAAGAATAGGCCATCTCCATTGCTCCCAAACCAGTAATTGTCTTTTTGGTCTTGGTAAATATGCCAAATTTTATCGGGAAGTTCGATTGAAATTTTATTGGAAATTGGGTCCTTTGCATTATTGGAGTCGGGTTGACTTTTGCAGGAAGAGAGTAGCAATACAATGAGAAGGGATAGGACTTTTGTTGTTTGCATTTTTGATTGATTAAAGGGTCTTTTCGCTTGACCGTTTTTTTTACCACGAATTCACGAATTTTAATCGAACGAAAGCGGTTTTTACCACGGATGCACGGACAAAAAGTTAGGATAAGAAGTGCCTAACAATTCTTCACGATTGATCCGTTTTTCATCCTTGCATCCTTGCTTAACTCTTTTCAAGCTTGTTCGTTCTTTAATCCTTTAATTCGTGGTAAACCACTTTCTACGAAATTTCGTTTTTTAATCCACTGCAATCACATCGTCATCTCCCTAAACTTAATCCCCAGCGCCTTTTGCGTATCCACCACTTTTTGCATTTCACCAGGAATGATCAACGCTATTGATTCCCCTTTTTTACCTGCTCTAGCTGTTCGGCCAGCTCTATGCGTATAATAATCCAATTGATCTGGCAATTGATGGTGCAAAATAAATGCAAGATTATTCACATCAATCCCTCTTGCAGAAACATCCGTAGAAACCAAAACTTGCAGGCTTTCATTTTTGAAAGCACGCATGACCTTATCGCGTTCCTTTTGTTTCATATCACCTTCCAAAGCATTCACTACAAAACCTTCGTCCCGCAATTGTTTAGTCAAGGTTTTTGTACCAGCTTTTGTTTTGCAAAATATGATGCCTCTTTCTCCTTTTCGTTTGTTGAGTAGTCTTCTGATCACATTAAGTTTTTCATCAATTTTGGTATTAATAAAATGATGCGAAATGTTTTTATTGACCAATGAATTTTTGTTTACTTCAATTCGGATGGCCTTGTCGGACATGTAGGTATTCACGATCCGAATAATTTCTTCCGGCATCGTCGCAGAAAACAACCAAGTATTTCGTTTAGTCGTATTGAATTTTAAAATCTTATTTAGATCTTCTTTGAAACCCATGCTCAACATTTCATCCGCTTCATCTAAGATTAAAGTTTTGACATTACTGATGTCAACTCCTTTGCGTTGTATTACATCAAGCAAACGCCCAGGCGTAGCGACAACAATATGAGTTGGTCTTTTTAAAGCTTTGATCTGCCGCTCTATTTTCTCGCCTCCATAAACGCCTTCTACAAAAATCTTGTGATCAATGTATTTGGTAAACTTGAAGAGTTGCTTTTTGATTTGTTGTACTAGTTCTCGAGTAGGAGCAATGATTAGTCCTTGTACTTCCGGTTTATTGGGATTGATGCTGTGCAGAATTGGCAAGCCAAAAGCCGCTGTTTTTCCAGTCCCTGTTTGCGCTAAACCGATTAAGTCTGTCCTAGTATTCAAAAGCTTTGGTATGACTGCTTCTTGAATTTCAGTAGGATTTATAATATTGAGTTCTTTCAGTCCTTTTATGTAGCCTTCACTTATTCCTAAATCAGAAAACGTTCTCATAATATTCCTTTTTAGAACAAAGGTAGCTCTACTTTCGACAATCAAAGGGATTTTTAAGGAAATTCCGTGTTTGGGAGGCGTTTTAGGTTAATCGATCTCTTTTCCAAACTTCAAAAGAGTGTCTTTTGCAATATTTCTAGTGTACTCTCTATAAGATTGATTGTTATAGATTTCCTTAATTAATGCTTCGAGGTTTTCTTCCAAAACATCCATAGATTTTATAGCTTCAATTGCGTGTATAACTCGATTCCCTCCTTTTAGTCCAGTTAAGAAATTAACAAGAATTGAATTAGGGACTTTTTTTACCATTTTATTTATTGTTAAAGCTCTCAAAGCGTCAACAGTAAAGAAAACATCATCATGGTTTAAAAATGCTATTAATTCGTCCCCAATTTCATCAGAATTGTAATTGTATTTAGTGGCTGCGTTAAGTCCACCAATTCTTTGTTGACGAGACTTACCCTTATCATGTTTTAAAGCAAATAAAACTGCTTTAGAAAAATCATCTGATATCGTTTCGGACATTATCATCATCAGCATTGCAGTTTCTCTAACTCTAATAATATCGGTTGAATCTTCAACAATTTTTCTCAAATTTTGATGGTATTGAGAACCGCTTTTCAGTGCGTAGTATCATTTCCTAGTGAAAACGTTCTTGTCCCTTGTTACTCCATGACGATAAAGAACCTCTCGAATGAATTCTTGAGTCATAGTATCCGAAGTAATGTTTCTGTAACCGCTTTGTCCATCAGCACAAGAGATTAAGATTAGCACGAAGAATACTAAAATGGATAAATGATTGAATTTGAATTGCATTATTTTTATTTGACCGAGGAGACACATTTAATACATCAACTTCAACTTCAAATTTTCTTGCACCAAGATCTTCCCAGAATTTGAAACCTCATTTTCAGAATGCGAATTGTTCTTCGCTCCCCACAACAAGGCAACTAGTTTTACCCGGTTGTTTTTGAAAGTATTATTGGCAATATTCACATTGATAATACCTCTTGTATTTAACAAAATACCATTGGATTCTTGCGCTCCACAATTGGTGAAAGTGCTATTTTGAACCAATAGGTTTCCGCCAATGGTAGATTCATCATAACCCCCTCGATAGTAGTCAATGACATTGCTTTTTATGTTATCAAATTGGCAATCATTTATTGTCAGAAATTCAACATTATAATCTCCTTTGTCATTTGTTTCTTCAGACAATTCAATGCCATTCGCGCAATCTTTTAAAGAGGTTTTTGTGAAAACAATTTCATCCGCCATACTTTCTTTGTAGGCTTTTAGAACGTATTGGAAGTTGCTGATTTCACAATTGGTGACGGTAAGATTATAAAGACTGGACATGTTCTTTTTTAAAGTAGCAAAAGCATATTGCGAACCTTTTCCACTTAGCACTATATTTTCCAAATTCAAATTACCATAAGGATTCATTTCGAAAGCAGGGGAGTTGGACGCTCCTGAATATACGATATTTGCTTTGTTGTTCGGATCTGCTGAACGGATAGTAATCTTCTTGTTGATCAGCAGTGAATTATTTACTTCGTAGGTTCCTGCAGCCAATTCGATGATGTCTCCATCTTTTGCTGCTGCTAGTTTGGTTGAAATATCAGCAGCTTTACTTGCAGAATGTGTTTCTGCTACAACTTCTGGTTTTTCATTTGAAAACCAATCTGGTCCATATTTTTTCTTGTCCAAGATCATAGGATCTGTTGTCAAAGAACCAGCGACGGCGCCAATGGAATTTTTGTCCTTGCGCTCATTTCCAAAAAGATCTTTTTCAATGGTACTAAAATCAAAACCATTGAATACTTCAAGCTCAGGCAAATTGCTTGGAACAAAAATGCTTTCAGCGACTTTGGCAATTTCAAAAGCTCCATTTTGTAAACCTTCTATTTTTTCTTCCTCCGCTTTTTTGTTATTGGTTAAATTGCTTTTGAAAGTAATTCCATCAATTTGATCATGTGCAACTACAGGATTCGTGTCGCCTTTTTCATTGTAAATAATGTTGTTGGCAACAGTGGTTCTTATTGGTCGTGCTGATCTTATTTCAGAGAGCGGAAGCACATCTTTTTGGCTGATGTTTGTGCCTACGCCAAAGTGCCAAGGTTCGATACAGTTGATGTAAGTATTGTGCGCCACGACTACGTCTGTCACTTGATTGTAACGGTTGAGCGGCGATTTTGGAATTCCATTCATAATCGCTAGCGGACTTCTAAAGTTTTGTCCCTTCAGATTGTAAAAGTAATTATTCACTACCCAATGGCCTGTATTGATCAATCGGACTCCGCCTACATTTTCATTGCCATCGCCTATAAAATAGTTGCCATCAATTCTGCAATAATTGCCATGCCGAGTAACCAATGAACCTTCGCTTTTGTAAAAAACATTGTTCTTGAATTCATTGAAATTGGTTTTACTAGAGATCACTTCAACCTCGCCATTGCATCTTTCAAAAAGGTTGTTTGCAACATTTGTATAGGAAGGCGACATGGAAGTAAAACTACTTCCTAGTTGGATTGTTTCCGCTTTTGGCCCTCCTTTTCGTGGTCTTGGCCCAAAGTAATTATTGGTGATTTGATGGTAGTTGTTGATGCTTTCATTGCCTTTTATATCAACCCTTACTGTTGGCCCTTGATTTGTTTTTCCTGCGAGGTAGCAATGGTCTAGTGTATTGTGTCGGCCATAAAACTCTACCCAAAGATCTTGTTTGTCGCGTTTTAATTGATTGTAATCTTCAATGACACAATTGCTTACTTTACAATGTGTAGCCAAGGAGTTTGGATCTTTTCTAAACGCAATCACTGTAGCTGTTGGAGTATAGCCATTTCTAAAATAGAGACCATCAACATTTAAATATTCGCCTGAAAGCGTGAGGCAAGATTGTCCTTCAAGGAAGACTTCTCCAGGTGTTTCGGCTAGCAATGAAATTGGTTTTGCTTCCGTTCCTTTTCCAGAAAAATCAATTTGAACGTCTTTCCATATCCCATTGGAAAGTATGATATTGTCACCAGCTTTTGCACTGTCAATAGCGTTTTGTAACTCAGTAGCATCGCTCACTTTCTTACCAAACAAACTACTTCTTGAATTTTCGTTTTTACAAGCGAATAATAAGAATAATGAGCCAATTAGAAGAAGACTTTTATACATGTTTTTTGTTTTCCATAAACATACCGATTCTTCTGCTTTTTAAGCAATTTTAGGTTCCTAATTTATTGATGGAAGTTAATTTAATCGATTTTTTGATTCAAAATAAAACTAGACCTCATTTGAATTAAAGATGCAAAATGTTTCGCCCCATTCTTTGTTAAATGAACACAATCTTGACTGATGAACTTACAATCAGGAGTAAAAACGGGGACTGTTTTTCTATCATCGATGACCAATTCAATTAAATCAATGTATTTATCGCCCCATTCTTTCTTTTGGTTTTCGTTTTCTTCTAAATACTTCTTCCGGATTTTTGTTCTTTGTGTACAATAATCTGGTCCAGAATAATTGTAAAAAATGCCGTTGCTGATTCCGAAATTTTTAGGACCAACGTACCAAACTTTGGATTTTTCAAGATTGAGTTGTGAAAGGGTGATTTTATCTACATTTGATATGAATATGTAATCAGCTTCTCTTGCTCTTTTAGTCAAGCTAAGGTTTGAAATTGGATTAAATATGTAGGAAATTTCGATATGACTTCTAAATTTGGACTCCAATAAAACATTGACCCAATCCCTCGCAAAGCTGTTGCCAAGCACCAGTATTTTTAGTCGATTCTTAGAGACAAACTCAAGATCTAGTTTTAAAATATCGTTATTGTATTTACGGTCTATACCTCTTTGATTTATTCCTTTTTTTAAATCCAATTCTGGTATATTTTTCAAGATGCCTTCTTGTGTGAAGATATAGAAAGATAACCCTGTTGTTACTAAAAAGACCATAGATAAAATTCCAATTGCTTTTTTCGTTTTTAATTTAAATCTAAAAGGTTGTTCAATTAGATAGTAGGAAGAGATAGAAAAAATTGTTGTGAAAATTAGGACTATTGTATAACTGGAAAGTTGCATTTCCGGAAACAAAAGGTATCTGCCAAAGGCTAGGAGTATTTGGTGCCACATGTAGATGCTAAAACTCAATTTACCGATAAAGATGATAAGCTTATTTTCGAGTAAAAAAGAAGTTAGTGTATTATTTTTATTAGCAGAAATCAAGATTAGCGTAGTTATTAAGACTGTCAGAAACAATAAAAGATCTGGATTAATAAATTCCATTTTAAAAGATAGAATTGCAATAAGTGTAAAGAATGGAATGATGGAAAGTTGGTGATTTATGATTTTTTTATTTAAAAGTATGGCTGCAATTCCTCCTATTGATAATTCAAAAAACCTAAAAGGCAATAGATAAAATTTATAGAAGTCTTGAAATGGGGAAAAGAATAAAGCAGTTGATGCTAAGGTGAGTAGTATTAGAATTGGTAAAATTAATTTAATTCGGATTTTAGCAATACCTAAAAACAGAAATGGGTAGAATAAGTAAAACTGTTCTTCGATTGCTAAACTCCAAGTATGCATCAAAGGTTTGAATTCATTCACTATGTTCCAGTAATCCTTTGTAGTTAAAACTTGTAGCGTATTATTGTTGAATAAGTTAGTTGCAACAACGCTTTGTGCTAAGTTTTCGAGATCATCGGGAAGCATAAATAGTACACCACAAATAATAGAGAAGAGGCATGTGAATAAGACAAGTGGGATTATTCGTTTGGTTCTACGTATGTAAAAGTCTTTTAATGAAAATTGATTTTCTAATAAATTATGATAAATGATTCCAGTAATTAAGTAACCACTAATCACGAAAAAGACATCGACCCCTAAAAAACCATTTGGAAGAAAACCAAAATGAAAAATAACAACAGCAATGACAGCATATGCTCTTAAGCCATCAATGTCTTTTCTGTATTTATCACATTCGATTAAACGGTTTGGCATAACTGGGTATACATTAATTGAGTTCTACAATTTGATATGTTTAATGTTTCTTATAACTCCACTTGAATCCACCATATAAATTATGAATTCGCTTTTAAAAGGGAAAAATAATTCTACTTTATGTGCTCCTTTTTTCTTTATTGTCACATCAATTGCTGTCCGTTCTTCTATTGGTGTTTTTTCCAAATTATCATAAGTTAAGACTAATAATTCTTCTTTATTATGTTTTTCAAAATGAATTATTTTTGAATTATGCATTTTGCTTTTCTTTAAATAATCCGGTCTGTTATTAACTTTTTTTGTTCTAGGATGAAAGAGGATAATATCCGTAATGGAGTCGGTATATATTTCTTGATCTTTAATTCTTATTAAAATTGAAGGTTCATCAAAAGGCTCTAAATTTTGATAAATAAAGTGCTCATACTTTTTATCACTCTGTTCATTAAATCTGGTTTGATTAATAGTAAAAGGATCTATTCCTGTTTTCTTTTTAAATTCATAGGCCATTAGACCTTTTAGGATTGAAGTGTCTTCTCTAATGTGCCCCCAACCTGCATGAATTAAGACCTTTGCTGAAGGATCTATTTCGAAGACTTCTGCAATTTTATTGGCTTGGTTTATTTCTCGTTCCTTTCTTTGGCCACCAACATCATAATTGAAAAGTGTATACCCAAGTGAAATGGCTTTTTTTATTAAATTGGAGTATTGAGGTTCTTTGATGTAATAGCCCGATGAAATTAATGGTTGCCCTCGATTCATTAAAACTTGACCTTCTTCTTTCAAACCTTCAACACCCAAATACCTGAATCCCATCTGGTACAATTCTTCCAAATAATCCATTGTTGTAATTCTGTGATGGGGCAGATGATGGGCTTCGTTGAACATCACAATTTGTCTATTCTCAATGAGTTTTAATAAGATGTTTTTTGCTGGTAAAATTTTGTATTCTTTGAGATTTAAAATCGAATCTTTTTTTGACGTGTAAACACTTTTGTTTGTAACATTCCAACAGTCAAGCGTTTTGTAATATTCTCCGATCATGGATAATTCCCATGAAGTTCGTTCACATCCCTTTGTGTTTGTT
>CALIAG010000207.1 GCA_938041325.1 uncultured Saprospiraceae bacterium | reverse complement strand
ATTAAAATCAAACTTGAAGCAATAATGATGTTATAGGAACTCAATATATCCATAGTAATTTTTTATTTTGAAAGACGGGTTTCACAGCCCCACTCATTTATAAGTCTGGTCAAATGAGAAAGGTGTTGTTCCTCTCTTAATAAAACTTGTATCTTTAATTTATCCTCTTTTTCGACGGTATTGATTTTTGGTATAAAATTCCAATCGATATAAGGACAAGCAAAAAGTTTGTTTCTGATGATTTGTTGGCCAGGCATTTCTCCTTCTACTTTCGGGCTCAAGATGATGTTGTGCAATCCTCCGATCTCTTCTCCTTTTAGCAGTAGATATCCTTCCGCCATTAGGCTAGAATAATGAATAAACCGAGAACCATTTTTTGTTTGCAAAGTCAAACCCATTCGTTGCATATCCGAAATGACACCTTTGACATTTTGCACTTCAATCCTTTGACCAACCTTTAGTTTATGTGCAATCAAAAAGAGTCTGCCATGAACATAATTTTTCAACAAAGAAAAAGTAAAAACAATGAGTAAGCCTACTAATGCTCCATGTATAATTGGATTGATCGATACAAAAACGACCGTACCAATTAGGATAGATAAAGGCTCAAATATTTTTATGAGCAATTCTAAAAAATTATGAACAGGTTCATTGTATTTGCCAAATAGATTTGAACGCCGAATTAGATCAGACAAAACCATTAGCAGAAGGTAAAGTCCTACTAATAAAAGAATAGTAAAAAATAATTCTGCCCAACTTGAAGTAAATTCTTCCATGCTTAAAGTTTAGCGTTTTTACTGGTTTCCTGATTGTATAAAAAACTTAGCGTGCTTTTTTGCTCCAATTGTGTTCCAACGGAATTGACTAAAAACGGGTTGATTTGTAGCCAAGAATTTTCCCTTTCCAAAACACCCAAATTCAATAGCCTCTGTAAAGTAACGTTGTAATGATCTTTAAAGGCTGGGCCAAAAAGTTTACGCAATCGATATTCGTTTGTTCTTTTCAAAAAGAAAATAGTCTTTAATAAAATTGCGGAATCAGCACCAATAAAATTCGGCAAAGTGTAATTTCTAAAGTCTTTTTTCATCACCCTTTCATCATCGTATTTTTCAATCATGTAAGACCAACTTTGTAATGCCTCTCCTATATTTCCTTCAACGGTTTTGCATAAACGCTTAATCTCTTTTTCAAAAACACCTTGACTTACTTCCTCTCGGTCTTCATCAATCAATTCCATCTGCGTAGCGCTATGTCGAATAATAACGGCTTGTTGAACTTCTGCCACCGTCATTTTATCCAGATTGATTTCGCTTTGAAAAACTTTATTGATTGAAAAATATTTATTCAAATGTGTCTTTAAATTATTGCTCATTGAAACTGCAAAAAACAATCGAGTTGAATATTGGTCTATTGTTTTTAATAAGTATTCTGCATTTTCGCCAGTAGAGACTTTGTCATCCTGCCACAATTCTAAATCATCAATCCAAACCATGTGATTTTGATTCAAACTATGCTTGGTAATAAAATCCAAAACGGGTTTTAAATCATATCCTGTTTCAAAATGGCGCCCTGCAAAAACAAACTTTGTATTGGGTTTTAAATTTATGGTTTGAGAATTGAAATAACGGTGCCCAATCACTTCACCAAAAGTGGATTTTCCACAAAACCTTTTTCCTGTAATGGCTACAGCTCCTCGGTAGCCTAATTTCCAATTATCGATTAATGATTTAACGTGATTCAACTCTTCATTTCGACCAACGAAAAAAGAATCTCCAATGTAGCCTTTGGTCAGGAACATCGTTGTATAGTGATTATTTTCTGCTTGTGGACTTCTATTCAAAACTACGCGAACAATTTTTTCTGCATTGCTCAAAGTCTCTTCTTCCAATACCGACTTTCTAAATACCTGCAAAAAATTTAAACGATCTTTAAACCAATCCGAAACATACTGCCAGTTTTTCTTTTGGCTATCCCGATATTGATTTAAAGTGTATTGAACAGAAACGGGCAGAAAATTATCTTCATAAATTTTAGTCAAACGAAAATGCTCATTCATTTTAGTCTGAACCCGCTTTTGCAAATTTTCAATTCTCTCTTTGGGTTTTTCCAGGCTTCGAATAAGATTGTTCAAAGAAGTCAAAACCATTTGCTTCGAATCTTCTTCTCCCTCAAATCTGCTTTTTAAATTGACAATGCTCAGGTTCAATTTATTATAAATGCTTTCATTGATTCGATTGAGGTCGTAAATATCGGGATTGATTTCTGACTCTAACCAAGACCTACTATTTTTTCTTAAGTCTAAATCCTTATACATCAAATATCCACCACTGGTGTCTACCGCAATTTTATTTTCACTTGGTAAAGCGCCAAGGTTTTCTTCTATCTTTTTTTGGAAAACGTTCAAGCCATCCTTGGCAATCGATTGATTATAAATGGATTCGATTGGTGCAGTAATGTCTTTAATTTCAACCTCTTCTTTGTCTTCTATTTCTGCAATCAACTTGTTAAAAACGGCACGCATTTCTACAATCCCATCTAATCTGGTTTGAAAAAAATCGTTGCATTCGCTTGAGATAAGCACGTATACCCCAGATGCATTCCAGAGGGTTTTGTTTTGTGCAAAAAGCAATTGATTTTGCTCGGGAAGTTTTTTAATTTGTTCTTTATAAATGGGCCAAGGGTTGTCTTGTAAATTCCATTTATAAATTTGAGTACTTGGATTGGCAATTTTTTGTCTTTCTTCGGCAAGAAAGTTACTAAAATCAAATGCTGCATCCTGTAAGACGGATTTAGATTCTCTTTTGAGCTGATTGAATCCTTCTAATTTTGCTTCGCCCACAGAAACCTTTAACCAAGCTTTTTGTAGTTGAAATACGATATCTCTCCATAAAACCAGAAAGCTCTTGGCTCGATTTGGCCATTCATAATTCATCAAATAATGAACAATGGTTGAATTTTCTTCTCCGATCTTCTTATTGGCTGAATCCCCGATTTCTAGTACTTCTGTACAAATAGCATCAGTCGCTTGGGCCAAATCTTTGAGTAAAGCGTTATTCTCTTCCTGATCCCATATACGAACAATGGACTTACTAATCCCTTTGTGAAAATCTTCCAAAAGATCTTCAAAACGGGCTTCAGTAGGCGGATTTTCAGAATTAATACTATTCATTTACGCTTATTAGGTGAATCAAAAGCCAAAATAAGAAATGTCTGACAGCTGGGCGAAAAAATTAGCTTCTGGAATCTATTTTTTTTATCCTTCTCTCTTAAGACGAAAGAAAATAGATACAAGTTTTAATTTGGACTAAGTTTTATTGGTTTTTATACATTATTATTATCTATTAGATAATTTCTTAGTCAAAAAGGACAGGATTTAGGGGAGAATTGATCACTTCACCTATTTTTGCTCCGGGGCACCAAGTTTCCCAATCGTTTCTTTGGCCTTCATTTTCCGGAGATTTTAGCTTCATATTCTTATCCATATATATAATGGTAAAAACTTTGCGCATCGAGTCTGTGGTATTAGCTCCCGCTCTATGAAAAATCCAACCGGAGTGAAAACTCACTTCGCCTACATCAAATGCTTCGATAACATGCTTGAAGTCGGTAACTCTAAGTTTATTTTGGATCATTTTTTCACTTTGATCACTAATCGCCAACTCTCTTCCTTCTTGAATTTTATGGCTACTCGCGCTAAATTCTAAAGGGCCCATTGTTAAAGGAACAGCTTGTAAAGGAATCCATGCAGTGATGGTTCGGTCTGTTGAAAGCGGCCAGTAATATTGATCGGCGTGCCAAGGAGTGATGCCACCTCCTGCCTCTTTGAACAGGGCTTGGTCGTGGTATAAACGCACACCATCTACTTCCATTAATTGGGAAGCGATCTGTGCCAACCGTTTACTGAAAACCAATTTCATCACTTCCTCGTTTACTGTCCAAAGATTCATCAATTGCAAAAAAGCTTTGCCATAAGTATCTCTTTCTGCCAGTGGTTTATCTGAAGTCCGCATTTTGTCAACCTGCTCTGAAATGGCTTTATTAAAATGATCTAATGTAGTTTGATCGAGAACATCTTTTAATTTTATAAAAGCATTCTTTTTATAAAAAGCGATTTGATCATCGCTAAGAAGGTAAGGTTTATTTAAATTGTCCATGAGAAAAGGAATATTTAAAAATCCGTTTAAGAAAGATGCTCAATAAGAGTTAGCATAAATTGCTCTCCTTTCTCTAATTGTTCCTTAGAAATAAACTCATTCGCACGGTGTGCCTGTGCGATGTCTCCAGGTCCGCAAATTACAGTTTCGAATCCTGCATTGGAAAATTGCCCCGCTTCTGCAGCATAAGCAACTGTCGACAACTCCTGTACTCCCGAAAGTTTTTGAATCAAAGGAACAACACTCAAATGTGCTGGTGTATCCAATGCGGGAACATTGGGATGAAACTCAATAGTTTCAATCTTAAAATCAGGAAATCGTTTTCTGCATTCGTTTTCCACCAATCTACAATTGGCTTCAAATTCGGCTAATATATCAACTGCTTTGTCTTTTGGAATAACGCGTACATCCCAATAAAAAGTAGCAGAATCAGAAATGACATTTGGCGCGATGCCACTGTGTTCAAAAACACCACTGTGAATAGAAGTATGTGGTGGTGTAAATCTTTCATCTACTTGTCCGGCTTCTATCAGACCCATCATTTTATTTTCTAACCAAAGAATCAATCTTGCTGCTTCACTGATGGCACTGACTTCCGTCCGTATCCGACTGCTATGCCCAGCAGAACCATTGACGGTTGTTTTGTAAATAACAATTCCTTTTTGTCCAACCATGGGTAACATCATAGAGGGTTCGCCAATGATCGCGTATTTAGGTTTTTCGGAGTAAGTCGTTTTGATGTGTTCTGCCAATTCTGGTGCTGCCAAACAACCGATTTCTTCATCGTAAGAAAACGCAAAGTAAATGGGTTTCTTTAATTCGGCGGCTTTCATTTGAGGAACTGCCGCAAGGCAACAAGCTAAGAATCCTTTCATATCGCAAGAGCCTCGTGCATACAGCTTTCCATCGTTTCCATCAATGAGTTGAAAAGGATCTGTCGTCCAGGTTTGCCCCTCTACAGGTACCACATCTGTATGGCCAGACAAGATCACACCTCCATCTAACGGTGGACCTATGCGACAATGGATAGAACGCTTTGTTCCTTCTTCATTTGGTACGTTCGTAAAAGGAATATCGTGCTCAGTCAAATAGGCCTCTATCCATTCCGCTATGGAAATGTTACTCTGTCCACCAAGGACTGGAAAGGAAACTAGTTTTGCAAGAATATCTGTTGCTGTCATGGTTTTAGTGTTTAGAAATCAGTATTTAGTATCTAGTACTCAGTATTTTCGTGTTTCGTGT
>CALIAG010000206.1 GCA_938041325.1 uncultured Saprospiraceae bacterium | reverse complement strand
AGCAAAATGCAATATTCAAAGAAAACGATAAAATCGCGAGAGCTGATGTTATCCGATACGAAGAAGAAACGGAGATAACTCACATGGAAGGGAATGCGGTGTACGAAGATCCAGAGCAATACATTGAATCGGATGTGATTACTTATGATCAGGTCAATGAAAAATTTGCGACGAAAGGACGTTCTAAATTATTAGATCCACCTCAAATTCTAACCGCAGATAAAATCGATTATGACAAAGATACGGAGCGAGGAATCGCAACTGGAAATGTCTTTTGGATCGATACCGTTGAGCAAATTACCATTGAATGTGAACAAGCTGATTATAATAAAAAGACGGATCTTCTTATTGCTAGCGGAGGCAGACCATTGATGACGACCTTGGTGGATGAAGATACGATGTTTTTGAGTGCGGATACATTGATTTCATTTCGGGAAGTAGGGGAGGAGAACGATAGCTTGCGGACCTTGTTGGCCTATAAGGATGTGAAAATTTTTAAAAACGATTTGCAAGCAGTCTGTGATTCTTTGAGTTACAGCAGTGTGGATTCTATATTTCATTTTTACGATGATCCAATCATATGGTCCGATACCTCGCAATTCACTGCAGATACCGTTCACATGCTTATGAAAGACGATCAAATCCATCGGATTTATCTGGTCAATGATGCGTTTATTATTAATTCTCCGGATGAAATTTATTTCAATCAAATCAAAGGAAAAAACATTACGGCTTTTTTCACAGACAATGATTTGCGAAGAATGAAAGTGATTGGAAATGCAGAGTCGGTCTATTATGCCCGAGACGAGGAAGATGCGTATATCGCTGTCAACCAAACAAAAAGCAGTCGTATGTTGGTCTTTTTTGGAAACAATGAAATCGAAGACATCCGATTTTATGTAAAACCGGAATCTGCCCTTAGCCCAATGAAGCAAGTGGACCATGAGGCCATAAAAATGCCTGGCTTCAAATGGCAAACAAATAGGCGGCCAATGAAAAAGGAAGATTTACTTGAATTGAAGAAAATTGAGCTTCCAAGCGGTGAGTAATTCCGCAAACTGTGCTTTCGAAGACAGCTTCGAGTAATCTGTTTCTTCTTAGAATCTTTGCCTTTTAAAAATCTAAAATTTAATTTTGAATAAATTCTAAGCAATTACCTATTTTTGCGTTCCGAGTATGAAATTGATTTACAAACTTCTACATATTGCCTTTCTAATATCCTTACTGCCTTTGTCTTTTCAGGCGCAGTCGGCTGATGAGCTATTCAAAGCTGGGAATGAGTTTTTTCAAAATAAAGAATACCAAAAAGCAATTGGTCAATACGATCAGGTCTTAGCGCAAGGATTGAGATCAAAAGATCTGCATTATAACCTGGGCAATGCTTATTACGAGGCAGGGGATTTCGGAAAAGCGATTCTACATTACGAGAAAGCCAAGCTTCTTGCTCCTTTTGATAAAGACATTTCATTCAATCTGGATTTATTAAATAAACAGCAAAAGGATGAGATCAACCCATTGCCTCCATTCTTCTTGGCGAATGGTTGGAACCAATTAAGTAACATAGCTTCTAGTCTTACTTGGACCATATTGGGCTTGCTCCTCTTTTGGATGGGGATTGCTGGATTTGTTGTTTGGCAAATGTCTAAAATCCGAGAACAAAAGAAAAAAGGCTTTTTCTATGGATTTGCCTTGGTCTTGCTGAGTTTATTGTTTTTTGCTTTGGCTTCCAATCGTTACAAGATTATCAATAATGGCGCTTTCGCAATATTGGTTCAGAAACAAAGCCGATTATTGAGCGCTCCAGAAGCCGAGAGCAAAGAATTGCAAGCCATTCATGATGGCCTTAAAATGGAAGTCTTAGATGAGATTGGAGACTGGTACAAGGTCCGTTTGCTCAATGGCCAACAAGGTTGGTTGCCAAAAAGCGTGATTGAAATTATATAATTTCACCCTCCCACGCGGTATTACAAGATTTATTTTACTTTTTTTGAATTTTTATTGCTTTTTTTTGTTAAAACATACAAGTAGAGCAAACCTTTTCGCAAAAAACACCGTCTAAATAATTGTAGCATGCTACAACTCTATTTTTCACCGGTTACATTAAAAGATTCCTTGAACACAAAAGATGAACGAACGCAATGAATTCATAGATTTTCTTTTTGATAATCTTAGTCACTATACCTACTTATTTCTTAGTCCAATCAGCAGATCTAAGCTAAAAGCAGATGCCAATCAAGCTTTGGAAATTCTTATTAAAAAATCTGAAGTCGAAAGAATGCTTCAGGTATTGAAAAATTTCCATGAAGTACAACATATTAAGTTGTCTTCTAAGTTTAGAGCTTCAGCTACTATCATTACTTTAAAGAATGGGACCGAAATCTTGATTGATTTTGTACACAAATTTGTTTACAAATCTGTTGTCTATCTTGATGAGAACATCATGCTTCAGAAAAGAATTACAAATTCTGATGGTTTGGCTTACGCTAACATTGAGCATTCTTTTGAGCACACTATTTTGGACAGTTTCTTAAAAGAAAAAGGCATTTCTGATCAGGATTATTTGAATTTGAATGAAATGCACTTTCTAATTCAGGAAGATTTAATTGAATTCTTCAATAATAAATACAAGACTTCATTTAACTCCTTAATTGATTTGACGGAGTTTAGAAGTTCACAGAAGTCAGCAATGCTGAATAGCTTAGGAGGAATGCCGGTCAACCGTTTTACCAAAAAGGTAAATGTCAGATGGCACAACTTCGTAGGTCAAATGAAGCAGGCGCGAATCATATA
>CALIAG010000205.1 GCA_938041325.1 uncultured Saprospiraceae bacterium | reverse complement strand
GGGGTTTGAGAATATATGGTTGTGTGGGCCGGCGGTGCGGGTTTTTAACGGTTTTCGGTAGGGCGTGTGTCTTTCGGTTTTTGGTAGTTCGTGATTCTTTCGGTTTTCGAAAATCGTGTTTCTTTTGGTTTTCGGGAGTTCGTGTATCTTTCGGTTTTCGAAAATCGTGATTCTTTTGGTTTTCGGTAGGACGTGTTTCTTTTGGTTTTCGGTAGGGCGCGATCTTTTTTTGTTTGAACAGGATTTTTTAAGATGAACAAACGATCCTGAAAGGTGTATCCATCAAAATGTATCCAGGAGAGTGTATCGCTAGCGGGCTTCATCTAAATCATGTTTTGCCACTTTTTCGAATAAGGCGAATCTTACGGTCGTTCGATTTTTAATTCGTGCATTCGTGGTCAACCTTTTTCTACGATTTATTTATTTTTCATCCTTGCATCCGTGGTAAACCTCTCTTTCCATTCGTCCGACTTTAATCCATTCCTACTGCCTCTTCAACAAAATCTTCTCTTGCGTAAAGTCATACGCCTCTTCTAAAAAAGCGACAAGGTTTGGCCAATTTTCTGCTTTTTCAAAATTGGTTTTATAAAATTTATGAGAACTGATTTTTAAGAGTTGACCTTCTATATTTGCAACAGAAATAAATCCGCCGCTTTCATTTTCAATTTTTTTATTGAGATTTTCAATTCCCTGAATATCGAAGCCTTTAGGAATGTTGATGGTTATATCATTGCGGTAGGATCGTGGATAAGCCATAAAAACATCTTCTTGTCGATCCATCTCCTCTTCTTCTAGGCCCACTTGACCGCCAATGAGTTTTCCAACTTCCATAATAAAGTTTGGTCCAGCTTGTTTGACAAGACCTTCTATTTGATAATTTTCGTTGTAACTAAATGCTTCATCATCGCCATAGCGTCCGGAGCTATTGATATCAAACTTTTTGTAGGATTTAATTGGAATATCAATTTCTTGTTCAGCAGTTTGTTTACAAATTTCTAATTGTGCTTTTTTATCCTTGATTTTTTTTGCGGCTAATTTAACGCGGATTTCTTCGCGGATTTTATTCTTTACATTAACCCGTTCTACAAAACCACTAGCGTTAAAATAATCGTAGTCTTCATCGATATAGTCGTAATGGGTCATCAATGTGTTTTGAGAATCTTCTTTATTGTATCCAGTATGGTTGACTTCTTTGTCCAATTGAAGTGTTAGCATATCTTCTTCAAAATCTACTTCTAAAGTCGTACTGGTGTTATTGTCTACATGTTTGGTAGTAGGCAAAGTAATTCGCTTGACTCCAACGATTTGGTGTTGTTGCGTAAGGTTCATTTCCAAGGCCTCTGTTCCTTCCAGTAAATAAGGAATATGATTGCAATTAGAATGAAAATTGAAATAAGAAATATAGATGGGCTGATCCAATTCGACTTTTAGTAGGAGTACAATTTCATCTTTAATGAGAACATCGTCTAGATTTGAAAGAGAACGTGGTACCGCTGCGATGACCGTAAAGTCAACATCTCTTGATTTCAGAAAGGAACCAAATTGCGTAATAAAGGATTGTTCGGAAAGGAAATTTCCATATTGAAATGGAATGACATTTACATAGCCTTCGTTTAAAAAGATCAAAGGTTCTAACTTCGCAACGAGATGATCAAAGCGCATTTGATAATAAATCTCTTCGATTAGTTTTTTATCGGTTGGAGCGTCTAAAAGGTTTTTCTTTTTTAGGTACCAATGATAATTGTTTTTGTCATCAGTAAAGATCAGTCGTTTTGCAAAATATTTCTTAATCTCTTCTTCACTTACGGAGGATTTTATTTTTCCTTTTTCTCCCAAAAAGGCATCTGCCAGTCTTTCACTCTTGCTGTTTCTGGCAAAGATGACTTGGGTTTTTATTAAAGGTTGAACTTGTCTCGAATAGAACCATCTCCTCGTTTTCATTTTCGAACGGTTCGTATCTGTGAGTGTATAAATCTTGGTATTTTTCTTATCCGAATCGGAAAGTTGGATTTCTGGTGCTCCATTCAATGAGTTGAAGTTGAAAAAAAAGTCTTCTCCGATTTCAAAGATTAATTTCTGATTGAGAATAGGGTAGGTGCCACTTAATGTTGAAATAATGGGTTCGAAAGCAAAATCGTAAGTCGTTACAAACGGTTCATATATGTGATAATAGTAATCAATGATGTCTCCTATTTCTAAATTAGGAACGGCTATTTTTTTAAATGTTTTAGAACCTTGACCTTCTACTTCTATAGCGTCCTCCATATCAATAATAGACGCTGTGCCATCTGGTTTGATGATTTTGACTCCTGCAAATGCCTGACCTCCTTTAGATCTAAATCCTTTATCGACTTTAAAGTTTTCTGCAAAAGAAAATTCCGAATAGGTTTCTACCGCGGATTTGTCCAATAAGACAACCCGTCGGCGAGTGCTTTCATTATAATTGACTGCACGGCTGGTATTTTTATATTCGTAATTAAATTCTTGGTAAATGATGACAGCAGATTCGTTTTTCCAATCTTCAGGGATGGTTAAAGCATCTTCATAAGAATCTGATTCAGTCCAAAATTTTAATCTTATATCACCCGGTTTGGGCGCTTGGCTAAAAGAACCCGTTGATATACTCAATAATAATATAAGTAGTACGAAGTGTCTCATGCATTAGTTGTTTATTGTTTCTTGGTCAGAATCAATTGTTGGTGATAAACTTTATCCAATTTGTCAATACAGCTATCCCACAATTCAAGGTCTTCTTTTCTGATAACTGCCTCGTCAATATTTATTTCCTTTTCATAAATCAATTTGTTTCCATCTTTTTTGAACTTCACATGGAAAGAGAAATTTTCATGATCTTCTGTAAGTCCAGAAGGCATTTCCTGTACTTGGTATTGGTGCGGGATTTCTAATTCTGTTTTAACCACCAATTTAGTTTTATATGGAAATAGATAATCAAATTGTCTGCTTCCATCGAATTTGAATTTTTCCATTTCTTTATAATAATCCAAATCCAAATACATCTCTTCTCCAAAAGAAGAAACTGCGTTTTTTTGTTCAAAACTATAATCAATTAAAAAATCTTGATCCCGCTGATTCAATTCTGTCGTTTTGGTATCGAAAACTCTTAAATTCTTATCTCCTTCTTTGATGTAATTGTCCAAAGCTTCTTCTAAGCGATCGGATTTGATGTGGTTGATGCTATATAATAATTTAGATTTACTTTCCCCTTTAAAACTATGATGGCCTTCCCCTTTCAAAACATCGCCATCAATTTTAAATTTTCTAACGATCAATTCTTCATTGGTTTCATTGTTCATTTCAGGAATCAGTTCCAACATAAATCCATCTCCATTTTCAATGAGTGCTTGTTTTCCTTGAATGCGTTCTGCATAAACATTAAAGGTATTGTATTTTTCAGTTGGATCTAAAAAGTACTTTTTGCCATCAATGATCACCGTACAGATCATATGATTATCAGCGGCTAATGTTGGAAGAGAGTAGTCGTATGCGATGCGTTTGGTGCCGATCCAAGTAAGTCTAGCATCGAAGCCGGCAAGGATCAACATTTGCTTGGTAAGATTGGCCATCCCTTTGCAGTCTCCATACTTATTTTGAAAAACTTTATGGCATTCTTCTGGCTTAAAACCCGCTAAGCCATCTTCAAAGGCAATGTATCGAATGTTGTCCTGTACCCAATAATAAATGGCTTTTACTTTTTCGATATCTGTATCGAGGCCAGCAGTCAATGTTTCTACTTTTGCTTTTATAATAGAGATGTCATCGTCAATAAGATCAACGAGGCTTTTGTACCAATCATATAGGTCTTGCGTTGAATCAAAGAGCGCTACCTTTTTGCCATGCCGAGTATAGGACTTTGTAAGGACTAATAAATGAGGATAAATGTGGCTGGGTCCTGGAGCATATTCTTCTCTATTTTCGGATTTGAATTTTTTTCCTGTAAAGGTATAGGTAGTTGATTTTTTCGATTCATTGTATTCTTTTTCAACTGATATGTTTGCATTGTCAAAATTCATTTCTTTGAATTCGACCTCCAACCAATCTGGTACAACAAATCTTATTTTCTTATTTAAGTTTGGATAGTAATTGCTAAAAAAGGAACTGGTGAAATATTTTACGTCCTTGTATTTTTTGGTGTAGTTCACTTGATATTCGGAACCTTGATAAGGGAATTCCAAATTGAAATAAATGACCCGGGCATCAGAATAAAAAAAATCGGAGTCTTGGTAGTAATCGTCTTTGGGATACACAGGAACACGTTTGCCTTTCGCGTTAAAAACTTCAATAGATTTAATTTCAGATTCTTGGTTGTAAAAGTTTACAAAAGAAGTTTTGTGTTGAGGAGCGAGGCAAATGTATCTGCGTTTATTTTTTTCTAAAACGGTAACTTTTTTTGTTCTTTCATTAAAGTCGAAAGTATAAGTCACAAGGCTATTTCTGATAAGTAAATTGTCTTTGGTATGTTCCGCTTTTTGTGCTTTCGCGAAATTAATGGTGGTCGCATCAGGCCTCTTGTTTTTTTGTGCCCCAACCCAGCTAGGAATGGACAAAATCAGAATACCAATTACAAGAAGTCTGACTGTATTCATACAAAAGGATGTTTGTTTAGGCTTTTCTATTATAAAACCCATTAAGAAGGAAGAAAGTATACCTGTTTCCATAAATTTAAGCAATGCAAGCAAAGAAGTCAACAGGAAATGAATCAATATACTTAATCCGGATGTGAGCAGCGGTTAGAATTGAGTAAAAAACAATAAGATTCGACTTTGGGAGGACTGTTAAGTCGTGAAAGTTTCGATTTTTTTCAAAAAATCATCTCTTCTGCCGGTGCTTAAAGATAATTCTGTTCCATCTTCTAAGGTAATGATTGGACTCTTTTGGCGCCCATATTTAGCGATATAAGACAGGTTAATTAAATGTCCACGACTGACTCTGAAAAAGTTAAATTCCTCAAGAATGTCATCGTAAATTTTCAGTGTTTTCGAGACCAATACTTGCTTGCCATTGGTCAAATGAAAACAAGTGTAATTGCCTTTTGCTTCGCAGCGCAATATTTCTTCTAGTGCCAGAAATTGGAATCCAGTACTGGTAGGCAAAGCAATTTTCTTAAAAACATTATTCAAATTATCCCTTAATAAAGTCAGGTGCTTTTGATCTCTTTTGTAGGAGCGTTTTTCTTTAACCAGTGAAATGGCATTTCTTAATTCATGTAAATCGATTGGCTTAAGTAAATAATCTATTGCAGAGATTTTTAGAGCGCTTAAAGCATATTGATTGTAAGCAGTGGTGAAGATTACTTCAAATTGTGGTTCAGTAAAAATATTGAAGAGTTCGAAGCCGTTTTGTTCAGGAAGCTCAATATCCAAGAATATAAAATCAGGTTGGTATTTGTTGATGGCTGCTGCACCTTTATTTACCGTATCAGCAATGGCTACGATTTCAACTCCTTTACAAAAATTAGTGACCATATTTTTTAAGGCCTCCTGACTATTTATTTCGTCTTCGATGATTATTGCCTTCATTGTTTTGTGCATTTTATTCTTATGATAACTTCTGTTCCGTTTGGTGAATTTTGTGGGGTTTTTAAATCAATAATCTCAAGAAATTTTTCTTCTGGAAATGAAGAGTCGGTATTGATTATCTGCAAGCGAGCTTTTGTAGTTTGTATTCCAGAAGATTTATAATTTTGATTTTTCCATTTAGAAAGTTGGTAAGCTTTATCTCTGCCAATTCCATCATCTGATATTTCACAGATTAAATGTTCCTTTTCAAGATAAGTATTAATAATAAGATGTCCAGTTGTTTCTTTGTGAAATAATCCATGCTTGAAGGCATTTTCAATTAGAGGTTGAATTAAAAGAGGTGGCACCTTGTAGTCAAAAGCATTCTTTTTTAAGTTTTCTGAAACATCAAATTGGATGATGACTTTGTCTTTAAAACGAAGTTTTTCTAAAGATAAATAATTCTGCAAAAAATCGATTTCTTTTTCAATTGGAATGATTTTGTTTTTTGACAATTCGAAAATGCTTCTGATCAATCTTGCAAACTTTGCGAGATAGAGCATGGCCTGTTCTTGGTCATTACTGGACAAAAAGTTTTGTATTGCATTCAAAGCATTGAAAATGAAATGTGGATTCATTTGCGTTTGTAATGCAAGGTGTTTGAGTTCGCTTATTTTGTTATCGAACTCTTGCTGTTGTTTTTGTTGTTGCTTGATGCGCTTAATTCTGAGATAGAAAACGGAAAACAGTATTCCTAATCCTAAGGCCAATCCTAGGATTTTCGCCCAGACAGTTTGCCACCAAGCCGGTTTTATTTTTAGATAGAAAGTAGCGGAGACTTTACTTTCTATTCCATCTTCGTTTACTGCCTTTACTTCAAAGTGATAATTGCCAGGTTCTATTTTGGGATACCGAATTATTCTACTTTCTGTCTTTACCCAATCTCTATCTATCCCTGACAAACGGTATAGGTAAGTGTTGTTTCCTTTTGATCGAAAAGAAATGCCTGCAAATTCGATTTGTAAATTGTTTTGAGTATGATCTAAAATCAAAGAGTCGCTTATTATTGTATCTCTATCCCATATTTTTATTGAGGTAATTTGAATAGAAGGTGCTATGGTGTTTTTAAAATTTGTGCTATCAGGAAAATAGGATAACCCTTTTGTTGTAGCCAACCAAGTATGGTCATTGTAAAAAGCAATGTCATTGATCTCGTTGGTAGGAAGGCCATCGGTTTTATTGATGTAAGAAAATTCTTGAGTTGCGATATCTAAAATATTAACACCGCTATTGGTCGCGATCCATACTTTGTTATTGTTTAAGTTGATTTTCTTGCATGCATTGGAAGACAAACCTTCTTCTTTGGTATAAGTATTTATAAGCTTCCTGTTTTGGAATTGGTAAAGTCCATTGCCTAAAGTTGCTACCCACATGCTACCGTCTGTACTAAATTTCATATCAGAGATATTGATAGCAAGGGGTTTTCCATCGACCACTAATGGTCCAGTAGTAGAGTCTTTGTAAAAATAAATTCCAGTTGTTGTTCCGATCCATAAATGACCGGTCTCGTCTTCTGCTAATGCATAGGTTCTTTTTGGGAGCAAGGTCTTATTTTTCTTTCTTTTAATTCTAGGGTTTAGATAACGATCAGAAGTTAAGGCTGTCCGCTTTGGGGTTCCCAAAAATATAGAGCCATTCGAATGTTGAAATATGGTCTTAAGCCCATCGGGTCTCTCTTGGTGTATTTTGTAATTTTTATCTAAAATAAGTACAGCTCTGTCTGTTCCAAAAAATATAAAATCAGAAGTAATCTTTGTGATAAATCGTGTATAATCTCGTTGTTGAAGGTCAATTGTCCTATTTGAAAATTTGTTGTCGATTATCCCGAGTACACCTTTATCCATACCAGATAAAAGCAGGTTCTCTTTTTGATCTTTATAAAGTGTGTAAACTTGTTGATCGATTTGGGTCGAAGCATTTTCAAAATTCTTAAGATTGAATTCGGGAATGACCATTACTCCCTTTCCTAAAGTCCCTAGCCAAATATTGTGTTCTGAATCTTCGAAGGCCACATTAAAATTAATCTCGGGGAAGTGAATTTCACGATTGAGATCATCAAAAGGTTCAATTATTATTCCGTCTCTTGAAGCGGCCCACAATTGTGATCTGATGCTGTATAATAAGTTTATAGGTAGCTTCTTATTTGCATTTTGATTGTTTAATTTCGTAATTCCAGTTGTTTGATCAAATGCAAATATTTTGTCGTACCAGTTGTGGCAATATATATAGTCTCCATGTTTGAAAATCCAATTTTTGATTTCAGCGTCAACCTCGATTGTACTTTCTACTCCATTTTTTAAAGAATAAAAATAAGTTTTTGTTCCAATGGAAATTTGATCTTCAATTTTCAAAATACTTGAAATAGCAGATTCACTGGTTTTTATTATCTCGATACTTCCCAATTTGAAATTTGCATCAAAAGGGATTTTTCCAAACTTCCAAACAGAATTTTCACCTATATTATTTTCTTGGAAAACAATCCAAATCATGTTATCAGATAACTTAAAATCAAAGAGTTTTTGATTTTCTTTTAAGAGTGTTGATGAAGTTAATAGCGGCAAATTTTCTTTCATATAAAAAAGTTGCCCAGACAAGTTGGAAAACCAAACGACATCAGTATTCTCATCAATATCAATGGCTAATATCTCATTGTCCTTAAGCTCTGGACTGAAATAAGTCTCAATTTTTTTACCATCAAATCGACATATTCCATTGGAAGTTCCCATCCAGATATATCCCTGCTGATCTTGTTTGATTGTATAAATGGTCATACTCGGGAGACCATCTTCATCGGTAAGTTGCCAAAAGGCTGGGGATTGGGCTTGTAAACTTATGTTTACACCAAAGAACAAAAACAAAGTAATGTTGAAAATAAATTTATACGGCACCGATTTTTCCATTTCTATAGGTAAGTTATGATTATACTGGAAAAAATGACAAATTCTATGATCTCAATTTATTCAATAGGTGATAAACTATTTTCATCAGGTGGGAGGTGCATTCCAATCATCGTTCTTCAATTGAAGAAAGATAATAAGGATCTTATTAATCGTAAAAATGAATAATTCTAGCCGTCTTTAAAAACACGAGGTTTTCAGATAACTATCCGTACACAATCTTAGTTTTTCTAATGGGAAGACGGGAAAACCGCTTTTTATGATTAAATTGTTCATTTTAAAAGTAAAACTCAACAATGGCTATGCACAAATCTCTCCTCACTTTTTTAGTATTCATAATCTTTCCTGCACTCGCTTTTTGTCAAAAAGGTAAATCCACTATTTCATTATCAACGTCTCTGAATTTTCATCAGGCTATGATGCCTTATGAATTTATCAATACATTCAATAGCAACTCAAGTAATGAGATAGAATTAAATTTTCTTACGAGTAATACTGGAACATTTATCGTTAATGAAGGAGAAGTTATAAATGTTAAAAGAACACAAACTTTAGCCTTTCCTTCACAAACCCTCGGGGCAGGATTAGGAGTTAGGATTGAAAAGGAAAATGGTCTGATTCATGAATTTTCTTTGACAAAGTTTTCAGTTGTTTCTTCGTCTTACATTGATAAATATGAGTTTTTTGTCGACGGGGATATTCGGCGCTCTACGTTTGACGGATATAATCAAACCTCTGGTGCTTTTGCAATGCGTTATGAAATTGGAAAACTATTTGGTGATAAGCGCAACAATGCAAGATTTGGTTTGACTGGTGGTATAGCGCCTGGCTATTATTTTTTAAATAGAACAGCAGTCTCTTCTCAAGATTTTCCAATTAAAGCAAATATTTTTTCAATGGAATTCTCTTTGTCACCTAGCTTGAGTACAAAGATTGGGAAGAAGCTATTTTTAGATTTTAAAGTGACTTCCAACTTGTTTACAATAAATATAGGGGCTCCTTATGAAGAAAATCAGAGATTGGTTGGAGGGAAATCAGAAGGGTTTTTAGAAAATGATGCACCAGTCATTACCTGGTCTGGAGCCA
>CALIAG010000204.1 GCA_938041325.1 uncultured Saprospiraceae bacterium | reverse complement strand
TAAGATAAATAAGATAGTCAGGATACGTTTAATCGTCCCATCTTGTTCATCCAAAACATCTTAAACATCCTGTTCAAACAAAAAAAGAGAACACGATTTTTAAGATAAATAAGATATTCAGGATACGTTCTATCGTTCCATCTTGTTCATCCAAAACATCTTAAACATCCTGTTCAAACAAAAAAAGGAATCAAAGCCTCAAGGAAAAATGTATTACCAAAAAAAAAAACTCGAAATAAGAAAAAACCTACCCCCGCGCCATTTTCACAGACTTACTCACCAATTTCCAACTCCCAGATTTTTTTTCAAGAGAATAAGCACCTTGAAGCATTTTTCTTGAGTTTGGAAAACTAGAACGGATATTGGCATTCATTTTACCATCCTTAAAATCAAAACCAAGATAAATCAAACCGCCGTCCTCATCAGAAACTCCAGTATTTCGGAATTCTTCTGCGGTCATGATTTTTACGGGATGGGTAATATTATTTAAATCATAATCTTCTACACTTTCTAAAATCTGACGTTCCTTATGCTGCCCGAATCCTCCAAAACTATCTCCGGAGATAATGACAGCGCCCTTACCAAAATCCATATCCATTACAAAGATGGGTTCTAACTCAGGATCATTGAAAATAACTTCTAAGCAATCAATCAGGTCAAATTTATTTTGAGCTTGACTTCCAAAAGATATTGTTAGAAAAAGACAAAGGGAAAAAGAAATTTGGATTATTTTCTGTAATGACATAAGTGCTAGGATGTGTGAGTACTTCAAACGTATCTCACTAATTAGAAAGTATTTCTTCTATAAGTTTTAATAATTCTTTTCCGGGGGCTGAAAAACGTTGTTGGAAATCAGGTTGGTCTTTTGTCATGCAAACATAGATAAAATTATCTGCCAAAACCTCATCTGGATGAATGATATAACCGGTGTTATCTCTGATCTGCTCGAAGAAACTCGGAAAATCTCTAAAGCTTATCGTTGAATCGCCATTGCTTTTGGATTTCACATTGATCATTCTGGAATAAGGCGCTTGGATTTCATATAAATTGAAAGCGAGGTAATCAAAAAACTGAGGCTTGGATTTTGAGAAATCAAATTCATTGCTCGCAATGATTGGAATGGCGTAAATTTCTTTTCCATCTTTATCCTTTAATTCTATCGCATAAGCGAAATTGATTCCATCGGGATTCAATAAAATACGCTGCTTCAAAGAATCTTGCATGGATAAAGTACTAATATCTCCTACCTTTGAAAAACCGATGACTTTGTACAAAGCATCTTTTTTCTCAGGGTTATAACGCGAATAGATGTGAAACAACTCATGCAACATGGTGCTTTTGAATGCATCACGGTTTTGCGCTTCCATCGCATATTTAGGAATGACAATGCAATCCTCTCGGGTATAGTACACGGAAGCCCCGTAATGTTTAGCATGGGTTTTTATAAGTCTAATTTGTTTGGGAAAAATAGCAGGAGAAACCTTGTTGGTTAAAACATAAACCTCGTTCCATACTTCTTCTACAAACGCAATTTCTTCTTTCGAAAAATCAGCTACATCTTCTTGTAAGAATTTTTTGTAGTCAACCACTACTTGATCGCGAGTGGTAGCTGCTGGATAATTTCTTTTCATTTGAATAGCCATATCCACAATCTGAATATGTTCAAAAAAATTATCGACTTCGTCTTGAATGATTGCTTTTGCCGCAGGAATGCTGTCCAAAAATACAATGCTCTGGGTAGGAGAGAGCTCTAAAGTATTTAAAGACTTTTGGGATTTACATCCGAAAAGGAGTAAGGCTGTAATAGCCAGAAAAAGATTTTTCATTTGGTGGTTTTCTCTAGTAATTCATTGCTCAACCTGGGGTACAGAATTGAGCATATTCAAAAGTTAACATCTTGTTTTAAGCATAAAAAGCTCAAAAGAAACGGGTTGCATTTCTTTTGAACTTTTTAGATCAGTTTGGTTGAAGCGTCGCAGATTTTTTACATCTGTTAAACTTCGTCGCAATAAAATATTAAAATTCCTAATTGCTGATGACCAACTTACGGGAAATTGCTGTTCCATTCAAATTAAAACGCAACAAATATAGTCCAGTAGTTAACTCTTTGTCAATATTTTGCAAATAACTACCTGGGTTTTGCTTGGCAGTTAACAAGTTGGCAATAAGCCTTCCTTGCGCATCCAAAAGGTCTATACTGATATTGCTAGTCTCTTCCAGCACGTAAGCAATGTCGAAATGCTCTTGACTTGGATTAGGATAAACACTTAACTCTAGTTGAGCCAAAAGTTCATCTTCTAAAGAAAGCGTATAATCAATATATCCACCAGGTGGAGCTGGCAATTGATTGGAAGTGTATAAACGGTATTCCCCCGGAGCCAATTCGATTGCTGCATTGACATCAGTAACATCTAATGCTTCACCTGTAAAGTAGTCATACCAGGTACCCGTTGATTGGAAATTCGGATCGATTTGCTGAGATTCAATATTGAAGTTTCCAAGAACTGTTACATTCATTGAAGGATCATTGAGGTGGATGTTTTTTAAACTTCCAGTACCAATGTTTAAATCAAAATCTTCCGTTCCAAAAACTTCATATTCGGTTTTTAGGTGGATGAGTGCTCTCGTTACGTTGTACAACCTAAGTCGATCTGGATCCTCTAAATAATCCCATCTAACTGGTTTTGGAGAAAGCCTGCAATTTTCATCTATGGTACCATTGGTGCATCTGTTGATTGAAAAGTCGTAGCCTAGTTCACCAAATTCCCAAAGCATTTTTGGACCTGGAACGGTATAGAAAAAAGAGCTGACCAATTCCTGACGTTTTAAAGCCGTTTCTAAAAGTTGGACATCATAAGTAGAATTTGCATTACCGAATTCTTGGTTTTTAAAATTCAACCTTTCTTCATCGTGGCTTTCCATATATCCGATCAAATGAGGATCATTCCAGTTTCGGTTGGCGTAAGAAACACCACTTAAACTGTTTCCAGTATAAGCCATCGAAGCTTCATTATAATTGTGATTCATATTTCCCCAGATCATCATTCCATAATCAGAAAGCTCTTGCTCTTCATCGTTATTGGCAAAATGCTCTAGGATCACATAGGCTTCGGGTTCGGTATCCCAAACGACGTCAGCAATCCTTTTTAAAATAGCAATTCTTGAGGCATCGTATTGTCCCCAAGCTCCAACGTTCGATGGATTATCAACTTGCGTGAATCCTTTAGATAAATCATATCGGAAGCCATCTATTCTGTATTCTGTCAACCAATATTTCATGACTCTATCCACCCAATCTTTGGTCGCCTGACTTTCGTGATTGATATCATAGCCAACATTAAACGGATGTCTAGCTTCTGGATTAACCCAAGGGTTATCAGGAGAAGGTCTGAAATTTTGAGCATCCCAATACAATTGACACAATGGAGATTGACTGAATGCATGGTTGTAAACAACATCCAGAATAACCATGATTCCTCTGCTGTGTGCTTCATCCACAAAGGTTTTGAAGGTTTCTGCGGAACCATAATATTTGTCCAAAGCCATATGGAAAGATGGATTGTACCCCCAACTGTCATTGCCTTCAAATTCATTGACGGGCATCAGCTCAATGGCATTGATTCCGAGTCGCTCTAAATAATCCAAAGTATCTATCAGGCTTTGGTAATTTCTTTTTTGAGTAAAATCACGCATCAATAATTCGTAGATAACCAAATCCGTTTTGGCTGGCCTTTCGTAATCATTGATTTGCCAATCGAAAGGCGTTGCACCTGGAGTTATCACACTCGCAATACCAGAAGTTAGTCCTGTAGGGTAGGGAGGCATATTTGGATAAGTTTCATCAGAAATGAAACCATCATTATTGGGATCCAAAACCAATGTGCTGAAAGGATCCGCAATTTTTATAACCCCATCTACAATGTATTGAAAGGCATAGGAATTGCCGGCGACTAAATTTTCAATATCAATCCACCAAGAATTGCCATCTGTGCTCGGCGTCATTTGATAATCTGTATCCAAATTCCAAGAATTAAAATCACCGATCACAAAAACAGATTCTTTCTCTGGTGCATACAGATGTAAGCGCACACTTGTCGCACTTGTATGGTTGATTCCCAGTAGGGTTCCTGTTGGTGGATCAGCTGCTGGAACGTCTTCTGGAACGATATAAGAAAATACAGAAGTACTTTCCTCGGAACCTGCCATCGCAGTGAATTCTACTTCATGAGCTCCTGTTTCACTAATCGAAATGGTATGTGTAATGGAAGAAGCGTTTGAGGCAGAAGCAATCTCAGTGCTATTATCCGTAAGACTTAAAGAAGCCGATTCTGATGCAACAGCGAAAACTTCAATCTCTTCGCCAAGTGCAGAAATGATAAAGGATGAAGGTTCCAGAAAACGGGTTTGAATGCCACTTCCTGCTGGATATACTGGAGTATAAATATCTGAGCCATCTCTTGCACGCCCGACAACACTTCCCTCTCCATTTCTAAATACAAAAGCCAATTCTAGGACGGTTGTACCATTTGGAAAGCCATAATAATCTGCGATATTATATTCAAGACTATAAAGGTTATTTCCAAGATCATTCATTAAAACATTAGGATCGGTAGTGCCCCAGTCTGAAACGACGAATTTCCAATCGCCACCACTCGTACTTTCTGTTGTAATTACACCAGCATGTGCATAAACATCTCCACTGAAATTTTCGAGTGCCATATTTCCTTCAGATGCATCGAAATAGACAGTAACATCATCATCCTGTGTGGGGAAAAAAGGTTCAGTCCAAACCAATTGACCAAAGGAGACAACAGGACACCATACTAAAATGATAAAAAAGGTTTTTAACCAGTTAATCATACGTTTAAAAATTTAATAGAATATTTTGGAAAATACCTGGCAAATTGGCCTTGGAAGCCGATGGAAAGATGCATTGCAAAAGTAAGGTTATTTATTGAAAAAAACTGCCGTTCGGAAGGCAAGTTGGGTGGAATTGGTAGTATTTTAATAGGCGGGTTGTTAAAAAACTGTAGAGATAAAAATTCTTGAGCACACTTAGCAGTTATTCAGGGAAGTAGATGTTAGCTTTGTTGAATTCATTTTTAGTGGATTTTG
>CALIAG010000203.1 GCA_938041325.1 uncultured Saprospiraceae bacterium | reverse complement strand
GTATCTTTTTCTTGTAAAAGACAAGTTTCTGAGGAGGTTAAAATGCTATAAATTTCATCTCCTTGAACTATTTCAATAGAAATCTGCCTGCCATTTTCAGTCAAAACTGCACCATTCAAAAACCACTCGTATGTGGGTTCAAGGCCTTCATTCAAGACATCTGCTTGAAATAAAACGAGTTGATTATCACAAAATGGTGTATCTGGAGAGCTAATCGAAATTGACGGAACGAGGCTTGGAGAGTATATGACCTCATATATATCTGAAACTGCTACACTATTACTTGCACAAGAAATGGATGAAGTCAAGAAGACTTGAATACTGTCACCTTCTGCTAAATCAGTAAAATTTAAAGAATCTGAAGTTTCGGAAAGAGGAGTATTATTTAGTATCCATTCATAAGAAGGATTAACACCTCCATTTGAAGGATTAGCTATAAATATAGCATTGCCATTTTCACAAATGTCTTCTTGCAAGGTGTTCAAATCAACAGTAACCTCTAAATTATCACTAACGGTTAAAGAAATAATATTTGAAGTAATTGTGTTTTCAAGTAAGCAGTTTTCAGAAGACGTAACAATACATTGTACTTCATCCGCAGTATCGAAATCGCTATAAGAAAACGACTCTCCTGTTGAACGGTCTTCTCCATTTACTTGCCAGGTATAGCTAGGATTTGACCCTTCATTTTCAACATCGATGGTGAATGTAACTTCTTCATTATTACAAACACTTGTATCAACGGTGTATATATCTGCTGATAAAGTTAAAATTGGATTTACTTGTACTTCAACACTATTTGTAAAAATTGAATTTTCAATAGTGCAGGTCTCATTAGAAATAACTTGACAGGTAATTACATCTCCGTCATTTAAATTGTTTGGTGAAAATTCAGGCGTATTTAAATCTAAGTCATTTCCATTCACCAGCCATTCATACAATGGCTCGGATCCTCCATTTTCAATATCCACAGAAAAGTCAATGGTTTCTCCAGCACATACTTCCATTGCAGAAGCAGAAAGAATAGCGCTGACTTCCAAATTGGTGTTTACTAAAAAATCAATTGCGTTAGATTCTACATTATCAGAAGTGACACAAGACTCTGAAGAAATTAGATTACATGTTAATTGGTCCTCATTTTCAAGATCAGTAAAAACAATGCTATTGCTATTTTCAGTAAGCAATTGATTATTTAATTTCCATTGAAATTCTGGGTTGTCCCCTCCATTCTCAATAGTCGCCATTATAGTTACTTGCTGACCTTCACAAATTTCAATTGAACTTGCATCGATTGTGATATTTGTTGTTAAAATTTCATTCACTTCAACTTGTAATTCATTTGAAGTTGAAGTGCTACTTGCTAAGCATATTGCAGAGGAAGTTAGTTGGCAAGAAATTATGTCATTATTGCTTAAACTGGAAGTGGAGAACTCATTTCCAGAGTTACCAACACTTTCACTGTTGATAAACCATTCAAATTGTGGATTACTTCCTCCATTCGTAGTATTTGCAGTAAATACAGCTTGTGCACCTTGGCATATTTCTAAATCATTGCTTGTTATCTCAATATCAGGTGTCAATAGATTATTCACGGTAACTTCTATTGAGTTGGATTCAATAGGTGAGTTTAACACACAATTTCCAAAAGAAGAAAGAGCACATGTAATGACATCTGCATCATTTAGATTAGACAAGTTAAGTGTAGTTGAATTGGTTCCGATATTTTGCCCATTTTTCTTCCACTGATAATCAGAACTTGGTCCTCCATTTAAACCAACTGCCGTAAATAAAATACTTTCCCCCATGCAAATTTCGGTCTCAGAAGCTTGTACTGAGATCGACAATGTTTGACTCGGAAATACTTCCAAAGAAGCAGCATTAGAGATGACAAGATCTCCAAACAAACCTGTTATTCGACATACGTAATTCCCTTCATTTCCAATACTTATAGAAGGAATTGTATAAACACTATCTGTTGCACCTGAAATATTAACTCCATTTTTCTGCCATTGAAAACTCATTGGTTGAGAACCCGATGCTGACACTTCGAATTCAACAGTTGTCCCTTCACATCCTGATTGATTTGCTGGGTGTGACACAATTGCTGGTGGAACATAAGAACTTGTATTAAATTCAAATGCACCTAGGTCTACTAATCCATTACTTATTCTTATTAAGCTATCCAGATCGAATAAAACTCCTGTAGAAGTTATCGCAGCATTATTTCCATTATCAATCGCTGGAGATTCTTCCTGCAAATGAAAATTCATTGCTGCGGCATTAGCAAACATTGGGTTTTCATTAAAAATTAAACCAGGTCCGCAGTTTGTTGTACCATTGATTCCAGTATTTAAATCATCGCAATTATCGACATTGATTAATGAATGAGAAATTGTGGGAGTACCATGGCCATTTTGAAAAAATGTTCCAAAACCAGAAGTTGCAACATTATTCCATGCAATACAATTGGTAACAACAGGACTTACATTCCCGCTATAATCATTTGCTTGATTATATACACAAGCCCCAACTGAAGCAGTGTTTCCATAGAAAGTACAATTCGTTATTACCGGGTCACTATGTCCATTGTTTGACCCCAAATTATATATTGCTCCTGCAGCAGTACCTTGATTATTTATAAACATACAATTTGTAATTTTGGGACTAGCGTCTCCACTTTTCCCCAAATTATATATTGCTCCTCCATACTCAGCAGTTTCATTACTTGTAAAAACACAATTGGTCAATATTGGATTACTGATTCCACCAAGGCCATTCGAAAAGACTCCACCTCCTGACTTTACAGCATTATTGCTTAAAAAATTACAATTTTCCAATGTAGGACTCGCGTTGCCAGATTCTGAACCCAAACTATAAACTGCTCCACCACCAAACGAAGAGGTGTTTGAATTGAAGTTACAGTTTTTGAAAAAAGTGAAAGATTCTCCAGAAAAGCTTCCATCATTGTAACAAGCTCCTCCCTGGCGGGCAGAATTATTATTAAATTCACAATCTTGAAAAGTCGGAGAACTGTGTCCATTATTTCCGTTGCTAACTACTGCTCCTCCATTTAAAGTCGCATAGTTTTCTGTAAAGGTGCAGTTTACAAAGTTGCCATTGGATTGTCCGTCGCTATTTCCTTGATTGAAAATAGCTCCGCCATTAAATTGACTTGTATTATTTTCAAAAATACAATCTATAACTTCAGGACTGGAGTTTCCTGAAAAACTTCCATTATTATACATGGCTCCACCTGCAGAGACTGTATTGTTATTTCTGAATATACAATTTCTAAATTTAGAATTATTGTCCCCTGAAAATCCTCCATAATTATAAACAGCTCCGCCAAATCCACTGGATTGGTTTTCCTCAAAAGTACAATTAACAATTTCAGGGTTTGAACTGAATCCCATCAAGGAACCATCATTATAGATCGCTCCGCCACTAGCAGTTCTTGCATGCAAATCTGCAGCTGTATTGTCTGCATTTCCATGTTTTAAGACAAAGCCGTCTAGTCGGGTATTGTTATTAACATTTTTGAAATAAACTATAGAATAAGAGTTGTTGAAATGGTTATTATCTTGGTTGATATCACCACTGAGGATTGTAATATTTGAGTTTAAATTTCTTTGATTGAGGTTCGTTTCATTCCCAGCGAATCCACCGTAAACTTTCACACCACTAGGGATTTCAAAACTTAAATTTCGATCATTAGAGCTACAAGAAGAGCATGTTGTTGGATAATAGGTACCTTGGGCAACCCAGACCTGAGTTCCAGAAGTAGCATTATCAATTTGTTGTTTTAGATTTCCAGCAGCATTGGACCAAGAAGTCCCATTGCCTGAAGCCCCAGGTTTGACATAAATAACCTGTGCGTTAATTCCGGATATAGCAAAAAAGGTACATAAGATACCTAGTAAATATTTCATCATATGACATGTCTTGGGGACTGATCAAATAATTAAAAACAATAAACAGGGAGAGGTAAAATTTTGCTTTCAGAAGAAAAGCAATTTAAAAAACTCACCCAACAATTTAATATACGGTAATTGGAATGAGTTGTTTAAAGAAGAGAAAAGATTTTGTGCTATTTGTCTTTGTACAATTACTTCAAACGCGAAAACTTAAATATTAATACACAAAAGGCTTTCCAAAATAGAAAGCCTTTTGTGATTATTTGAAATTTATCTTAAAAGAGAAACGTTTCCTTTACCTTCTAATTCTTGCCCATCATTACAAACTACTCTGTAATAGTAAGCATAAACATCAGAACATAAATCTTCTCCTTTAAAGCTGCCATCCCAGCCAGTATTAATGTTATCAGATTCAAACATTTTTTCACCCCATCGAGAATACACAACTAAGTAAGATTCAGTAATATATAACTCTCCTCTGATTCGGAATACATCATTCATTCCATCATCGTTAGGTGAAAATGCATTTGGTACGAACACGAATGGTTCTGCGCAATCGGGACTTCTCACTACTACTGTTACTGTCCTCTCTTCTGCACATCCATCTTCATTAATTACAATCACTTTATAGGACGTCGTTTCTTCTGGCATTGCTAAAGGATCCTCTAAAGTTGGGTCATCCAAAGTAGTTTCATTGTCCCATTCAAATATCAAACCATTGTTATTATCTACAGATAATTGTGAAGTTTGACCAGCAATGATTTCCGGAGGATCAGCTAATGCTTCTACATTATCGTCTATTCTAGAAACCGTAACAAAGATACTGTCAGAGGTTGCACAACCGTATTCATTCGAAGCTTCAACAACAAAGAAAGTATTTTCAATTGGCGCAATAATAGGTTCTGATTCAATTGTAGTTTCATCAGAAACAATTTCTGGAGGGAAGTAGTTGAAGTTAAATCCTTCAGTACTTAAACCACCAATTGGCTCAACCGTATATTGTTCATCTTCACAAACGATTGTTTGTTCTTGATCTAATTCAAAAATTATTGATCTATTGGAAACCAAAACCGTATCAATAGCTGAACAACCATTGCCATCAACTGCTTCTACATAATAAGTTTCTTCTGCTCCTGCAGGTCCACTTCCAACGGATATAGTTGAACCATTACCAGCAGTACCTTGATCGGTAAACCAATTGAAGGTTGTTGCATTACTACTTGTTACTTCTAAATCAACTTCAGATTCCTCACAAACGGTTTGGTTACCTGATGCATTCACATCAACATTTTCGTAGAAGTTAACATTTACCATTTCCTCTACTTCACAAGTACCATCTTCGTTTGTTATAGTAACTGTATATGTTGTATTTTCAGTTGCTGTTGAAATTGGGTTTGGAATGTTTGGATTATCTAACGTTCCATCTTGATCCCAAGCGAATGTATAATTACTATTTGCGTTGATTTCATTCAATTGAACTTCATCTACGTTCATACATTCTGAAGCATCAGGAACAATCACATCAACCGGATCAACTTCAAAAGATTGAGTAATCGTTTGAATACATCCTTCAGTAGTTTCGATTGTAAGAACGATATCTAATGATTGAGATGAATCAACTGTGAACGTTGGATTTTGCAACTCAGATTCCATCCCATTACTTAGAGACCAACTCCAACTTGAGATTGGATCGAAGTTACTTGATGATTGATCTGACAAAGAAATTTCTGCTACATCAGAACAGGCATCTAAGTTAAATCCAAAATCTGCATCAAGATCTCCAGCCATTACGTTGATAGAATCCATTGCCATACACCCATTACCATCTACAAAAGCGAGGTAATAAGTACTCGTACCAGCAGGAGAAACATCTATAGTAGATTCATTGCCAATCTCCATTCCATCAGAATCTGTCCAAGTGTAAGTTGAACCCGGATTGTCAGGCAATCCAATTACGATAGAACTTGCACACGCCATTGTATCATTACCTAAGTCAATTTCTAGTGGTACAGGTTCTTGAATTATGAATGAAGATTCTGCTGTACATTCATTTGCATCAGTTACAGTGACTTCATAAGTACCTGGTTCTAATTCATCAATTGAGCCTTCATTTTCATCAATATTCCAATCGAAAGTATAAGGTCCAATTCCTTCAGAGGGAGTTATATCAATTGATCCATCTGCACTTCCATTACACGATACATTATCAGATTCAGTTTCCAAATCTAAATCATATCTTTCATCTTCAATTACCAAAGCTTGAGAGACCATACATCCTTCGCTATCACTGACAACGATTGTGTATTCTGCAGCTCCAATAGAATCACGATTTTGTGGCTCCTCCGGCATATCAATATCCATCCAGTTAAATTCAAAGTCTCCGTTTCCACCAGAAACGTCAACCAAATTGATCATACCAGGAGCAGAACATTGTTGATTAAACAATTCTATATCCACATCTATTTGAGGTGCATTTCTTACGCGGAAACAATTTGATCCTGCGATACATCCATTTCCATCTCTTACTATTACACAATAATCACCTGGAATTAACTCTCCGTTTGTGAATTGATTGCCATCTACATCTTCGATTCTTACCGTAGCTGGTTGAACGAAGCCTGGACTGAAAGTAAGGTTATTTAATTCTACAAAACCATCTTCAGAACCTGGACAGGATGTATTTACTTGTGGTTCGATAACTACATCTGCAACTGGTACATTTTCATTTAATGTAAAGTTGGTTTGAGACTGACAGCCAGTAACATTATCTGTTATCATGACCATTTGTTGTCCTCCTGCAAGGTTTGTCTGTGTTGCACCAGTTCCCCAACTAAATGAATAATCTCCTGATCCTCCTTCTATATCTAAAGTAACCGAACCATTTGAGTCTCCACAATCTGGAGCTACATTAACAACTGGTGTGATAATAAGCGGATTATCAGATCCAATCACAACCGTAATTGCATCAAGACAATCAGAGTTATTAGGATCCATGATTTCTACAATGTAGGTTCCTTCTGCAAGGTCAGATCTCTCAGCACCTGTTACTCCATCATGTATCCAAGTATATGTAAATGATGCAGGTGAAAGGCTAGCAAAACCATCTGCTCCTCCACAACTTGCATTACGAACAGTTTCAACTCCTGATCCAAGACCATTAATTGTACCTACTGAAAAGTCTTCAATTATCGTACAAGCTAATCCACTCAGACTGGTTATAGTAACAGAATAAGCTCCAGATGAAATACCATTAGCGCTTCCTGTATTGCTTACATTTGGACTCCATTCGAAACTAAAATTTTCATTTCCTTCAGCCATGTTAATAGCAGCCAAACCATCTGATTCACCGCAATTCGCTTCAACAACAACAACACTTGCTATAATTGGAGGAGGGCAAGGGACACAAACATCTTCTACTGCCATCGTGTTTACAACAACGAAACAACCTTTACTATCTGTAACAGTAAGATTATAAACTCCTTCTGCAAGTCCCGCTCTATTCATTGAATTGTCTGTACCTGAAAGGTCCGCCCAATCAAATACATATCCTCCATTTCCACCTCTCACATCTGTAATTGTAATTGTTCCTCCTGCGTCACAATCAGCTGGAAGGATAGCAACATCTACATCAATTTGATCAGGTTCTACAACAGTAAAACATTCTGCAGCTACAAAGCAACCCATAGCATCTAAGACGTTTATACAATATTCACCAGGAGATAAAGTTCCGTTGGAAACAATCATTCCGTTATTATTAACCAATTGTATTTCTTCAGGTCCATCAAAATCAGGTGATAAAACTACATCAAAGATTACTTCTCCATCTGCATCACCAATACAAGTCACTTCAACAGGATTGTTTGTAATATTTACTGTAGCTCCTGTTGTGCCTCCATTTAATAAGGTGAAGGTAGTAGTGGTCACACAACCCGTTGGCCCATTATCTGTAACGGTAACGGTATACGTACCTGCTGAAAGGTCATTCCTGTCAGCACCAGAACCTCCGTCACTCCATTCGAAAGAATAATCGAAGCTTCCCATTCCGACCTCGATACTTACAGAACCATTAGATGATCCACAATCTGGTAAAGTATTGAATATCGGAGAAGCAGTTAGAGGATTAAATTCTTCTATATTTATTGTAACTACATTGAAGCAATTCGTTGCAGGGTCAGTTACTGTAACAGCGCATGTTCCTGCTGGTAATCCAATTGCATTATTCCCTTCTGTTCCGTCACACCATCTAAACTCAAGACCAATTGGTCCTAAAGTAGCCGTACCATTTGATTCATTACATGTAGCTGGTGTAGTAGAAAGAATTTCAGGAACTGGTCCATCCGCATTACCTACAGTAAATACTTCAGTAATAGTACAAGCAGCATCTGATAAATCTGTAATGATTACAGTATAAGTACCTGCTTCTAATCCAGTAGCTGCGTTTTCCGAACCTCCTGCTGGAGACCAATCAAACGAATAATTATCATTTCCGCCAACCATTTGTATGGTAGCACTTCCTATAGCATTTCCGCAAGTAGATTCAATTACTACAATGCTGCTTATAACTGGAGTATCACAAGTTGGTTCACAAACCCTTCCTACTGCAAGGTTATTTACAGAAACAGAACATCCTTTTGAATCTGTAACGGTAAGGTTGTATGTCCCTTCTGCTATTCCTGCTCTGTCCATTGAGTTGTCAGATCCTGCAAGGTCTCCCCAATCAAACGTATATCCTCCATTTCCACCTCTCACATCTGTAATAGTGATTGTACCACCCATATCGCAACCTGCTGGTAGAATTGCAATGTCTAAATCTATTTGTTCTGGTTCTACAACAGAGAAACAATTAAAGGCAGCAAAACAGCCATTACCATCAACAACATTTATGCAATACTCTCCAGGAGCTAAAGAACCATTTTCAAAAACAGTCCCTCCTCCATTTGTTATAAAAACTGATGGTGGGTTTACAAAACCAGCTGCATAAGTAATATCATATTCAACATTTCCATCTGAATCTCCTATACAAGTAACCAATACTGGATCACTTTGTATGTTAACTTCCGCTCCACTTACTCCATCATTAATTAAAGTGAATGTAGTGGTTGTAACACAACCTGTTGGTCCATTATCAGTAACAGTAACGGTATAAGTACCTGCTGCAAGATCATTTCTACTTACACCAGAACCTCCATCACTCCAATTATAGCTATAATCAAAACTTCCCATTTCAACAACAATACTCACAGCCCCATCTGCAATGCCGCAGCTTGGTTGAGCATTGATTGTAGCAGAAGCCGTCAATGGTATAAATTCTTCAATATTTACGGTCACTACATTAAAGCAACCTGTATTTGGGTCTGTTACGGTAACCGCACATGCTCCCACAGGCAAGCTGATTGCATTGTTTCCTACAGTCCCATCACACCAAGCAAATTGAAGACCGATAGGTCCTAAAGTTGCTGTGCCGTTGAACTCATTACAAGTTGCAGGTGTAGTTGAAACAATTACTGGAGTTGGTCCGTCTGCATTTCCTACTGTAAAAACTTCAGTAATCGTACAAGCAGCATCAGAAACATCGGTAATAACAACGGTATAAGTACCTGCTGCCAATCCTGTCGCTGCGTTTTGTGAACCTCCTGTTGGTGTCCAAGCAAATGTATAATTGCTATTTCCTCCTACCATTTCAATTGTTGCGGATCCGTTTGAATTCCCACAACTAGATTCTATTACTACGAGACTACTGATAACTGGTGTTGAACATTCAACTTCAGGACCGCAATCATCACCTATTGTTACTGGACCAAATATTGATTGGCAGTTATTTGCATCTGTAACGGTTACACTATATGCTCCTGCAGCTAAACCCGTTGCCATTGCACTTGTTTGTCCAGCAGCATCACTCCACAAATAAGTATAGGAAGCAGTTCCTCCTGAAACATTAACAGTAGCAGAACCCGTTGCTGCGCCACAAACACTATTCATTGTTGTAAATGATGCAGACAAAGCAGAAGGCTCAGTGATCGTTACACTAATAGTATTTGAACAACCATTAGTCCCAGTAACCACAACAGTATAAGTACCAGCAGCGAGGCCAGTAGCAGTTGCACCTGACAAGCCAGGAATTTCATTCCAAACAAAACTGTACGGACTCGTTCCTCCACTTGCACCAATTGTAGCCGAACCATCATTGGCTCCATTACAGGTTACATTTGACAAGGCGTCAATATTCAAATTTATACTGCCTGATGATTGTTCTACAACAACACTGGTGTTTATTTGACAACCATTAGCATCAGTAACAACAACACTATAAGTCCCTGCAGCAAGACCAGTAGCAGTTGCACTAGTTTGACCAGCAGGATCATTCCATAAATAAGTATAGCCTGGAGTTCCTCCGAAAACTTGCACTGAGGCTGTTCCGTTATTTGAACCACAGTCTGCAGGTGTTGAGTTTTGAGAAACAAAGCCCATTTCAGGGGCTTCTCCTATTGTTACACTTCCAATTGCTTCACAACCATTGGCATCAGTAACGGTTACACCATATGTTCCTGGCGCAAGGCCAACAGGATCAGTACCCGTTTGCATCGCTGGATCATCCCAAACTGTAATGAACGGAGCTGTTCCTGTCATAATACTGACATGAGCTGTTCCATCATTTCCACCGTGACAAGTCGTTGGTGTTGAAGAAGTCATAATCCAAATTCCTTCCGGAGAAGTCTCCACTGTTACACTAGCTACATTAGAACACCCGTTTCCGTCTGTAACGGTTACTAGGTATGTTCCTGCAGAAAGTCCAGTTGCAGTGAAAGTTGTTTGACCGGCAGGATCATTCCATAAATAGGAATAAGGCTGTACGCCACCTTCTGGAAAAACAGCTGCTTCTGCATCCATACTACCATCGCAAGTTTCATAGTTTGCATTGGTTGGAACGTGAATAATATATCCTTTTTCAACTATTCCACTTGCAGTAGCGGTAGCGCCAGCTGCATCAGTAACAGTTACAGAATAAGGACCAGCAACTAAGCCAGTTATTATTTGAGTGGTTGCACCTGTATTCCATAAATAGGTATACGGTGGCAAACCTCCGTCTGGTTGTGCAGCGGCTGCGCCGTCGTTTCCTCCCAAACAGGACTCATTATTGATATCAAGTCTTACGTTTAAATTCAGATCGTCATCAGCGCAAACAATATCATTGTTAGCAAATGCCGATTGAGAAATAAAGCCAAAGGCAAGAAACAGGATGTATGTCAATATCGATTTATTCATTGTGGTATCGATTTGTAAGTAAGATTGTAGTATGCTTAATAAGATTATAATTCAATTTTATTCAGAAGAAGAAGGATCAATAGCTTCAGAGGATTCAACTCTGATTATCTCTACACGTCTTTCTTCAGAAGCTTCAACACTGTAAATAGAATTTACCAAGTCTCTCAAATTATCTGATCCTCCTTTAGCTTTAGTTTCACCAAGGTGTTCTTCAGAAATAATTAGGTTCCCGTTTGCAAGATATTTTTGGAAACCTACCTGACTTGAAAAATATTTCCTGACTGCGTCTACTCTTCTTTTCGTTAAGTGGTAATTGTAGTCTGTTCGTGCACGAGGACTTGCATATCCTTTCAAAGTTATTTCAACTTTTTGATCGGCTTCAAGAACTGTTTGTAAAGCCACAAAGAATTCTTGTAAACGTTGGTAACCGAATTTCACCTTTTCTTCAAAAAACACATCTACTTTTTGTTTTTCAGCAGAAGTGCTAAATGCGTCCAAGAATTCTTGTTTACGACCTGTATAATATGCATCATATGATTCTTTGTAATCTATAGTAGATATATCTTTTGTCGTTCTTTTATTTGGTTCGTCGTTATCAAAATAAAGAGGCAAAAGAGGGAAGGAATATAATGCAGGTTCGAAATAAAGATTCTCTTTCAATAAGGTTGGTTCAAAAATACCTACCGTAGATGTTTCTGCAAAGTCAGTAGACACAAGGTCATTTGATTTTATATTACTGTGGTCTTTGGTACCAGAAATACTATAGTCTGTGTCAAAATCCAATGAATAATGGAATAAGTTTGATTCCATTTTAATATCAGAATTTATGTTTTTAGTTTTTAAATTTTCAACATCTACTTTGACACCAAGAGCTGGCTGGTCCAACAATTTATAATAAGTGTAAACATCTAATTCTATTCTTGGAGTAAGATTTAATTCCTTTTCAATGGTCATACTTTCTGTGATGCCTTTCGTATCAAAACGAATTGTATCTGAAATCCAATCTGCACCATCAAACACATCACCATCTTTAGAAGCGATCAACATATATTCTTTTTCCAATTCAAGAGGAAACGAAAAATCGTTGCCTTCCAAGTTGATTTTTTTGATTTCTCCATTACTTGAAATCTCAATTAATTGAACTGTAACGCCATTTAAAGCTTCTCCGTTTGCAACGTTGAACGTTGTAGCCAATAGATCAATCACAATTGGCATATCCACCATATAGATGTCATTACATAAGGTGCACTCACCTAAGCTATCTGCACAAAGAGAGCCAACTCGATTAGAAGCAAAGTATCCTTTAACTCCTTTCTCATTTACAGAAAAATACAAATCATCATAACTTGTATTAATTGGATACCCTAAATGTTCAGGTGCTGTCCAATTTGAAGCACCTTCTTTTTTAGATTTATAAACATCAAATCCTCCCATATTTTGCATTCCATTTGAGCTGTAATACAACTGCTGAGATGCGGTATGAAAGAATGGAGTAATATCGTCTTGTTCAGTATTAAATTCAGGTAGGTTTATTGGATTTGACCATTTTCCATCATCGCCTCTAATAGAACACCAAAGATCTTTTCCACCTTTACCTTCAGGGCGGTTACTTGAAAAGAAAAGCAACTCGCGTCCACTATCTTCATCTACACCAATATTAGGATGTGTAGTTGTGTACCCTTCAAGATTGATATAATCTGGTAATTCTTCTGCAGATGTCCATTTGCCATTGTCCTTTTTGGCTCGTGTCATTATTTTACAAACAACTTCTGCACTATTAAAGTTAGAGCAAGAGGTATAATAAACACGCTGACCTTCTTCAGCAAAAGTGAAATGTGCAGTATGTTTATCTGCTTCATTGACTTTTCCTTCAATCAACTTTCCAGGCATATTATCTGTAGAGTTGAATATTCTTGAAACTGGCAAAATATTTTCAGTAACTACTTCATCTGGATCAACTGCTTTTTGATAAAAAGAAGAGTAATATAATACGCCATCATGTTCAACAGGGCTAAATTCTGAAAAGGTCGTATTGATTCCTTGATCTAATTGAATAATAGGACGATCATCCGGAGTCATCATTACTTCTTTTGCCCAAACACAATCAGCTATTTCTTTTTGTGCTTTTGAAACGTAGTCAGGTTGAGCAGTAGAATACTTCGAAATGAAAGACTCATATTCGGTTTTTGCTTCATCATATTTCCCCATACGCTTTTTGACATCTGCTAGCCAATAAGTAGCTAATGGAAAATCATCAGCTTGCTCTCCGTATGCTAATCTCTGATAATATTTTTCAGCTAATGGATAAACACGGAATAGTCTTGCAGATTGTGCAGCTTTAAAGAAGTTTTCAGGACTTTCCCTTTCGGCATCGTCCAGTATAACTTGGTAAGTTGCAAGTGCTTTAGCATAGTTTTTTGATGTATAGGCATTTTGTGCTTCAGTCTCCCACGATTTAAGAGATTGCGCGTTGACTAATCCAACAAATAAAACAAGGCTTAAGGTTATAGTTAATATTTTTTTCATGGTTTATGCTTTGACCTAGGTAGAGGGTGACTTTATTATAAATACACAGGGCACGTTGGACAAAAATCTTCAACTATTGCTTTCTTAATTATATATATAACGGAGAACTCTGGTCCACCAAATCCACCGCTTAATAATGTTCCATCAGATATTGTAATATCATAGCTTAGTCCGAATTGCCAAGCTCTGTTATTTAATCCTATGTTAGGAATTAAAGACTCACCTGCAAAGAATCCGTCATTGAATCGATACATCAAACCCAGCCAAACTGCTTTTTCTCTTGTCTTTCTTTCATCTAAGTGTAGCTTTCCTGCCAATCCTAAAACATGTTCAGTATGAGTGCCTTGGTATTGCCCCAAAACATGAGCCAGCAAATCAACTTTGTCAGCCAACTGAATAGCTCCCATTCCATACCAATTGAATTTTCGCTCCAAATTCACACCTTGCTCATCCCAAAAACTTTTATTAGGAGTGTTGATGTGAAAAAGTCCTACACCAACATTAAGATTTGTTCTAGATCTTTTCTTTCGAAAATGATAGTTACCTGCAACTGAGAAATCACCATATAACTTCGATTTGTTGATGAAGTTTTCACCAGAAGCTGATGTTGGGTCGAGAATATCTCCTTTGTATTGATTATCAAAGGTAAGATCATCCGTTTTGAAAGATCTTTGGTTTCCTGAAAGTTGGACACCAATAGTAAGAAAATGATTCCTTGCCATTTGACGGGTGTAAGAACCATTTAAGGAAAGTTGCAGTGTTCCCATTTTTGAATCACCTGCTTTGTCATAGTTTAAAAGAGCTCCAGCAGCAAAAAAGCTTGTGGATTTCTTTTTACCATAAAACTTGGTGTCAACTGCTGCAAGAGCAGTTCTCCAAGGGACTATTTGATCCAGGTACCACTGATCTCTTAAACTTCCGTGAAATCTAGTGTCGCCATCGAAAGAACCTGTCAGAGCAGGGCTTACGTGTAGCGGAGTATTCCAATATTGTGCAAAGTGAATATCTTGCGCATTCAAATTGGAAAAAGAAACAAACAGAAAAATAAAGGTTATTGCCTTCATCAGTTTTGTAAGATTCGAAATATTCATAGTAGTAGTTTTATCAGATTTCATTAAAAGAAATCTTTTATGATAAATTTTCTAACTCCGTATTGGTTAAAAGTACCATACGTTAGTAGTACTCAAACATATGTTGAGTTGTTTCAGGAAAAAAGAAGGAAAAGTTTAGTTTAGATCTAGTTAATTCAAAAATATAAACAGCGGATAGAGATTTTTAATTAACCGGTGACATTATGACGTCACAATTGTCGAAGGGTGACTCTTTAATGCAATAATACGCTATTTTTTTACATAAAAGCAAGTTTATTTTTTCACTGTTTTTAGTCCTGCCCTTGAATGCCGTTCATCAAAATATATGTAAACAGCTTAAAAACAGGATTTTATAAATAAAAATATGACTTAATTAAAATAAAACAAATTGTCACATCAATAGTTATTTCAGTCTAATAACGCAAGAGAAAATAAAACGTTGCTTAAAATCTAATTACTTCCTAAAACAAAATCACTCAAAAACCCTAAATGCCTTTCGATCTAGGGGTGTAGTTTTCTGAATGCTATTGTAAGAATCGGTAGTATTTTCTGATAATCAATATCTTAAATATATTGACAATTGAAAATTTATGTAAATTTCTAATTAAAGTAAGTGTCTATTTTTGGGAATAGAATAACAATCTTGAGGCTAGATTTTAGTTTACAGAATTATTTTAAATCTGCATGTATTAAGATTGTATAAGTCTGACAATGAATTTAATAACGAAATAGATTCAATATCTCCTCTAAAGTTAATATTTTTTTACGTCACGAAATCCTTTTTTAACAAAAAATCACTATTAATTGTATAAAAGGAGATAAAAAGTAGGTGTCCTAAGCTTTTGCGCTTGTTTTTAAGGGGAATCCAACTGTAAGGCTCACCGAAAAATAATCACAATTTGACTAGCAAGTTCCTTCAATCTGATTCCTAATTACTAGGTTAATCAATCAGAATTCCTATAATCTTCCCTAGTTTGTTTAAGGATTTGATAACTTGAGAACAAATATTTAAACTTTAATGAAAAGACGGAAATTCATTGAACGCTCCAGCCTAGGGATATTGGCTTTAAATCCTCTTAAGGAAACGATTTCAAATCATTTTTTAGATTTATCCATGAAAAAAAGCAGGAAAGCACTCAAATTAAAGAAAGGCCAAACTCTTGGTCTGATTGCACCAAGTAGCCCGATTACCGCTAAAAAATTTGACAAATCTGTAAATAATCTGGAAAACTTGGGCTTTAAATTAAAGCTTGGCAAAAGTGTGAAGGAATCGCAAGGTTATCTTGCAGGAACGGATTCTCAAAGATTGGAAGATTTACACAATATGTTTTCAGACCCAGAAGTGGATGGGATTTGGTGTATCAGAGGAGGTTATGGATCTGGGCGCCTTTTACCAAAAATAGATTTCGATTTGATAAAAAAGAATCCTAAAGTAATTATTGGTTACAGCGATATAACAGCTTTGCTCATTGCAATCAATCAAGAAACGGGTTTGGTTTGTTTTCATGGACCCGTCGCTGCATCAGATTATGAAGATTACACCGTTCATCAAGTTCAGTCTGTCCTCATGAATCCTACTAAAAATTTTATCATTGAGAATAGTCCTATAAACGAGAACAATGAAAGAAGTGTATTTCAGCCGTATGTGATTCGTCCTGGAAGAGCAACTGGTCAACTTACTGGAGGAAATTTATCTCTTGTAATGTCAATGATTGGAACACCGTGGGAAATGACCATAAAAAATAAAATCATTTTTCTGGAAGATATAGGAGAAGCTCCTTACCGTGTTGATCGAATGCTCACTCAACTATTACAATGTTATGATTTGAATAAAGCTGCTGCAATTGTATTAGGAATTTTCCTTGGATGTGAAAGAGATGATGAAGATTCCTGGACACTGCGTGAGACAATAACTGATAGGCTTAGTCATCTTTCAATTCCTATTCTTTATGGCTTTTCAATTGGCCACATAGACAATATGACAACAATTCCTCTTGGTGTTGAAGCAACACTAGATACTCAAACAAGAACCTTGACTTTACTCGAACAAGCTGTTCTTTAAATCTCAAAAAATGGATCTTCTCATTCATAAATTTGACCTTCCTTTAAAACATGTTTTTGCTATTTCTAGGCGTTCTTTTGATTCACAAAAAAACATTGTTGTAGAATTAAGACAAGATGGACATTCAGGATTTGGCGAAGCAACGGTTAATCCTTACTATCCAAATACCGAAATTGACACTTTAGAAAAATCTATTGAATCAATTCGTTCTTTAATCGAAAATCATAAACTAATCGATCCTAAAATTTTATGGCAAGAAGTTCAAGTCTTTTTGAAGGATGTGCCTTTTGCAATGTGTGCATTGGATGAGGCAGCTAATGATTTATTTGGCAAACTCAAAGGTAAGAGTTTGATAGACCTTTGGGGCTTGCCTAATGAACCATTGCCTATTAGCAGTTATACCCTCGGTATAGAAGCGCCTGAGATTTTAATAAAGAGAATGCAAGAAACTCCTTGGCCAGTTTATAAAATAAAGTTAGGTGGTCCAAAAGATTTAGAAACACTGCGAATCTTAAGAAAAGAAACTACTGCCAAATTTCGGGTAGATATCAATTGTGCATGGACGGCTGAACAAACCATTGAAAATTCTTTTATACTGAAAGAATTGGGCGTAGAGTTTATTGAACAACCTCTTCCTGCAGATGACTGGGATGCTATGGAAAAAGTCTTTAAAAAATCAGCCCTTCCTTTGATTGCAGATGAAAGTTGTAAAAAATTTGATGATATTAAAAAGTGCGTAAATCGATTTCATGGTATAAATATCAAACTGATGAAATGCGGTGGTCTTACGCCAGCTAAAAGAATGATTGAAGAGGCTCGTTCGCTAGATTTGAAAATAATGATTGGCTGCATGACAGAATCTACAATAGGACTAAGTGCTATCGGACAATTGTTACCGCTCTTGGACTATGTTGATATGGATGGTGCATTATTTTTAAAAGAAGATATTGCAACAGGTGTCAAAGTAACTAAAGAAGGCATTGAACTTCCTACTGCATTTGGAACAGGAGCACAACTCATCACTGCACAATAACTAACTCTCAAATATTTTAATATTGGGAAAAGAAAAACTAACAACAAGCAAATTACCTGGAAGGACTCTGCATATTAACAATGAAGAATTCCTCCATTTTAGTGGAACCTCCTATCTCGCCATCTCTACTAATTCACAATTTTTAGAATGTCTACGCGAAGCAATATTACAATACGGTGGAAACTATGGTGGGAGTCGATTGTCTAATATTCAGTTCCCTGTATATGGAAAAGCAGAAGCCTTAATCGCAAAAACAACGGGCAGCCCATCTGCTATCACATGCACTTCAGGTTCTCTTGCAGGATCACTTGTACTAAAGCAGTTTTCGAGAAACAGTATTTACATACAAAACAAGAAGGTACACAGAGCCATTCACAATGACGAAGCCATCAGATTGGATCTAGCTACAGAAGAAGGGCTAAAACAATTGCTTCAATCTCTTCATAAAGAAGAGGTCACTAACATTATAATATCTAGCAATTCTGTTGATCCGCTTTATGCTAAGACTATTGACTTATCATGGGTCTCAAAACTCCCTGTAGATGAAAAAATCACTTTACTATTTGACGATTCGCACGGCATAGGTATATGCGGCAAAAACGGTGAAGGTATTTATGCTAAAATAAAATCGTTGACCGCAAACAAACTTGTGGTCATTGCTTCTTTGGGCAAGGCTTTAGGTATTCCAGGGGGTGTGGTATTAGGTGACATAAATTTTGTCAATAAAATCAAAGCCAGTCCAAATTTTGGAGGAGCCTCACCTATTCCTCCTGCTTATTTACAAGCATTTTTAAAAAGCCAGAATTTATATCAGGAGCAACTAAATATTGTCCGCAACAACATTGAATATTTTAAAAGAGAAACTGATGGAACTGGCCTTTTTAGAAATCAAAAAGCCTATCCTGTTTTTTATACTGAAAATGACCAATTAACAGAATTCCTTTTCCAGAATAAAGTCATTATTTCTTCTTTTCCTTATCCTGGACCGAAAGATAAAAACATTACGAGAGTCGTAATAAATGCTGCTCACACCAGCGATGACCTTCAAAAAATCGTTCAACTAATACATCAATTTGTGTCTCAATGAAAAAATTCATTTTACTACTTGCCTCAATGGGTTTATTTTTAGTAATAAATGCTCAACCTAAGATGGACAATCCTGTTGCTGAAATCCTTTTCTCGAATCCAAGCCTTTTTAAAGACATTATAAAAATGGGAAACGAGCATGAAGTCCAAATTATTTATACTCAAATAAATAGAGACGAAAACAATGCTCCAAGTTTTAAGACATGGAATTTTGGACAAAAAACAGATACTTATTTTTATCCTGCTAGTACTGTAAAAATGCCTGCTGCTTTTTTAGCTATGGAAAAAATAAATAAATTGAACATTGTTGGGCTCGACAAGCACAGTATCATGAAAACGGGAATTGGAAGTGAACCTCAAACGGCTGTCGAACACGACTCGACTTCAGCTAATAATTTTGCAAGCGTAGCACACTATGCAAAAAAGATTTTTGTGGCAAGTGACAATGATGCTTATAATCGTTTGTATGAATTTATTGGTCAAAAAGATTTTAATGAAAGTCTGCGCCAAAAGGGCTTTGAAGATACCCGCATAATTTCAAGACTTGGTGGTCCAGGAGCTGCTTTTGACAAGCAAACGAATAGATACACAAACCCCGTTTCTTTCTTTAAGGAAGATCAATTATTGTATCACCAAGGAGAAGTTTTTAGCACATTTAATTTTGACAAAAAATTAAAAACACAAATCAAAGGAGTGGCTTATAAAGACAAAGAAGGTCCAGAAGGAAAAATAATTAAAGAACCTTTTAGCTTTGAAAATAAAAACTACTTCAGTTTGCAAGATATGCATGACATTTTACAGAGTGTTCTTTTCCCTGAAGCTACTGGGCATAAGTTTGAACTTTCTGAAGACGATTATCAATTTCTTTATAAATGGATGTCTGCACGTCCAAGAGAATGTGATTACCCGAAGTATGATTCAAAAGATTCAGATGTCAAGTTTTTCATTTACGGAGGAGAAACAGATCACATGCCAGACGCGGTAAGAATATTTAACAAAGTGGGTTGGTCTTATGGCTATTTGACTGACGTGTCTTATATCGTAGATTTTGAGAATAAGGTGGAATTTTTCGTTGCAGCAGTTATTCATGTTAATAAAAATAAAACCTATAATGACGATGTCTATGAGTATTATGAAACGGGCTTACCATTCTTTGAAAATTTTGGAAAAAAGTTATATGAATACGAATTAAAAAGAGAAAAAAAGTTCCCAGCTGATCTCAGTAGATTTAAAGTTTGGTAAAACGATGTTTTGTTGCTCCAGTGGTTTTTGGTACATTGTAAGACTAGAAAAATACAAAATTGCTTCTACCGTATGAAAACTACTCTTGAATTCACCAGAAATGTAATCGCATGTCTTGCGCTAATTGGTTTGATCTCTTCTTGTTCCACATTAAAAAATGGAAAACTAACTCCAACTCAAGCAAGTTTTAAAAAGCAAATTGACGACAATCCTGTTTTTAAAAATAGCTTTACAGGATTTCATTTGCTTGACCCTGAGACCAGTCAGACAATTTACGCAAGTAATTCGGATAAATACTTCACTCCTGCTTCGAATACCAAAATTCTAACCCTTTATACTTCAATGAATATACTGGGCGACTCTATGCCTGCATTGCGGTATATGCAAAAAGGAGACAGTACTATTTTTTGGGGAACTGGTGATCCTTCATTGTTACACAATTACCTCCCGTTGAACAGAGAGGTCTTGGACTTTTTAAGAAGTAGAAACAATAAGGTTTATTTTTCTGCCCATAATTTCCAAACAGAGCATTTTGGATCTGGATGGGCATGGGACGATTATTATCACTATTATCAACCTGAAAAATCTGCAGTACCAATTTATGGGAATATTGTCCAATTTGATAAAAAAGAAGAAGATTTAGAATACCTCATTAATCCTCTACTTTTTACGAATGTATTGCGTCCAAACAACAAACTAAAAGGGACAAATGCAAAAATTATTCGTCAGAGATTTCAAAATATATTTGAATACAATCCAGTAGAAGCCAACAATCAAAAATTTGAAAACGACCTTCCATTCAAATACTCCGACTTACTTTTTGTCAATTTACTTAGTGAAGAAACTGGAAAACAAATTGAAATCTATCCTCATCAAAACATCAAAATTGAGAACGCTCAAACGATCTACAGTTTACCTTCCGAACTTTTATATAAAAAACTAATGCAGGACAGTGATAATCTTATTGCTGAACAATTGTTGCTAGTTTGCTCTTCCGTACTGTATGACACCTTGGATACCGATCGGATCATTGACCATGCTAAAGTGAATCTATTTTCTGATTTACAAGATGAATTGATGTGGCATGACGGTTCAGGTTTGTCTAGATATAATTTATTTACTCCTCGTTCAATGACTACCATTCTTAATAAAATTTATCAATTGGCTCCTCCTGAATTTATTTTTGAAACCTTTCCTGCTGGCGGCCAATCTGGTACGATTAAAAATTGGTACGCAGGAAATGAAGAACCCTACGTCTTTGCTAAGACAGGAACTTTGAGCAACGTTCACTGCTTGAGTGGATACATAAAAGCATCGAGTGGTAAAGTTTTGATTTTCAGTTTTATGCACAATAATTTTTCAGGTTACAGTAAAAAAATGAAACACGAAATGGAAAAGGTTTTGAAAAATATTTATCAAAAATATTAATCCATTCATTAGAAAAGGCAACCGTAAGTCGGTTACCTTTTATGCTTTCTCGTATTATGTTGTTTTCTGAATTGTGCTATCCAATTGAAAAATAAAAAAGCCGCCCGGCTTAAAATAATTGTTCCATCATGGTTAATGAGAGAGAGATTTATTAACTGACTCGCCGAGCGACATCACACTTATGATCAAACACAGATAATTCTTTATTCAGCCACCTGAATAATCGTAAGTGAACAAATCAAATTATTGTCTTGTCCAATTACTTATTTCTTTTACGCGATTTAACGCGAAAATCAAATATTTATATTTTTTTTCTGATAGCTTGACAGTATAGTGCTATCGATGGATGTGATCTCAATTTCCTGAAAAGGAAACTCGTGTGGGTGTGGATACATTTTTTGAATGCGAAGACAAAAGTACAGTTGATATCAGGCTTTGTCAAATTTCAAAAAGTGAATTGGGATAAGAATGTATTGAAAACGGAATTTAGTGTAAAATTTAAAAATGCAAGTCATTCTTTTCGAGGAGGTACATTTTCTTTAAAAGTTTGCTTTGAACAAGAAGTCCATCAATTAAGTGAAATGGGAAAATATTGGAGTGAAACGGGAATGAAGTGGGATTGACTATTAAAACATTGCAGTGAATGTAGAGTGATGTTAAAAGCTCCATTTTTAATATTTTGTATCTTTCTATCTAAGCAGAAAATAACCCCATCTTCAATTAAATAATCAACAAAATTCATCATCTTATGATGAAGCAATTCTTTACAATTGCTCTTATTGCCGTTCTTTTCAATTTGGGTTTTTCTCAAACGGATTTCAGTAAAATTCGATTTGAAAACCTATCCGTAGACCAAGGTTTATCCCAGTCTACTGTCAGAATAATTGAACAAGACCGATTGGGCTTTATGTGGTTTAGTACACATAATGGTCTAAACAGGTTTGATGGAAAATCCTTCAGCGTTTATTACAATATGGACGGTGACAGCACCAGTCTTAGCAATAACTTTATCAAAGGAATCGATGAGGCAAAAGATGGCTCCATTTGGGTCGCTACTTCAAATGGCATCAACAGATTGGACAGAAACACAGATCGATTTACCCGATACTATAATGAACCAAATAACCCAAACTCGCTCCCTGACAATAATGTAAATCATATTTACATTGACAGTGAAGACATCATTTGGGTAGGTACACAGACCAAAGGACTTGCTACATTCAATCCACAAACAGGGATTTTTAAATCCATAGATTCTCCCGTTTCTGATACCATTCAAGACCTTGAAATTAATTACATTTTCGAAGATACCAAGCAACGCATATGGGTAGGGTTTGGAGATGGCGATATTCATATCTTCGATAAAAAAACGGAATCTTTTACCATTGTTCCATATGGTAAATTAGGAAAGGCTGGACTTGCGAAAACAACCTGGTCCATATATGAGGATAAAGTAGGACATATTTGGGTGGCAACCGATCGCAACGGGCTGAAACTGTACGATGATAAAACCAACACCTTCAAAACTTATCTCCATGATCCAGGAAACCCTAAAAGTATTTCAAACAATGTTGTTTGGGCTTTAAACGAAGACGACAATGGCAACCTTTTGATTGCAACGGATAATGGTCTAAATTTTTTAAACCTCGCTCAATTCAATGAGGGTCAACCTGAATTTGAAATTTTAAAAAGTAACCCCTTAAACCCTTATAGCATTGCAAGTAATTTTGTCATCGAAATATTTAAAGACAAAACAGGAATCATCTGGATAGGAACATCCGAAAAAGGAATTAGTAGGCTTGATCCTAACTTTCTACATTTTGAACATATTTTTAATCAAACGGGTATAAGTAATACACTTTCTAACAATACCGTTTGGGGAGTTTATGAGGATCATCAAGGAATCGTCTGGATTGGAACATCTAATGGCCTCAACTCTTTTGATCGGGCTACTGGTAAATTCAATCAATTTTTTAATGACCCTAACAACAAAAAATCTATTTCGCACAATCGTACTTGGTGCATTCTGCAAGAATCTGAAAACGTATATTGGCTAGGCACTTCCAAGGGTTTAAACAAAATGGTTATTAAAAAAAATAAAGCTCCTGTTTTTACATCCTATGAATATGACCCCGAAAGTTCAACTTCGATTTCCACAAATTCAGTTCGCGTTTTACTAATTGATAATCTAGACAATTTTTGGGTCGGCACAAATGCTGGTCTAAATTTATTCGATAGAACTACAGGAACATTCACCCGATTTCTTAAAGAGGAAAATATTCAAACCCAAGAAAGTATTTCAGGAAATAGCATTCGAAGTATCTATCAGGATAAAAGAGGAAATCTTTGGGTAGGCACAGATGCCGGTCTCAACTTGTATGATTATAAATCTAAAACTTTTAGTAAAATAGATGCGGACGCAACAGATTCTAAATCATTAAGTAATGAAGTTGTTCGGTGCATTTCTGAAGATCAAATAGGTAATTTATGGGTAGGGACCTCAAACGGATTGAACAGAATAAAATACAATTCGTATAACGACGTGGTTGGAATTGTGAATATTGATAAATTTTCAGAAAAAGACGGCCTCCCTAATCAAGTCATTTACTCTATTGTTGAAGACAATAAAAATAATATATGGGTAAGCACAAACCAAGGTTTATCACGTTTCAATCAAGACACAGAACTCTTCTCAAACTACACTTATAAAGATGGTCTTCAAAGCAATGAGTTTAACAATGGAGCTGTTTTTAAAAACGAAAAAGGAGAACTTTTTTTTGGAGGTATAAATGGTCTAAACATATTCAACCCCTCTGAAATTTTAGAAAACAAACGTATACCTAGAGTGGTGTTAACCGAATTCAGTATTTACAATTCTCCTGTTACAGATATTCCTGGTCCTAATCTTAGTCGACATATTAATATTGCAGAAAAGGTAAACCTAACAAGGAATGTGAAGATGTTTGCTTTCAAGTTTTCGGCAATGAATTATACTCAAAGTCATAAAAATCAATTTGCTTATCGGTTGGTTAACTTTGATTCTGATTGGAATTATGTTGGAAATCAAGATGCCGCATTTTATACCAATATCCCACCTGGAGATTATGAATTCCAAGTAAAGGCATCTAATAATATTGGGGAATGGAGCGATGAACCTACGTCTGTTGATGTCTATGTAAAACCAGCTTTTTGGCAAACTAATATTTTTAGATTCTTAAGTATTTTTCTTGTCTTAGGCATTGCTTATTTGCTGTACTACCTAAGAGTTAGAGGCTTGCAAAAAAGCAAAGAAGTTCTCGAGTTAGCCGTTAAAGAAAGGACAGAACAAATTCAATCCCAAAACAAAAAACTGGAAGAAGCATTCAATGGACTAAAAGCCGCCCAACAGCAATTGGTCCAATCCGAAAAAATGGCTTCGCTTGGACAGCTAACTGCCGGAGTTGCACATGAAATTAATAATCCAATAAATTTCGTGGCCTCGAATGTGCAGGCTTTAAAAATGGATTTTGATGAATTGGGAGAATTGCTTGATAAGGTAGCTGAACTAAAAGATAGCCCAGACAAATCAAAGATGATTGATGAAATCGAACAATTGAACAAACAATTAGAGACTAATTTCCTAAAGGAAGAGATGCTAGAATTAATAAATGGCATTGAAAGAGGCGCTTCTCGGACACAAACCATTGTGAGTAGTCTCCATACTTTCTCTAGAAATAGATCTGAAAAATTCCTTGAGGCAAATATTCATGAAGGCTTGGAATCAACGCTAATTATTCTCAAAAGTAAGATTGGGAAAGATATAAAAATCAATAAAAACTTTGGAGACATCCCTTCCATCGAATGTCAAATCAGTAAATTGAATCAAGTCTTTTTGAATGTTATAAACAACGCTATTGAAGCTGTTGACGGTAAAGGCGAAATTAATATCAATACCTCTCGACAGAATGGCTCTATCTTTATTAAAATAAAAGACAACGGTAGAGGAATGGATGAACAAACACGCAATAGGATATTTGAACCTTTTTTCACCACCAAAGATGTTGGCGATGGTACTGGGCTTGGTCTTTCCATTTCTTACGGAATTGTCAAACAACACAGTGGTACAATAGAGGTAAGTTCTCAACAGCAACAAGGAACAGAATTTCTAATTAAATTACCGATTCAAGCAACTGAAAACTAACAAGAATAAATGGACAATAAGGAGAATGTAATATTATATGTTGACGATGAAAAAGACAATCTAACCGCATTCAAAGCTGTTTTCAGAAGAGATTTCACAATCCTTTGTGCCAATAGCGGGCAAGAAGCAATGGAAATCTTAGAAAACAATTCCATTGATTTGGTTATTACAGACCAAAGAATGCCAGAAATTACTGGTGTTGATTTGCTTGAAAAAGTGCGCACTCAATACCCCGATATCATCCGTATGGTTTTAACAGGATATAGCGATATGCTCGCGATCGTGGACGCGATCAATAAAGGGCAAGTTTATCATTACATCACTAAACCTTGGAACGTTGATGAACTCAAAGTCATCATGAGTAATGCATTGGAAGCACATTCTTTAAAAAAGCAAAACCGATTGCTCAAAGAAGAAAAAGATGCTTTGTTATTGAGAACAACTCAAATGGAAAAGGAAAATATTCTTTCCCAATATGAAATTCTTAAAAACCAGATTAATCCACATTTTTTATTCAACAGTATAAATATTCTTGCGTCGCTCATTCAGGTGGACAAAGACAAAGCCATTAAGTTTACCCACGAATTTTCTAAGCTGTATAGAAATTTGTTAGAACTCCGAGAGCAATTACTCATTACGCTGGAAGAAGAATTGGATTTTGCAGAATCCTACACTTATTTGCAACGAATGAGATTTGATGATGCGCTAGTTATTAATATTGAAATTTCTGATACTCAAAAAAATAAATCCGTTCCTCCTTTTACCTTGCAGTTGTTGATTGAAAACGCAATAAAACACAATGTCGTTTCTATTGACAATCCCTTGATAATAAAGATATTCTCCCAAGAGGATAATTTAATTGTGGAAAATAATTTACAGCTAAGAGGAACAAAACCAGAATCAACTCAAATTGGTCTTAATAATTTGAAAGCGAGATATAGCATGATCACTGATGACGAATTGACGTTTACAGAATCGCATGATAAATACGTTGCTACCTTACCTTTGATTTAAAATGAAAACTAAATTATGAAAACGATTATAGTCGAAGATGAAAAACATGCCAGAGACAACTTAGAGAGTCTTTTAAAAAGCATTGAACCTGACATAGAAATTCAAGCTAAGTTGGATACCGTTAAAAACGTAGTCAAATGGCTTAGTGAGAATCAAACGGATTTAATTTTTCTAGACATTCATTTAGCAGATGATATTAGTTTCAAAATCTTTGAACATGTTGAAGTTAAAACGCCAATCATTTTTACTACTGCGTATGATCAGTACGCTCTTCGCGCATTCAAAGTAAATAGCGTTGACTATTTATTGAAACCTATTGATAAAAACGAACTTCAAAAAAGTATTGAAAAATTCAAAGACAATCAGCTTTTAAAATCCGGTTACAACATCAAAGAATTGGTGGAAGAATTAAAAAATCCTCCGAAAGAATATCAAAAAAGATTTATTGTAAATCGCGGCGATAAAATCATGAGTGTTGTTGCGGATCAGATCGCGTATTTCGAAGGAGAGGACCGTTATGTTTCGCTCATTAAAAAAGACGGCAGTAAATACATAATTGATTATAAGCTAAGTGATTTGGAAAATATCCTGGACCCAAGCGAATTCTTTAGATTAAACAGAAGTTTCATTACCCATTTTGGCTCAATAGATAAAATTATAAGTGTATCCAAAAGCAGATTTAAAGTTGAATTAAAACCGACTCACAAACGCGAAATCATCGTTAGCTCTGCGAATTCTCGTGATTTTAAAAATTGGCTAAATAAGTAGGAAGGATTGTACTGGATTCAAATCGAAAGACCGGAAAATATGCGCTATTCGAAAACCAAATGAATCACAAACTGCCGAAAACCGTCCACCAAAAGAATCACGTTATTCGAAAACCAAAAGATTCACGAACTACCGAAAACCGAAAGAAACAAAAACTACCGAAAACCAAAAGAAACAAGAACTACCGAAAACCAAAAGAATCACGAACTACCAAAACCGAAAGAAACAAAAACTACCGAAAACCAAAAGATTCACGAACTACCGAAAACCGAAAGAAACAAAAACTACCGAAAACCAAAAGATTCACGAACTACCGAAAACCAAAAGATTCACGAACTACCGAAAACCGAAAGATTCACGAACTACCGAAAACCGCCCTCCTAACTCCCCAACTCCAATTGGTTCTGAACTAAATTAAAATAAGCGCCCCGTTTCTCTACCAGGCTTGCATGATCCCCTTCCTCTACAATTCGTCCACCATCGATCACTACAATCTTATCTGCATTCTTCACCGTACTCAATCGATGCGCTACGACCATCACAGTTCTATCTTGAAAAAAAGCATCCATATTTTCCATAATCACCTTTTCATTTTTTGCATCCAAGGCGTTTGTAGCTTCATCAAAAAACAAGTATTCTGGGTTTTTATAAACCGCTCTTGCAATCAATATTCTTTGTTTTTGCCCTTGGCTAATTCCATTCCCTCGAGGTCCAATCATTGTGTTATAACCTAAGGGAAGATTCTCAATAAAAGATTGAATATTGGCTGTTTTTACTGCATTTAGCAGTTTGGTTCGATCCACGATTTCATCACATTCTGCAATATTTCTTGCGATGGTATCGGAGAATATAAATCCTTCTTGCATCACCGCGCCGCAGTTAGATCGCCACAATTGTTTATCAATATTTTCTAAATAAGTTCCACCGATCTTCACTCTTCCGGAAGTTGGTTTATAAAAACCCAAAAGCAATTTAACCAAGGTTGTTTTTCCACTTCCACTCGTTCCTACTATTGCAGTAATCTTTCCTTTAGGAATGGATAAGTTGATATTTTTTAAAACCAATTCAGACAAGGCGTTGTACTTAAAACTCACCTCTTCAAAAATCATATCACCTTGCTCCGGTAATATATCCACTGAACTAGATTGGTCATCTGTCTCATCTTCCATATTGTGAAACTCTCCCAGACGCTCCATACTAATTTTCGCATCCTGGCCATTCCTGATAAAAGCAATCATTTGTTGCAAAGGTGCATTCAGTTGTCCAATGATATATTGAACCGCTAGCATCATTCCCAAAGTCATCTGCCCTTCTATCACCGCTTTTGCAGCAATAAAAGAAATCAATATATCTTTCAACTGTGTAATAAATCCAGCACCAATATCTTGGTATTGTGTAATCGCCAAAGACTTGATGCTTACTCTAAATAGTTTTGCTTGTATCGTTGCCCATTGCCATCTTCTTTTCTTTTCAGAATTTTGCAACTTGATTTCCTGCATCCCTTGAATCAGCTCTATTAGCGTGCTTCTGTTGTCAGAAAGTTGTTCGAAATTTTGATAATCAATCGCTTTCCTTTTTTTCAACCAAAGACTAATCCACAGCAGATACAATATACTTGCGATCAGGAAAATAAAAAAGATGAGCTTGTTGTAAATCAATAAAACAATTCCGAAAACGATCAAGTTAAAAAATGAAAAAATTGCCATCAAGGTCGAGTTCGTTAAAAAGATTTCGATCCTTTTGTGGTCATTAATTCTTTGCAATAAATCACCAATCATTTTTGTATCAAAAAACCCAATTGGTAACCTCATTAACTTAATAAGGAAATCAGAAATAAGACTAACATTTACCCGCGTACCAATATGCAGCACGATCCAACTTTGAATAATATTCACCGATATCTGACTAAAGAAAAGCATTAATTGCGCAGCCAGAATAAGATAGATAAAACTGATGTTTTGATTTTCAATACCAACATCAACAATCGCTTGGGTGAGGAAAGGAAAAATAAGTTGAAATAAACTTCCCAAAAGAAGTCCTAAAAAAAGTTGGATCAATAAGCGTTTGTAACCTTTGATGTATTTGAACAAAAATCCCAAACCAACTTTGTCCAATTTTTCTCCATCCTGTGCATAAAAATCTGGGCTCGTTTCCAACAACAACGCGACACCAGAATTATTATCACTTAGCCAATTCCGTTCAAACTCTTCTTTAGATATTTTTCTTCTTCCACTTTTAGGATCTGAAAGCCAAATCTCTTTCTTGTTCATCTTGTACGCCACTACAAAATGATTTTGTTGCCAGTGTACGATGCAGGGCAAAGGCATATCCATTAGCGAGTCTTCCTCTTTATTACTTGAACCGTAAGGTAACTTTACCGCCAAAGTCCTGAATCCTATACTTTCCGCAGCATCAGCTATACCTTTTATAGAAACACCTTCACGATCAATATGACTCTTTTCTCGAAGCGCTTGCAAAGAATACTCCTTCCCATAGTAACTAGCGATCATACGAATACAGGTAGGCCCGCAGTCCATTTGATCATATTGTTGGTAGGAAGGAAATTTCTTAAGCATGTTTGTAATCTTAACTAGCAGCTAATATAAGGTTTTGTATTAATGAAGTTGTTCAAGAATCTTCACAAAAAACGAAGCTAAGTGCTTGATTTTGTGGACGAAGCTCTTTTTTCTTTTCGTAGCCTTAGCTACGGGAATAAAAAAAGCTGAAGATCCACGAGATCAATGACTTAGATGCAGCTATTGTGCTTCATTCTTAAACAACTTCAATATCAAATAACGATTTATTGGGGGCCATGGTTACCTTTTCAATAGTCAGTATCTCCAAGATCTCTTGAAATCAAGGTATTCTGCATTAAATGTTCGATTATTTTACCTGTGGCTTTGCTATTTAGTTAATTTGTGCGCTTGAATGATTCTATCGCACTTTGTCATCGGATTATCCAAAGACTTGTTTTAATTGAACTTTTAGTAAAAATGATTGGTTTAAGTTCATCTACAATTCATCCTTAAATGTCTAAAACAAAAGCTTATTTCGACGAGTTACTAAAATTGCTTCTCATGGAGAAGCAAGAAGATTATGTACAGTTTAAGGAAATCATTCAAAGTCTGCCACTAAAAGAAAGGAAAGAAAAAGGATACAGTTGGTACCCGCTAGAAGTTTTAAAAACGGGATATACCTATGGTGAACGAGCTTTTGTAGAAGTCGCAAGATCGAAAGACAACAAAGAGCCTCACTTATTTCGCCCTGGTAAAATTGCGCAATTATTTACTCAGCAACCAAAAGTTAACAGACCGGAACTAGGAGGAGTTATTCATTTTGTTGATAAAAATAAAATGAAAATTATATTAAACTCTAAGGACCTTCCTGATTGGTTGAGCGGAGGTTTGATCGGAGTTGATTTAATGTTCGACGATCGGACTTATGTTGAAATGGAAAAGGCCTTAAAGGATGTAATGGAGGCTAGTGGAAATCGCTTAGCAGAATTGCGCGATGTAATTTTAGGACATCAGAAAATATATTCTATTCCAACCTCCACACCTACCCTTCCATCGTTAAATGATTCTCAAAACAAAGCTGTTCAAAATATTTTATCGTCACAGGATTTTGCAATAATTCATGGACCACCTGGTACAGGCAAAACAACTACGCTCATACAAACCATCAAGTTATTATGTAAAACCGAAAATCAAGTTTTGGTTTGTACACCAAGTAATACTGCTGCAGATCTCATTACAGAACGATCCGCAGCAGTCGGCCTTAATGTAGTAAGAATCGGAAATATTTCGCGGGTAGATGAAAATATTATTCAACATACTTTAGATCAAAGATTAGCCAATCATCCTGAAAGCAAAACGATTAAAAAAGTTAAAATACAAGCTGCCGAATGCCGACGAAAAGCAAAACGGTTCAAACGCAGTTTTGGTTGGGAAGAAAAACAAGAGCGCAACGTATTGTATGCAGAAGCAAGGGAGCTTGCATCATGGGCCAACACACTGGAAGACCGTTTGATCGATCAAATTCTTTCCGCTGCGCAGGTAGTTGCCTGTACATTTGTAGGCTCTACTCAAAAGGTTTTGAGAAACAGTAATTTCCGGACAGTTCTTATCGATGAAGCCGCTCAGGCTCTAGAGCCTGCTACATGGATTCCTATTTGCAAAGCCAGCAAAGTTGTCTTAGTAGGAGATCCTTTTCAGTTGCCTCCTACCGTTAAATCAAACAAGGCAGCAAAATTAGGATTTAATAAAACGCTGATTGAAAAAGCACTGGACTATCATCCTGAGGTTAACTTATTGAATACGCAATACCGAATGAATAAGGTGATCATGGGATTTTCTAATAGTATGTTTTACGACGATAAGCTTATAGCGGCAGAGGAGGTTTCCAACCATCAACTAACACCGGAGACTACTCATCCCTTAGAGTTTATTGATACTGCAGGTTGTGGTTTTGATGAAAAAGTAAATGCAAAATTTAAGAGTCGCTACAACCCGGATGAATACAATATTTTAAGGGAGCATTTGTACCAGCTGCTTGACCAAATGGGGGAAGCCGAGACGCCTAGCATTGCCATTATATCTCCTTATCGGGAACAAGCGCTGTTTATTCGCAGAGAAATAAAATCAGATGAACGGTTAGCTGAATTAAAAATTAGTGCAGATACGATTGATGGCTTTCAAGGGCAAGAGAAGGAAGTTGTTTATATCTCTTTAGTAAGATCAAATGAAAAAGGTGAAATAGGTTTTTTAAAAGACTATAGAAGAATGAATGTAGCTTTGACCAGAGCTCAAAAAAAATTGGTCGTGATTGGAGATAGTGCAACAATTGGTCAGGATAATTTTTATTCGAAATTTTTGGACTATTGTGAAAAAGAGGACGCTTATAAGTCCGCGTGGGAATTCATGCAATAAACTCTTCTTTATTATTTGGGGAATGTAAATAGTTTTTAAACTCAATCAATAAAAAAGGGTCTGTCGAATATCGACAGACCCTTTTTATTATGATTTCACTATCCTAATATGACCATAGATCATGTTCGAAGTGGAAAATCTCTTGTTTAATCTTTTCTGCTTCTAGTAGAAGATCTACACCTGTCAGGTATTCCTGTAGTCGTCGATCATGTACGTTTGAAGATTTATAGATATAACTTGAGAAAAACCGCATTTCCATAAGATCTTCCCATGTTATTGGGCTGGCATCGTTACCTGGCATAAATACCTTGTGGCGAGCCAAAGTCTCACGAGTATCTGGGTAATAAATCCAGAACATTGGTTTTTCGTATCTGAAATTTCCATTATCATCTTTGACATCAATCAGTGGAGCGATACCTAAGATTCTTACTTGCATTGTCGAAGTTTGCTCATCGAAGAACCATACTTCTTTAATACGGAATCTTTTAACATCTTCCGGGTTCAGATCGTTTCTTACGATTTGGATTTGCTCCTCGTAGGTTTCTGGATCAAAAGTAATAACTGTATCCACGTTGGCGCCCATTGAAGCTACTTCGTCTGGTTCCAATTTAGCAGAAAACTTGTCATCTTCCGTAGAGTACACCGTGATATCACCATTAATTGCTGCATCCATAAGGATGGAGAAAAATGGTTTTTCAGGATATGCAAAAGGAAGATTCATTTTTTCACGGATATCAATTACCCTCCAAATTCTTTTCTCCCACATTACATCTGCTTCACGCAAATGCTGATAAGGCAAAACACGTCTGTCATCAATGATACGCTTTTCAACAATATCATCTAAAGGCTTGTCTACATCGGGTACTTCTGCACCAGGTACACCCGTTTCGGTTGTTGCTCCCTGCGGAGGTTGACAATAGACTGAAGGGGTTACAAACAATCCCATTACTAACAGAACAAAAAATTTCAAAACAATCTTCATGACACTGATATTTGTATGTTTAGTATTTCTCAACAAATAAACTCCTAAAAAGAGGACTTTATTATTTAAATGATGTCTCTAAGATAATTATTTAATCTTGAACACAATTGAAGGCAATTTACGTCCAGCTGGATCACCAGGGCATTTTGCCTTTACATTATCAAAATAGTAAGTGTCACCTGGCTTAGCAGATGTAACTAATCTTTTTGATTTATCATTATAACGAGCTCCAGCATTGTTTGATGTAACTGGATCTTGTCTTTTAGCAACTTTAGTTACTTCGTATCCTTGGATCTTACATTTTGCATCAAAATCAAATCCAACCAATACTGCTGCTAATCCTAATTGAGCTTTGAACTCACCATTACCCATAGCACCACCGTTTTTACTTGGACCACCACCTAATGTAGGAACTGGATCAGGAATACGTTTGATTCTGAAAGGGAATGATTTTTTGATACCTGGTGCAGTAACATTAATGCTCGCTTCACCTGGTCTTGTAGCTGTGATAACATATTTTCCATTGCTACCGGAAGCAGTAGCACCTGTAGCAGAAACTTTCACTTCATTAGAAGAAGCACCAGCAACAGCAACAGATATTGGGTTTTTAACACCAATGTAGAATACATTCATTTTATCAGCAGATACCGTAGCAGATCTTTCACCAACTTCATAAGAGAAAGAGGATGTTCCATCCATTATTTCACCTGTAATTGGATTTTTAACTACTGCTTTAAGGTTAAGAGTTTGTTTACCGTAACTGTTTGCAGTTGCAGTATATGTACCTTTACCTTCAGCGTTTAAGTTAATTTTTTGACCATTCACTGTGATAGTAGAAGATCCCGCGAAATCACTAGAGTAAGCACCAATTGCTACTTCAGCTTCGAACTTCTCTCCTTTAATGACATAACCTTTCTTGGCATTCATTACTGGGAAGAATTTGTTCAATTTAATTTCACGTCCACCAACTAACTCAGCTAATTTATTTACAATTGTAGCCTCTGAGTTACGTGCATCAGCCTGAATTTTTGTTAAAACAGGAAGTACAGCAGCAACTGGCATTTGGCGAAATTTGTAATCAGCCCAGCTGGTTTTATCTTTAGACTTTTCTTTCCATGAGTTATCAGTTTTTAAAGTGATACCATTTTTGATATCATCAATTTTTTGCTGAACCTCATCTTCTTTTAATTTTGCTTCACCAATTATATCTTTATCAGTGATTACAGCAGTGTAATGTGCTAGAAGTTTTTCAGAAATATCATTGACTTGAGCTTCAATGTTATCTCCCATACCATCTAGTACCAACATTTTAGTGGTTACATCCTTATTCTTCTTGCCTTTAGGCTTTCCGAATTTATCGTAATCACCTTCATTATTTGAACCATCTTTGTTACCAGATTGATCAATTAATTGGTCTTTTACATCTTCAATATATTTTACAATAGCATCCACATCTGTTCGTACTGCATCGATTCCTGTATTAATTTGAGTCTTAATTTTAGGTTTCTTATCAAGTACGCCTTGGATACCTTGTTTTGTGCTTTCGACACCAGCTGAAGTCAATTTATTAGATTTAACTAGAGACTTATCTATGTCGAAAAAGGCATTCATGACTTCGGCAGATACATTCAGGGCTAATAAAGCCGTGAGTACCAGATACATCAAGTTGATCATCAACTGCCGCGGTTCCTTTGGTATTGACATTTTTTAGAATTTTTACGGCTACCAATCTTTATCCTTATTGGATGGAGGAGAGGTAGAAAGGTTTAGAAATTGATTGATCAGTATTAGCCTTTAGGCTTAATGTTTGACATTGCAGACAATACGTTTCCATATACATTGTTCAATGAACCTAAGTTTTGGTTCAAAGCAGAAAGTTGATCTTTATAAACTCTTGTATCTTCTAAAGAGTCATTAAGATTAGCCATTGCTTCATTCATACGAGTATAAAAGTTACTCATAGATTTCAATTGATCTCCAGTACCTGAAAAGTCAACTTCTTGCAAAGCTTTTAAAGATCCTAGACTTGTAGACATGGATTGTAATTCTGTCAACATTCCTCCTAATTGTTGTTCAACAATTTCGCCGTTCAAACCTGGTGTGTTAGGTCCTACTTCAGCTGCTGCTAATGGAGAAATTTTAGCATTATAATCATCTAAACCTGGGTAAAGTTTTTCCCAATAATAATCTTTCTCTGGTCCAATTATTCCTAAGAATAAAAAGATAAATGCTTCCATACTCAATCCAACGATCAACATTTCGCTGGCATATTCCCAACTTTCGATTTTGAAAAGTGCTCCCATCAATACAACTGCTGCACCGAAACCGATTATTAGGTTTTTAAGATATTTAAACCACTTAGTTTTAACAAAACTCATTTTTTACTTCTTTTAAAGGTTAGTGAAATACTTTCTACAAAAGGGTTATTACGTTAATATATAAACTGCATATCAATGCCATAACATTTATTATAACGGCAAAAACTGCAAAAGTTACAAATGTTCAATCAGAAATATGCTAATAGTTAAAAACGTGTAGAATTCTTTAGGTAGGAGTCTCTTCAATAGGTCTTTGATTTGTTTTTTAAAATGGTGTGATTCTCGTTGAATCACACCATTTTAATTTCTTTATTTCTTAGAAATCGTTGATTGATCGTCCAAGGAAAGTCAATGCACAACGGAAACCAACATATGATTTAGTTGTATCTTGGAATTCCCAGTGTCTCGTTCCTGTTTGAAGGAAGAATCCAATATCTTTCCATGATCCACCTCTAATTACTTTACGCTTTTGAGCTTCTGAATCTTCTTCAGTTGCATCAAATTTCAAATCTGGATTCAAATCATGTAAGAATGAGTAAGCATTTTCATGAAAGGAAGTTGAAGTCCATTCTGAAACATTACCTGACATATTGTACAATCCATAATCGTTAGGGAAGTATGCGTCTGCTTTCACAGTATACAATCCACCATCTTCAGGGTAATTACCACGACCAGGTTTGAAGTTAGCTAATAAGCAACCTTTAGAGTTTCTTAAATAGTATCCACCCCATGGGTATGGAGCTAAATCGTGTCCACCTCTAGCTGCGTATTCCCACTCGTGTTCTGTTGGTAATCTGAAATCTTCAGAGTTAACACCAGTTTCTGATTGGTAACTATTCCAAAGTTTGGTTCTCCAGTAACAAAAAGCGTTAGACATTTCCCAATCTACCCCTACAACAGGATAATCATCAAATGCTGGGTGCCAGAAATAGTTTCTTGTCATTGGTTCATTATAAGAGTACGCGAAGTCTCTGATCCAAACCAATGTATCTGGATAAATCAAAACATTTTTTCTTTTGATATGTGCAGTACGATTGGATACTTTGTCATGAGCAGCTTTTGCCCAGTCGTACCATTCGTATTCGTACTCCATTTTAGAAACATCGAGTTCTTTTTTACCGGCGAATTTGTCTTCTCCTTGGTAAAACATGTCTTCTAATGTTTCATCCGTCCAATCGATTTCATATTCCCAATCGATGTACTCATTGCCATAATCATCTTCATAAAAATGATCCAAACTAGCGTGAGCTATAGAATCTTTTATGTAATAAACGAACTGACGGTATTCGTTATTTGTTATTTCAGTATCGTCCATATAGAAACCAGAGATGGAAATACTTTTGGATCTTTGTACAAAGGTATTCGTGATATCTTGATCACTTGGACCGATGTGTAATGTACCAGAAGGCACATAAACCATTCCGTAAGGATTGATTCCTTTCCAGGATGGTCTTTCTAAGACTCCAATCAATTGACCATTTTGCTTAGTTCCACAAGATGCAAGCACCAAAATTGCGAAAAGGATTGATAAAGGATTTAATATTTTTTTCATTTTAACACCCGAGTTTTCCTTCAGTTATAGATTAGCTTGTTTAAAAGCAAACGTAAATATAGCCTGTTTAAAAGTTAATTCAAAAATATATTCTGTCGGTTATGTACAAGCCGCAATATTAATAATTTGCGAAAGACGTGATCAAAACGTTATATTTTTGAGAAATAGTATTTATAACAATAAAAATAAATCTCTCTCAAATACTGTATGCAAAATCACGGCCAATTTTTATAAGAACCTAGGATTATGTATTATTTTAGGTGGAATACCCTTTCCTAAGGATCTTCCCAAATCATATTTCAGTAAAATTTCATGCGAACCATTGTTCACTCTTTTCAAATCCGATAAAGTTAAATCGTAGGAATATGCCATTTTAACTCTCTCACTAATTTTGAATCCGGCAAGAAACACTGCAGCGTCTATAGTATTAGAATTGTATCCTCTAAACGAAAAACCTCCGAAAAAATTGTCATCATACGTACCAATAGCTGAAAAATGTAGCTCAGTCTGTACGTTATCTGACTTTAATAAAACGGAAGGTTGGATACTTAAACTTTTTCCGATCTCCAAATTGTATGCGAAAATAAAAAAATAATTCCTTTTCAACTGAATATCAACCACTTTGTTTCCTTGTAAACTAAGAATTCCTTCGTTTATGTTGCTAGATGATATTCCTATTTCCAAATCTTCATTTTGAAAATATATCCCAACATTAAAAGTTGGTACTGATGCTTTGATTTCTGATAATGGCAATAATTCATCCATATGGTCAAATAAACCAGGATCATTTGGATCATAAATCCCATCTGGTGTTCTTATTTTTGAACCATCTAGAGATTTTTGAAATATTCCTCCGCTAGCTCCAGCAGAAAGAATTCCTGATTTTCCAATCGGAATGAAATAATTGTAGGATAAAGAGGCAAAGGTGTTGTTTTCTACACCTAAACTCTCATTTTCAAGATTTATGCCAATTCCCCCTCCAGCTATATACAAAGGCATATGTACGTTAACGGTCTGCTGATTGGGTGATCCTTCTAATTCAACCCATTGCTTTCGAAAAACACCAGTTGCGACAAGTGAATTTTCCAACCCCGCATATGCAGGGTTAAACCCGTATTTATTAAGCATGTAGAGACTGTATTGAGAAGCCTGCTGCGCGCTTAGCGAAGTCATAAATCCCACAAGAAGAAGAAAGGTAAAAAGTCTCTTCATTTACTCAAGTTATCAATACGGATAATTAACGAATCCCTGGTGAGGGGGTAAATATACTTTTGGTTGTGCTTTTAGACTATATATATAACTACAAATTTATATTTTAATTGCTTCTTTCTTCGCTTGTTTTGACATCTATAAAACAAATTGAAAGGATCAAATCAACAAAACCAAAAAATCTTCATTTATAGCGCAATAAACGCCCTTAATTAGGATCAATCTCTATTAAGACTGCATTTTGAAGAAATAGTCATTTTTTAATATTTATAAGGAGCCTATTTCTTACTGTCCTTATATATTCAAAGATATATTATTGACCTACTTTTTTGTACACAATTAAGGGGAATTTGTTTAACTCCTAAGTAGGGGCTTTGTTTCAATTAATCTTCATTGTTTATACACAGCCCATCATAGGCCAATTCTACATTTTGGGGTAATGCAGCGTTGATCTCTTTATGCAAGCCCATTTTGTGGCTTATATGCGTAAGATATGCTTTACCAGGTCTTATTTCCTTTATTAAGTCCAAAGCTTCTTCCAGATTCAAATGTGAATGGTGTTTTGAATGGTGCAGGGCATTTACTACAAGGTATTTACAATGTCGAATTTTATCTATCTCTGTAGTGCTCATCGTTTTAACATCCGTCAAATAAGTAATTTCTCCAAAGCGAAAACCGAGAATTGGCATTGTTCCATGCATCACTTCGATTGGTATAACCTTTTGTGTACTTATAAAAAAAGAAGATGAGTCATTAATATTATTGAGTTCGATGCGTGGGGCACCCGGATAAGGATTTTCTGCGAAAATGTATTCAAAACGGTTCTTAACATTTTCGATAACCCTTTTCATACCAAATACAGGCATATTTGATCCAGAGGAAAAATTAAAGGGTCTTACATCATCCAATCCTATGATGTGATCATTGTGTTCATGAGTTAAAAGAACGGCATCTATTTTTTGGATACCTTCGCGAAGCATTTGCTGTCTAAAATCAGGGCCAGCATCTATGCAAATGGAAATATCTGAAGATTGGAATATAGCGGAAGTCCGAAGGCGCTTATCTTTTGGGTTTGGGGAAGAACACACTTCACATTTACACCCAATTACCGGAACGCCTTGTGAGGTCCCGGTGCCTAGGAGAATTAATTTATAATCATCAGACTTCTTGTTTTTCAACATCCTCTACTTCTTGTTTTTCAGTACCCTCCGTTTCTTGTTTTTCAATATCGTTGACGTCTTCTTTTGTCGCTTCCTCTTTTTCTTGATTTTCAGCCTCTTCTGCTGCTAATTGTTGCTTCATTAAAGACTGGTAAAAGGCGTCTGATTTTTCACTCAATTGATCTTCTTCGATTTTCAATCGTGTTAAAATCTCCAGCAAACTATTTATTCTAGCCTCTGTTTCAAAAAAGCGGTTAATAACTGCTTTCTTTTGACTTTCAACTAAACAAAACCCAGAACTAAAATTCCCTTTTCCATAAATAATACTGTATTCTAATTCGGAAAATAGTTCTTCAATCTTTTTCAGTGTATGTTTGGTATATTTTATCATAGTATCAATTCTCAGATTTTCCAAATAGGTTTTCCTATTGTAAAATTTCAATTATAATAAGGACGACAAATATCGTAATTTTTACCTTTGCGGCACGTATATTTGTGCAATATTAAAGATAAGCACCTGTTTTAAATATAAATACTTAATCCCTATTAAATTCAATATTACAACAAACTGTCCCTCCAAATAAGATAAATATTAAATATGAGAATAATACAAGTTAGCTTTTTTATAATAAGTTTAATGTTATTAAGCTTTGACGGAGAAGCACAGAGATTTAAAGCAGGAGCTGTATTTGGAATAAATGCAGCGCAGATTGATGGAGATGATGCTGTAGGTTATAACAAACTTGGATTTGAAACGGGATTAAGAGCAGTAACTGTTTTAGGTGAAAAATCTGAAATAAGTATCGAAATGCTCTTGAGTCAAAGAGGCAGTCAGGGTTCAATAGGTGGAGGCAATTCTAGTATTCTGACCAATGTCAGATTAAATTATATCAGTATTCCTGTTGTATTTAACCTTGCAGATTGGTTGAGCGATGATGAATATTACTACCGTATAAATTTTTCAGCTGGATTGAGTTATGGTCGACTGATTGGTTACAAACTTTCTGAAGATCTGATTTTGTTGGATGGTTTGATCAATGAAAATGATGTTAGTTGGTTGGCAGGAGCCACTTATTACGCAAATAAAAACCTAGGCTTTACAATTCGATACAATCGATTCATAAATTTATTATACAAGACAAATACTATAAACGCAAAATCATTGAGATCCTATTATCTCAATTTTCATACAGTCTATATGTTTTGATTTTTTACTTCGTTTATAAAAACAACAAAACGAACATGGTATTTATTGGTCTTAAATAACACGAAGAATAAATAGGATTAAAAATATTATGCGAGAAAGAAGTGGTTGCTTAGGTGCAGAATTTTTTCTGTATTTTCACACCAGAAAAATTTTAAGTACATGAAAAACCTCCTTTACTTTTTATTCATCACACTCTTTTTTGCATGCTCTAATGCAGAACCAAAAACTCCTGAAGAGGCACAAGTCGCAACACCTGCTCCAGCCGTTGCCGCTACACCAGCACAGGTCTTATATCCAAGTATTCCATTTGAGGACTTGAAATATCTTTATGATAATTGTGATTTCATTGATTATGTTTATTACGATTTACCTATTTCAATGAGTCTTAGTGAAAAGCCTTCTATTCAAAATACTTTTGTGCAAGTTTCTCAGCAACCTGCTTCCGTTCACCCAAGTTGTGGTAAGTCTGGAATAGCAAGAATTACTTATCAGATCAAAGGAGATATTGTAGCTGAATCAGAAATGTTTTTTACAGATAACTGTAAGTATTTCGTTTTTTACGAAGATGGAAAACCTAAGTACTCCAATTTAATCACACCACAAGGAATTGAATATCTAGAAAACTTATTCAAATCTATATCAACGCAATAGCTAAGAATGGCCAAGTACGGGGTTATTGACTTGGGAACCAACACTTTCCACTTACTCGTTGTAGAAAAGAAAAGGAATGGCTCGTTCTCGGAAATCTACAGAGAACGTATTTTTGTCAAACTTGCAGAAAACGGGATTGAAAAAATTGGCGCTCTGCCATTTCAAAGAGGCTTAGATGCTTTAAAAAAATTCAACAAAATAATTTCTGACTTCGATCTCAAAGAACTAAAAACTTTTGGGACAGCCGCTTTAAGAACCGCTTCAAACGGTCCTGAATTTGTCGCAAGGGTAAAAGCAGAAACCGGTATTCAAATCGCTCTAATCGATGGAAATGAAGAAGCAAGGTTAATTCGCAAAGGTGTGGCAATGGCCGTTGATATGTACAACTATCCAGGAATGATAATGGATATTGGAGGTGGAAGTGTTGAATTTATTATTGCTAATTCTACCCAAACTTTTTGGGCGCAAAGTTTTCCCATTGGTGTTGCTGTTTTGTTTAAAAAATTCCATAAATCAAATCCGATTTCGGAACAAGAATTGATTA
>CALIAG010000202.1 GCA_938041325.1 uncultured Saprospiraceae bacterium | reverse complement strand
TTCCGACAAGAAACTTTTTTCAAAATAAATAGATGGTATTTATTGCTTACAATTTGCCTTGGCTTGTTGATACCCATCTTGGATTATTCAGCGCTATTCCCAACGATCGGTCCTAACGATACCTTAAAGATGAGTATCGACCCAATCGTGATAGGAGTCCAAAATTTTGAAAATAACTTAGAAGAAATAGTAGTAACTCCAATTACCAATACTATTGACTATGCAATGATATTAAATTCTATCTACTGGATCGGTTTTTTCCTTTGTGCGTTACGTTTTGTTATTGGTCTTTTTAAAATAGGGTCGATCTTTAAGTACTCTGAAAAAGTTCAAAAAGTAGATCACCTACTTATTAAAACGAAAGAGCCACATTTGCCTTTTTCTTTTTTCAAATTTTTATTCTGGAGTGATAAACTAGCATTGGATGATGTCGAGAAAGATAAGATCATGAAACATGAAATGGTCCATATCGAACAAGGACATAGTTATGATGTACTATTTCTCCAAATTCTTCAAATCGTTTTTTGGTGCAGCCCACTTATTTATTTTTACAATCGGTCATTGCGCAACGTGCACGAATACCTCGCTGATGATGAAGTGCTTCAAACAAGTCCAACATCATTGTACGGAAAGATTTTAATCAAACAATCTTCCAATGGTTTTCAATTTGCACTCGCCAATAACTTTATTCATTCACAACTAAAAAATCGAATTGCTATGATGACTAAAAGCAAATCAAATAATACATATCTTACAAAATACCTTTTCGCATTTCCTGTATTGGCTCTCTTGTTTTTTTCTTTTTCTACGAAACACGATTTAAACACTTTTCCAATTTTTGAAAATAGCGAGTCAGCATTAATTTTAAAAGATTCCGTTTACAAGACTGTAGATCAAATGCCTGCTTTTCAAGGATGTGCAGATGTAAAAGGAGAAGAAAAAACGGTTTGTTCACAGAATAAATTATTGATGCACGTTTACACCAACATTAAGTATCCTGCCGAAGCACGCACAAAGGGTACTCAAGGTATTGTTGTTGTTAAATTTATTGTAACGAAAGAAGGTTATGTCTCAAGACCTGAAATCATGAGAGGCCTAGGAGATGGTTGCGATAAAGCTGTTATTGAAATAGTTAGAAATATGCCTCAATGGGAAGCAGGTCAACAAGATGGCCAAGCCGTAAACGTGGAGTATGTTCTACCAGTAAAATTCCAATTGGAAGGAGATCCTCCTGCAAAGGATGAAACGATATACAGTGAAGTAGATGAAATGCCAAGGTTCAAAGGTTGCGAAGAAGATGGACTCGAAGGGGAAGAACTTAAAAAATGTGCAACTCAAAAACTGCTTATGCATATTTACACAAACATAAAATATCCGCAAGTCGCTAGAGATGCCGAAGTTCAAGGTACCGTAATTTCTGATTTTGTAATAGACCAAGAAGGGAAGATTAAGGATGTCAAAATTCTCAAAGGACCAGACAGTGGTTTACATGCGGAAGTACTGCGCGTTGTAAGTGAAATGCCGAACTGGGTGCCAGGTAAAAAAGATGGAAAATTAGTAAATACATCTTTCATATTACCGGTAAAATTCCAACTCGAACCAAAAGCAGTTTCTGATAAAAAAGAAATCAACAATACCTTAAAATTGACAGATTTGAATATTTCACCAAACCCAAGCAAAGGAAATGTAAACATATCTTTCAATTCTGCTGAAGGAGACATTGAATTGCAAGTAATGGATGTCAATGGAAAATTGCTTAAAACCTTTTCTGAAAAATCTACGGGATTCTTAAACAGAAGCCTTGATCTAAGCAGCTTACCAAAAGGAACTGTTTTGATCAACATCATTCAAGATGGAAAATCGTACACAGAAAAAGTGATCCTACAATAAGCAAACATTAAATGCCTTTAACCGAAAGCCTTCCTGCAGATGATGCAGAAAGGCTTTTGTATTTTCACAGACATTGACATTACACCTTAACTAATAAACTTTTGTATTTTGTCCATTAAAAAACAATGCAAAAATTTCTACTCCTAACCTTGTTCCTTTTCACTTTCATTGACTTAGGCATATCTCAATCTTCCCCGCCTGCTGCAGATGCACGGATATATGACATTATCGAAGCAGTATCCGCTGAACGAATCCAAACAGACATTGAAAAATTGGTGGGTTTCGGGACAAGACATACCCTTTCAGATACGGTCTCAAACACGCGAGGCATTGGAGCAGCACGTCGTTGGATCAAATCCGAATTCGATAATATTTCTAAGGACTGCAACAACTGTCTGGAAGTTTCTTACCACAAAGGACTTGCTACTGCCGAAGGCAATCGGAGGATTCCTACAGATACTTGGATCGTCAACGTCATGGCTATAAAAAGAGGCAGCACCTACCCTAACCGTTACATCATTATGTCAGGAGACATCGATTCACGAGTTTCCGATCCTATAGACGGAACTTCAGACTCTCCGGGAGCAAATGACAATGCATCAGGTATGGCAGGCGTTATGGAAGCAGCACGGGTGTTGAGTAAATACGATTTTCCGATGAGTATTATTTTCGTAGGATTATCTGGTGAAGAGCAATGATTGTTTGGTGGAAAATTCTTAGCAGCAGATGCAAAAAAAGCAGGTTGGGATATTGTCGGTATTTTAAACAATGATATGATTGGAAATATCAAAGGAATTGATGGCGTCATTGACAATTCAAGTTTCCG
>CALIAG010000201.1 GCA_938041325.1 uncultured Saprospiraceae bacterium | reverse complement strand
AGGAAATATCAATTTAGAAATTGGAAATGCTTACTCAAACTTAGGGCGTAATTCTGACGCAGGCTTATACTTTGAGGATGCTTATCGCCTTGGCTTGAAGCTTAATAATTCTCACTTGATTTTCCATGGAGCAAATGAACTTGGAAAAATTACCGCTCACGAATGTGCAGATTACCATCAAGCAATGGAATATTTCGTTACTGCACTTCGCATTTCGAATAAGTCGAACGATTTGACCCAATTAAAAAATATTTATACTTCGCTGAGTGATTACTACCAATTAAAAGGAGACCATTCCTCAGAGAATATTTATCTAAAAAAATTAATTGAAACCAATCAAAGATATTTCAAGAAGGAAAAAAACAGGCAGCTTATTAATTCCCATATTCAATATGAAACTGTAAAAAAGGAACAAGAAAACATGGTTCTTAAAGCTACAGAAAGGGAGAACAAAGCCACTATACAAAAACATAGGATTGTGAATTATGCTTCTATGATCTGTATTTCACTGTTGTCTGTTTTGATTTTCCTTGGCTACTTGACCATCCAACGCAAAAATGAATACAGCGAACAATTGGAAAGTGAAGTAAAAGAACGTACTCTACAAATTCAGGAACAAAACAATGATTTAAATAACGCCAATCACAAATTGGAGGAATCGAATAATGAGCTGGAACGGTTTGCCTACATTGCTTCTCACGATTTAAAAACGCCATTGCGAAATATCATTAGCTTTCTTTCTCTGATTGAAAGAAGGTTGAAAAAATACAGCGACGAAACTATTCACGAATACTTCCAATATGCTAAAAGCAATGCGAAGCAAATGCATTATCTTATCCAGGATGTTTTGGAATTTTCAAAAATAGAAAGCGGTACAGAAACCCCAAAAGAATCTGTTGATTTGAATGAGTCTTTGGTTTTAGTCTCTCAAAATTTACAGGAATCTATGGTTCGCAAACAAGCTGCGATCTATGCACAACCTCTTCCTGTGATTCAAGGAAATTCGGTTCACATCATTCAGCTTTTTCAAAACCTCATTGGAAATGGCATAAAGTACAATCAGTCTAAAAACCCAACCGTCAGTATTGATTATCACAAGAAAGAGGCGGTACATTTATTTTCTATAAAAGACAATGGAATTGGTATTGAGTCGGAATACCACAATAAAGTTTTCGAAATGTTCAAGCGACTGCACAACAACGAAACTTATCAGGGTACAGGAATTGGTTTATCTATTTGTAAAAAAATAGTGGATCGAATGGAAGGAGAAATTTGGGTTGAATCCGAAATGGGAGAAGGCACTACTTTTCATTTTACAATTCCTTGCAACAACTAAAATAGTTGACTAGACCAGCTCGTGACCAATATGGAACAGCGCATCGCCTTGACTTACAACAGGAGCATTATTGTGGCCAATAATATAGCCTTCTTTTGTTGATAATATTTTAATTTCCCATTCTCCGTAAGGATCATTTAATATCCCTAATGGTTCGCCAATGCTTACCTTGGCACCAGATTGTTGCGACCATCTGAAAAGGCCAGACTTATCCGCACGTAGCCAAGACGTTTTGTCAAATACAATCGGCTTTTTCAAGATTTGAGGTGCTTCCTCTATCATTCCAAAATGCTTCAATACTCTTTTAATTCCTGATAGACCATGGTCTATTGAAAATCCATCGAACCGCAAAGACTCTCCACCTTCAAAAATAACAATTGGCTTGCCTTGAGCATTTGCAATCTTTCGCAGCGATTTCGAAATATTGGGTTTTTGAATAAGGTAAGGTGCTCCAAATGCATTGGCCAATTCTTCTGCTTTTTCGTTGCCTGCAGTATAACGAATCTGAGGATAATTATATCGGGCAGAACCGCCTGTATGGAAATCCATTCCACAATCCACCAAAGGCAAAATCTTTTTCGTAAGGGTTGCCGCTACACGTGAAGCAAGAGAGCCAGACAAGCTTCCTGGAAAACTTCGGTTCACATCTTTTCCTTCACTCGCATCTCGGGAGAAATTTATAAAACCATAAATATTTAGCAATGGAATTGCGATGACTGTTCCTCGATTCAAGTTTTCAAAAAACCCTTTATCTATTGCTCTACGGACTATTTCAACGCCATTGATTTCATCGCCATGCACTCCGCCCATCGCCAATACGACTGGCCCAGGATTTTCACTTCTGAATACAAACACCCGCACGGTAATGACCGTCCCTGAAGGCAACCTCGCTACATTCAAACGAATTTCTTCCTTTGTCCCTACACCAATCTTTTTCCCGTTTAAAATTAAATCCTTTGCCATATATACCTCACTGTTTTTAATCGAATATTATAAACGCAAATTTAGCTAGAAAGTTCTTCTACTTTCGATTCTACAAATTCAATAATCTTATCCCCAACATCAATTCCTGTCGTCTGTGAAATACCTTCTAACCCCGGAGATGGATTGACTTCTAGGACCAATGGTCCGCGTTTAGATTGAAGCATATCAACTCCGGCTATATCAAGGCCCATTGTTTCAGCAGCTTTTATAGCCGTCTCTTCTTCTGCGCTGGTTAATTTGATGTGGATTGCTGTAGCGCCACGGTGTAGGTTGGATCGAAACTCTCCCGGCCTTGCTCTGCGTTTCATTGCAGCTACTATTTTACCATTCACTACAAATGCTCTGACATCTGCTCCGCCCGATTCTGCAATAAACTCTTGAAGAACTACTGGAGCTTTCAATCTGCTGAACGCTTCAATAATAGCTTCTGCATCGTTGCGGCCATCTGCTTTCATAACACCTAATCCATGAGTGCCTTGTAAAAGTTTGATGATTACTGGCAAGCCACCAACCTGTTCTAATAACTGACCAAAATCATGAGAACCAGAAAAATTCATAAAAGCAGTCTTCGGAACTCCGATTTCTGCCGCAGATAATAATTGAGAACAACGCAATTTATCTCTTGACTTCAACATCGCTTCTGCTGTACAAGTACTGTACACGCCCATCATTTCAAACTGCCTTATTATTGAAGTACCATGAAAGGTAACCGAAGCTCCTATGCGAGGAATAATGGCATCAACTTTTGCTAATTTCTCCATGCCATTATAAACAACTGGATTGCCTTTTTCAATAACCAGATTACAATTCAAATGATCGATAACCCGCACATGATGTTTGCGTTTTCTTGCTGCAAAAGCCAAAGCTTGCGTAGAGTACAATTGTGGTCCGCGTGACAAAATTAGGATACGCATTTCTAATTTGATTTTATTAACGTACAATCATTTGATTTCCCCTTCATTTATAAAGACCTTTCTTTTTACTACTGGTCACATCAATGATAAAAAACAATCGGAGGTTTCCAGATAAAAAAGCAGTCGCTATTTAAGGTCTTTGCTAATGTTTTTCAAATGTAGCGAATCAAAAGGATAATTCCCAAAATTGATTATCTTGGCTATATAAGCAAGTGATCAAAAAAATAGACCTATGTCGCAGCAAGAACAAGCTTCTCTAATTGAAGTAGACAATAAACGTACAATCAATGCATGGGCTATGTTTGACTGGGCCAACTCTTCCTATGCGCTCGTGATAGCCGTAGCGATTTTTCCGATTTATTTTAATGGTGTTTTGCCAGAAGGAGAATTTGAGTTTTTAGGATTCACCGTGACCAGTACTTCCTTAAATTCTTATGCTATAACATTGGCGTATTTCGTGATTGCCATTTCTTTGCCTTTATTATCCGGCATCGCAGATTATGGAGGGAAGCGCATGCGTTTTATGAAATTTTTCACGCTGATGGGAAGTATTGCTTGTATGTTATTGATTTTCTTTACTGCAGACAATATAAGTTTGGGCTTTTTCGGTTTTGCGATTGCAACCATAGGATTTGCTGGGGGACAAGTTTTTTACAATTCTTTTTTGCCTTTGATTGCAAGTGAGAAACAATTGGACAAGGTGAGTGCGAAAGGATTTACTTTCGGTTATATTGGAAGTGTCATTTTATTATTGTTCATCCTATTCCTAATTGAAGGTTATGCTATTTTCGGTTTTGAAAGTAGGGAATGGCCGACCAGAATTTCGTTTGTCTTGGTCGGGTTATGGTGGATAGGATTTGCTCAAATAAGTTTTGCAAGATTACCAAAGGATAAACCTGGAAAGATTACAAAGACGATGGCTTCAAAAGGATACCAGGAGCTTATGGCTGTTTTACAGATTGTAAAAAAAGAAACCAATATAAAACGTTTTCTTTTCTCTTTCTTCTTCTACATTGGTGGAGCCAATACCGTTATTTTCTTAGCTGCTACTTTTGCAACCGTAGAATTAAAATTTGAAGCCCTCGACTTGATCATTACCATTTTGTTGATTCAATTTCTTGGAATCATTGGTGCCATTTTATTTTCGAGAATCTCAGAATGGAAAGGCAATAAACTCGCCATTTTAATAATGATAGTAATTTGGTTTGTCATCTGCATCACTGCATTTTTTGTAACTCAAAAAATCGAATTTTATATTCTGGCAGGTACCGTTGGCTTGGTGATGGGCGGTATACAATCTTTGTCAAGATCTACTTATTCGAAACTACTTCCAAAAGATACGACCGATACCACTTCTTTTTTCAGCTTTTTTGATGTTTTGGAAAAGCTCGCCATTATGTTTGGTACCCTTGCTTTTGGTTATATAGATCTGATGACCGGAGGAATGCGCAACAGTGTTTTAGCACTCACCGTTTTCTTTGTTATTGGATTTGTAAGTTTGCTTTTTGTAAAAATGAAACCACAAGAATTGGAAGTGACTTAAGAATCGAATGGAGAATAATATCTTAAAACTCGATCTAACGCAACCTGAACACGGAAGATTTTTTAAAAATTACATGGATCGGGGTGGGAAAGTTTATAGTTCAAAAATGATTTAATTTTTTGGTTGGAAACCACTTTAAATTGACCATCGCTTTCGTTTAAGAACGAAGGCGGATCAAAACCATCTTTTAAACATTGTGCTTTGTAAAAATCTATTCGAGTAGGATGCTCATCCGCTACTACATTAAAAATAGTATTCCATCTGTCTTTTTCGATCAAGGCTTTAACAATCGCTATACAATCTTCCCGATGCACCATATTTACTCTTGCCAAACCATTAGGCACTCCTTTCTTTCCAGCAAACCATTTGCCTGCTTTGCGTTCTCCTCCTACTAGTCCTGCAAAACGCAAGATGAGGTATTTCATATCTGAATATTGCTTTAAACTTTCTTCTGCTTTTTGTAAAGCTTTACCCGATTGAGTAGAAGGCTGTGGATCATTGTCTTCGGTCACTGTGGAACCGGTATTTGCATATACGCCAGTCGAACTTGCCAGAATCACCTTCTTGACACCCGATTTATGGGCTGCATCTAATACCAATTTAATTTCTTTTGGATAAGCTTCGGCAACATCAGTTCTTCGCCTGCCAGGCGGGATATTCAAGAATAGAATGTCTGTGTCAAAAAAATGATCGGTATTCTCTCCAATAATTCTATCCTCAACTTTAATTTGAAAGGCTTCTATTCCTGCTCCTTCAATCTCTTTCAATTTCTCTTCTCGTGTAGTTGAGCCTTTTACTACAAAATTATTTTCAACCAAGTTCTTCCCTAAAGACAAACCCAGCCAACCACAACCAATTATTGAAATGCGCAAAATAAATTCTTTCTAAAACTATTCGTAAACGTATTCGAAACATCCGATATCCGGATTATCCGTATCGCGTTCTACACCATCCAAATCCAGTTCTAAACCAGAAATTGGCGCGGCCATCATTTCTGCAATAGACAAAGTGTCCAGGTGAAAATTATCTTCATCAATTTCCGCAAATAAAGCATCTCCTGGATTCGCAGAAATACAATTGTCACAATCATCCAAGAAGTTAGGATATTGATCGTCTTCTAAAAGATCTTTTATTCTTACAATACAGTTATTGAAATCGTAATTGAAACCTACATCATTTAATTCGTTCAAAACAATTTGATCTGCACGTGATCCATATATGATGCTGTTATTAAAAGTGGCATTCAAGCGATACCCGTTAAAGCTTTGACAAAAAGGAGAATCGTAACAAATTAAGTTTGCCAATTCTAAACCTGATGCATCTACACCAAAAGATGTAATCGTAGAATAATTAAACTCATAATCTCCACCGTGAATCAAACGGATCGATGTTCCTGCATTATTATAAAACAAAGAATTGTCTGAAGACACTTCAGCGTGAATCGCAAGCAAAGCACTTGAAGTCGTATTGTAAATTTGAGAATTATTGATTACCAAACTGGCAGAAGAATCAACCACAATACCTATCAATGAATTTTTAATCGTGGTATGTTCTATAACATTTCCGGTACTTCCGGCTGAGAATATCATTCCAAACCATTGTCCTTCCACATCTTCAAAACCTTCTTCTAAACGGTCCCCTTGTATGATGACTGGATTTTCTTGTGTTCCAGTAATGTTTACATTTGCGTTGGGTCCAATGATTATTCGACCATCATTGTAAAACTGCCGCATGTCATTTTCGTCTCGAATCGTTCCTAGTCCACCATGAACATAAATCCTTGCCCCTGCTGGAATATTGATTGTACATTCATCAAAAAATACAATCCCATAAATTACGTAAGGTTTAGGATCATCAAAATTGATTTCATCATTGCCACAACCGATCGCAAAAATACTATCTGCATAAAATCGATTTGGGAAATAATTTGCATTTTGCCCCCAGGCTTCTAAAACCACTTCTTGCCTATTCCCATTGGTCTCAAATTCCAAAGCATCATTTAATACAAATGGACTTATGGAAATATCCTGATCAGGATTAATGGTTACTTCGCTAAAAATATAAATGCTATCGTTGGCTGCAATCTCCACTCCGTCAAATTCACTTCCTGGAATACCGTCTACATTAAAACGGAACTTGGTGTTGCCAGCACTTTTAACCCTGATTTGGTTGATGCGAATTCTCGAATCATTGTTATTATAAACTTTGACAAAACGAGTTGCAGAACCCAATTCCGTAAAAACAGTATCAAATCGCAAGGTATCTACTGAGAAAGACAACATAGCACTAGGATCTGTAAGAATTTCATCTTCAGGATTACACGCGAAAAACAGGGCAATTAAAGCTAGAAAAAGTAGACGATTACTCATTTAGGAAGATTTGTTATGATGAAGTTGTTTAAAAATAGATAAATGATTTAATAGTAATCCATTGAATTCCAATACTTCAGCTAATTTTATTTTCCGTAGCTACGGCTACGCAAAAAAAATGGAGCTTCGTCTTGAAAATCAAGCATCTACTATTAATTTCATCCTCCATTTTTGAACAACTTCA
>CALIAG010000200.1 GCA_938041325.1 uncultured Saprospiraceae bacterium | reverse complement strand
CTCCAACTACTGGTTCAAAAGCTGGAAGTGGCAACCCTGCTCCTCCAAGTGATTATAGAGGATTCATGACAATGGAAGAGTCTTCTATGATTGATGAAATCAATTTAATGCGATCAAACCCTAAAGCATATGTGAAGCACGTAAAGGCACACGTCGCTAAGCAAAAAGCAGAATGGGGTTGGGAAATTTCCAAAAGTGCAGTCAATAGTTTGATAAGAGATTTAGAAAAATCACCACCACTATCTATACTTAGACCAAATGAATGTATTTATGGTGTCGCCAAAACGCATGGTGAATTTCTAAGAGCAACTGGCAAGTTTCAACATACAGATGCCAACGGTACAGCTCCTTGGAGTCGGACCAAAACTGCTTGTCCTTCAATGGGTTTAAGTACTTCAAAAGGAAGAAGTGGTATGTTGATTGGAAGCGAAAATTTAGTAGCTGGTCATGACAACGTTCGTGAATCTTTAATCGATCTTTTAATCGATGAAGGCACGAACCCTCCGGGTCACCGCGAAACGCTTTTAGCACCAGAATGGAAATATGTTGCAGCCTACAATTTTGGAACAGTTAACCAAATGCAAAACCACTGGGTTCAGAATTTTGGAAGATAAGAAATAACGAAAACAAGGATCTCGATTCTCGTTTACAATTTTATAAAAAAGAAAAATGCATGTGAAGATCACATGCATTTTTTTATTCTATTTGAAACGAGTGAATTCCCAAAACCTGCGCTAGATCAGGACTACAGGTAGGAATTGGCAAGATTTATGAAATCTTGATATAACAAGAGGAATATATACGATTAAGAAAAACCGATCTGAAATTCTTGGCAAATTCAACAGGAGCCAAACTATTTGTGGGATGCCTTGGGCAATCAGCTCTTGTTTTTATGATATATATTCGAAATAGCTTGACTACCTTTTCTTTGTCAGATTAGAATCAAAACACCATTTTCTACATTTATAAACGCAACATCATGTTGCTTTTATAAGTATATTTGTCGTGACCAAGACAACCGATTTTACTGCATATCAATCTTAATTCTATGAGGCTAAAAAAAGTACTTTTTCTAATTATATTTCTTTCCAACTTTTATTCTTCAAGTGCTCAAGAAACCATTGCCCGCCAATGGAATGAAGTCGTTCTATTTGGGATAAGAAATGATTTTGCTCGTCCAACGGTACATGCCCGCAACCTTTTCCATACTTCTGCCGCGATGTATGATGCATGGGCCATTTTCGATTCCATAGCTGATCCTTACTTTTTAGGTCAAAATGTAGATGGATTCAATTGTCCTTTTGATGGCTTTACACCTAATCAAGATCTCGAGATTGCCAGAGAAACCGCTATAAGCCATGCAATTTATCGCGTATTAATTCACCGGTTTCAAAATTCGCCGGGAGCTACAGCGATTGAAAATGTTGCCAATGGATTAATGACTTTTTATGAACTCAATTCTAATTATACCAATACCGATTATTCGACTGGGAATGCAGCAGCATTGGGCAATTATATCGGTCAATGCATAATTGATTTTGGAATGCAAGATGGATCCAATGAACTAATGGGCTATGCCAATCAGTTTTATCAACCAAGCAATGATGATTTAATTACTGATTTACCCGGCAATCCTAACCTCACAGACCCTAATCGTTGGCAACCATTAACTCTAGAAATATTTATCGATCAAGGTGGCAATCCAATTCCACTCAGTACACCTCCTTTTTTAAGTCCGGAATGGGGAGCTGTTTCTGGTTTTGCATTAGATGATAGTATCAAAAGTACCTTTCAAAGAGACAATTTCGATTATCAAGTTTATCATGACCCCGGAACTCCACCATTGCATGATACCACGGAAAATGCAAGCACGATGGAGGATTATATTTGGGGTTTTTCTTTGGTATCTGTATGGTCTTCTCATCTAGACCCTTCTGATAATACCTTGATAGATATCTCCCCTGCTACCATTGGAAATATCCAAAACTATCCTACAGATTTCGCAGATTATCCCAGTTTTTATAATTTAATTGATGGAGGTGATTCAAGTATTGGTTACGACACCAATCCAGCAACAGGCGCTCCTTATCAAACTCAAATGGTCAAACGGTCAGATTATGCGAGGGTTCTTGCTGAATTTTGGGCGGATGGTCCTGACTCCGAAACGCCTCCTGGGCATTGGTATACCATTTTGAATTATGTAAATGAAAATCCTTTATTAATAAAAAAATACAAAGGACAGGGAGAAGTTATTGATGATTTAGAATGGGATATTAAAGGCTATTTTATTTTGGGAGGTGCTATGCATGATTGTGCAATCTCTGCTTGGGGGATAAAAGGCTGGTATGATTATATTCGACCGATCTCAGCGATTAGATACATGGCAGGATTGGGACAATCTTCGGATCCTCGATTTGATTCTTATCATCCGGGTGGAATCAAACTTATTCCCGGCTTTATAGAATTGATTGAAGCTGGTGATCCATTGGCAATATTCGATAGTGAAAACATTGGAAAGATCAAACTATATGCTTGGCTAGGTCCGGATTATATTACGGATCCAGAAACAGATGTTGCAGGAGTGGACTGGATTGTTGCAGAAAACTGGTGGCCTTACCAAAGACCTTCTTTTGTTACACCGCCTTTCGCAGGTTTTGTCTCCGGGCATTCTACTTTTTCCAGAGCAGCAGCTGAGGTTTTGGCCCTGTTCACTGGGGATGAATATTTCCCAGGAGGTATGGGGGAATTCGAAGCACCAGCAGATGAGTTTTTAGTATTTGAAGATGGGCCTTCTGAAGACATCGTTTTGCAATGGGCAAAATACAGAGATGCTTCGGATCAATGCAGCTTATCTAGAATTTGGGGAGGAATACATCCACCTGCAGACGACCTTCCTGGCAGAGCCATCGGTAATGAAATTGGAATAAATGCTTTCACCCATGCAGAATATTATTTCTTCAATGATGAGGATCAAGATGGTTATTATTCTTACGAAGATTGCGATGACAATGACAGTTCTATCTATCCAGGAGCCAATGAAAGTTGCAATGGAGTAGACAACAACTGCAATGGCTTAATTGATGATGGCATTGAATTGTTTACTTACTACCAAGATCTCGACAATGACGGTTTCGGGAATGAAGCCAGTAGTATCGACACTTGCCAAACTACTCCAATAACAGGATATGTAGCAAATGCTTTAGACTGCGATGACAACAACAACGAAGTGCATCCCGATGCTACTGAAACCTGTAATGGACTAGACAATAATTGCAATGGCATCATTGGTGATGGCTTGGAACTCTTTACTTATTATGCCGATACAGACAGCGATGGTTTTGGAGATTCAAATTCGAGTGTGGATACCTGTCAAGCTACTCCAGTCGAAGGTTATGTCACTAATGATTTAGATTGCGATGATACTACTAATTTGGTAAATCCGGATGCGGTGGAATCCTGTAATGGACTGGACAATGATTGTAATGGTTTAATTGATGATGGCTTGGATTTATTCACTTATTTCAAAGACACAGATAGTGATGGCTTTGGCGATCCCAATTCTATGGTCGATACTTGTCAAGCCACTCCTATAGACGGTTATGTCGCAAATAATTTAGATTGTGATGATTCTAATAATTCAATAAATCCAGATGGGACTGAAATTGCAGACAACGGAATTGATGAAGATTGCGATGGCGAAGATTTAATTCTTATTGCTACAAACAATCTTTTTGATAATTCTGCAATTGAAATATATCCGAATCCTACCGAATCACAGCTGACAGTTCAATACAAAGGCAGCAGGGCTTTACAATTAAAAATTCACAATACAAGTGGACAAATTATTTGGAAAAACAAACAAGTCCATTTTCATTCCAACAATAGCAGCAATGAAAATCAGTTGGATTTAAGTCAATTGAATAGTGGGGTTTACTTTTTAATTTTCCAGGATGGGGAGAATAATTTGATTGCTGTAAAAAAACTGGTGAAGATTTAGGGGGTAGGATTACCACAAAAAAAAAAGAAAGAGTTAACCACGGATTCATAGAGAAGGAACAGGCGATCGCGAAGAAGGTTGACCACGAATTCACGAATTTTTATCGAACGACTGCGTTAAATTTATACACTATCGTTCGTTCTTTAATTCATGAATTCGTGGTAAAAATTTTCTCTTGTTCCACGATCCATCCATTATTTAATCCGTGCATCCGAGGTAAAAAACTTCCTACTCCGATTTCAAACTCTTAATCGGATTAGAAACCGCAGCCTTTAAACTTTGAACACAAACAGTAGAAAACCCTGCAAGTAAAGTCACCAAACCAGCTCCTGCAAATATCCACCAAGCCATTTCTGTGCGATTGGCAAAATCAGACAACCAATGATTAGAGAGGTAATAGCCTATTGGAATGGCAATCAAAAATGCAAAGCCCAAAAGTTTCATAAAATCCTTTGCCAACAGAGTGATGATCCCAGTGACTGAAGCACCAAGAACCTTTCGTATCCCAATCTCTTTTATTCTCCTTTCAACATTAAAAGAAGTCAATCCAAAAAGACCAAGTAAGGCAATGAATAAGGTCAATAAGGTAGAGTATAGAATCGTCTGACCAAAGCGAACTTGCTCTTCATATTGCATAGCAAATTCTGCATCTACGAATGAATATCGCATCGGATAATTGGGTTCAATTTGAGTCCAAAGCACTTCCAATTCTTTTATTGTTGCAGATAAATTTTCCGTGGATATTTTAATTCCAGCTTCACTTCTCCAGTCTCCTCCCATCATTACTAAGGGATCAATTTCATCTGCCAAACCTAAAAAATGAAAATCTTTAATCACACCAACGATCTGGCCATATGTTGTATCATTTGACCATTTGATTCTTTGTCCAACGGGGTTGTCCAGTTGGTATTCTTTCACAAATTTTTCGTTTACAATATAATTATCCAAACTATCCCCAGCTATTTGGGAATTAAAAAACCGACCTTCCTTTAATTCTATGTCTAGGGTATTCGCAAAATTAGGACCACACATCAGCGCTCTTGGAGCTATTCTATCCTCCCTGCCTTGAATAAACATTCCCCAGTCAGGCAATGGTCCTCCGGGCAAAGAAGAAGCTGTTGTTATCTCTTGTACACCAGAAATTCGCTTAATCTCAGATCTAAGTTGATCTATTCTTCTAAAAGCATTGTCCTCATTTAAAGGAATCTTTATCACTTTATCCGGTTGGAAACCAAGATCCTCATGCAGCATGAAATTCACTTGCCTGTAAATAAAAGACATTACAATCAATAAGATAATGGAAACCGCAAATTGTCCAGTTACCAGTACTTTCCTAAAACTGCCCTTTCCACCAATGTCCATAAAACTAGACTTCAATGCACTTACTGGCTTGAAAGAAGTTAAGATGAATGCTGGATAGATTCCTGCAAGGATTCCTGTCAAAATAGCTAGGCCTAATGTCAGTAAAATAACCCAGCCTTGCTCTGATTCTACCAAAGCCAATTCCCGATTGGTAATGCGACCAAATATTGGTACAGTCACTTGTGCAATCACAATGGCGATGACCCCAGCAAAAACAGATTGCAATACGGATTCTGAAATAAACTGCGCAGCTAATAAGCCTTTGCTAGCTCCAGCTACTTTTCTAACCCCAACTTCTCTACCACGTTGGCTAGAACGTGCAGTGGTCAAATTGATATAATTTATTATTGCAACTAACATTATTATCAAAGCAATGATGGCCAGAATGTAAACATTCCTTATACTCCCTTGCTCCCCTAGTGCAACCCAACCTTCCGAATATAGATAGACTTCATTCAAAGGTTGAAGATGCCATTTATAAAAATCTTTTTCAGTAGGAATATAGTTTCGAGCAAGGTGCTCTTGTCTGATTAATTCATTAACATCTTTTTCTATTTTCTGTGCAAGCAGTGTGGGATCAGAGCCATCTTTCAACTTCACATAGGTAGACCGATTGTTGCTGCCCCAAAAATCACCATAGTAGTAAAATCGGAAATACATA
>CALIAG010000199.1 GCA_938041325.1 uncultured Saprospiraceae bacterium | reverse complement strand
TGCAATAGTTATTAAAGGCGCTTTGGTATAAATAGAGGAACGCAATAAATCGGATAACAAATCGACAGACCGTCTTGCCTTTTTGGGATTCTCTGCAATCAAGGATTTGATACTGTTTAAAGAATTAAATAAAAAATGCGGTTTCAATTGTTTTGATAAATGATTGAGTTGTTCTTGTTTAGCAGAGATGGATAACTCCGCATTGTGTTTTGTAGTAATTATTTGCGCTTTGTAGTAATGATGAAGATGATAAGCCAATACCCAGATAGACATCAATCGTAAACCAGTGATTAAAGGCGGATCCCAAAAGAACAATGACTCTATGATATTGATGGTTCCATTTTTTACAAAGACAAAATGCAAAGACCACTTTAGATTATTAAGCAACATAAATAAGACCGCCAATATTATAACAGGAATAATCAGCTGAATAATATTGAATTTGTTAGACGGCTTATAATTCGTTTTTTTTAGAAATAAAGAATATCCATGCGTTAAAGAAACGCCAATCAGTACATCGAAGAAGAAATTAAAAATAGTGTAAAAGACGGTATACTCTTGTTTAAAATAAAAAATATAAGCCCAGTATAGGGAAGCGAGGCCCCATCCAATCAATTGGTATTTCCAATACTGTGTTATTGTATTTCCTTTTTGAACCATAGTCTTTCCTAAAATAACAGAATATAACTAAATATAAAAAGGGAATATACATGAACGTGGATATAAGTTGATGAGCGTTGAGTGGATTGCGATAGATAGGCGCTGAGCTTGGTGCTAGCGTTCGGATAAACTGGAAATTCGGAGTGTTCGTTAAAAGGCGTTAGAGGTTTGATTTATAAAATTGAAAATTTAATTGATTTTAATATAACCCACATTATGATATTGAGTAATGGGCTTCATTTCATTCATGATTTTTCCATTGCTCATCATTATCATGCCTTCCATTTTGGAGACCGTTTTCGCAGATAGACTTTTTATTAATCCCATGTCATCTGTGGTCAACAATTGGACGGTATTGGTGGAAACAGGTTTATTTATAATTTCATAACCCGTCCCATCTTGACTGAATTCTTCTGAATTTTGGGTGATGGTTTTGCGAAAAATATTTTCATCCCCTTCTTTTAAATTTTCTTGAACTATTTGAATGGTAGATTTTGGCTGTACCAATGTTTTTTCAATCAAACTGTCTTTTGTACTTTCAAAAGGAACAGTCGATTCCATATTCAAAAATTGAAAGAGCAACGCATAATTTATCTCATACATTTTTTGAAATAACATGGACTCATTTTCATCAAGCATACTTTGAATAAGAGTTTCCTTTCTATCATTCGACATGCCTCGAATCCCATTTTTGAATTCTGAGATTACTTCTTCTTTATTGATAACTTCAACGAGTTTTCCGTTTGAATCGCATTTGAATTTCATATTCAATCCAATCATCGCATAGATGAGCGCAACTTCTCCATCCTCAATGGCATTCGTATTTGAAAAGGTAGTTGAATCTGCTTCAATGTAAAAGAGGGAGGTGTCCTTGTTTGTTGCCAGTCGAGAGATTTTAATATTGTTTTCGAAAACAGTTTTACCAATCGTGTTTTCCCCTTCCGCATCAATTTCATATTTATAATTGAATTTCAAATCTTTGGATGGCTCTGAAAGTAAATGGATGTTTATTGTAGATAAATCCTGTGCATTTATGTTGAGAGATGTAAGTAAGAAAATTAAGAAGAAGTATTTCATTTTTTTATTATTGTTTATTGCTAACGGTAAAGCATATGTGACGTAGTTATTTCCTAGGTGTTTACATAAACAAAGTATTGTCTCTTCTTTTTTATCTTGATTTCAATTCATTAGTCCTTTTATAAATGGCAATTACATAGGCAATAATTAATGGTAAGATCAATATTAATGAAATTCCAGTAAGGAACATTAAAACTGTATAGGATGAATCATGTGGAGTAGGGTCTCTTACTCCGCCCATTATATTGAAAACTACTCGGTGTAAATTTAATACTGTTAAAATAGAAATTATTAAACAAATAGGCATTAATGTAACGATCAAAATATTCCATGTGCTCAATCTGGTGAACTGTTTCAGAAAATAGTATAGAAGCCCAAGTCTCCATGCAGCAACAATGGCAAGAAACCAAACATTGACACTGTTTGCTGTTTTAATTGATAAAAAGCGTTCAACGGGAATGGCATAAAAAATTGCAGGAAAAGAAGTTAGGCCTATGAAAGTGACTACTATAAAGTAATTCCATTTTTCTAATTCAAAAGGTTTCAATATCAACCAAATTAAAAAGGCTAGTGCAAAGATGTAAATTACAGAACCTAAACCGAGATGTTGTAATAGTTTTGCCTCAGGGTCATCCCAATAACGTCCCATCCCAACTATCCAAGTGCCAATAAGGCCAGCAATAAAATGGGTTTTATTAAACTGTAACATTTCTTCTCTTGACAATTTGAAAGTCAAAAGTCGAATGATGGTTTTTAGTGGATTCATCTTGTGGTTATTTTGTTTCTGAGTACTTGTCTAAAGTAATCCCCAAAAAATAAATCCTACTCCACATTTTTCCTCCACTTTTCCCAATTAGGAGACGTTTCTCGCCAAAGCGGTTTTGCGTCAATATTCAACTGATGACTAGGGTAGAGGACATACCAAGTACTCGCCGAATATCGATCGACTCCACCACCGACCATAGTGTCTTGTAAGTAATCAGTCATAAATGCAGTTGAATAGCCATTGGTACCAGCGATCTTAGTCCAATGGTTATTGGTTCTAAATCTGATTTTTAATGAATCTCCATCAATCCGAGGCGCTTGACCAATAATCGTTTTGATTTGAGCGAAAACTTCTTCACCTTCAAAGATGGTTAGAAAGTCTGCATCGGCAACATGTTCTACTCGGTTGCTTCCCCAACCCAATCGAATCGGATAGCCAAGCCGTACGGCTTCGAGAAGTTTTGTTTTATCGCCAAAAGTTGATTTACCATTGGCATCGTTTTGAAACACTTTTTGCCAGCCAGCATTTGAAGTAGTTGGTACTTGGCAAGCACAAAAGAGGAGGAGGAGTAAACTTGTTAAACGCATCATTTTAATTTTTGGACTTATAGTCCTTTCGGTAAGTATACCTCTGCATTTCTTATTTTGAAAATAACTTTGCAAGAGCTTCTTCTCAATTTCTACTAAGGAGAAATATATTAGGATGGATCTAAAATAAGTAAACTAACTGTACGAAGTTAGATTTGTATTGTTAAATTATTTTAATTGGTTCGTAAGGTAAAAAAAAAAGAATAAGATATCGGGATTAATTTGCGCGATTAATGACATCAGCTGCGCCAGAATTTCGGAGCTTTTTAGCCTCTTTTCCACCAAATTTGTAAGAATATGCAATTCTAAAAATACTTCCTTCAAGATCATAATTCCAATTGTATTCTATGCCTCTGCTTGGTAATGAATTGACAGGATTCCAAAAAGAACCGGTATTGTAAATGTCTGTCCATGATAGTCCTATCGTTGCATTTTTAAGTTTTTTCTGTACTCCAAGATTAAAGGAAAATTGTTGTGGGAAATAGATTGTACTTTGATAAGCTTTGGAAAACCAACGACCACTCAGTTCTACTGCCCAATTATTTTTGAGCTTAAAAGTCTGAGCACCATTAAATGTAAAAAATGGATGGCTTTCCACAAGGACAGCATCTGAGAATTCGATTTCGTCCCTTCTCCAATAGCAACCAAGAGAATAATTTGAATCCCAAAATTTTGAAACTTTTATTGGCAGCACTACATTGAGGCTTAATTGCTTTCGGCTTTTTAAATTATCCGAGATAAGCAACAGTAAATTTTCATCTTGATTCAAAACAGGTATAGCAAAACCTAATGGTTTGTTATCAAATGAATAATTCAATGAAACGTAAAGTGTTTTATAAATTAAAATGGCTTCTATAGTTCGATTAATGTTCGGTAAAACCTGCACATCCCCAGACAAAACCGTGTAAGGATTCAAAAAGAAAAAGGAGGGAGCCAAAATTTGAAAGCCCGGTCTTGTAATTCTTTCGCGATAAGCTAAGGTCAATTTACTTTGTTCATTGAAACTTCTACTTATACTCAGGGAAGGGAAAAATCGACCTAATTGTCTATTGACAGAATCTCGATTAGCAGTTAAATTCAAATCCGAATATTCATATCTCAACCCAAGTACAAAAGTATTTTTATTACCTAAATTTCCGTTTAATGAAAGATAGCTTGCATAAATATTCTCGTTTAAATCAATTTCATCTGTTAATGGATTTTCCAATTCAACAGTACCATTATTATCGATAAAATTGGTCTTGTTTTCAACCATTGTCTGCGTAAGTTTCAAGCCAAATTCAAAGTTTATTTTTTCGGATACATTGGTTTTGTAATCCAACTTGCTAACAGTAAAATTCATTGGGGTGAATTTTTCAGATCCAAACGCTCCTTCATTCAATAATTGATTATTACTATCGAAGTTTTGAATTTCATAGCTTGCCGGGTTGGTAATATTAAAATTTAAAATGTCAAAATCTCCGGACAGGGTATGGCCATTCTTAAATTTGTGAGACAGTCGGCTACTTATATGGGACCGATTGGTTGTATTGGTTTCCTTGCTTATAAGAAAATCACTAGTAGTGGAAAAAAGCTCTCCAGAATATTCGGAAGAAGTTTCCGCATTTAGTTTCCATCGGCGGCGGGAAAGCAAGCCAAAAACATCAATTGAGGTATTGTCACTCAGGTCATAAGAAAAACCAATCTTTCCATTATAATTCCCCAAAAACGCAGGTCTGTTGCTTTGCAAATCTGATGCTAGCGTCCCGTTGTCAAAGCGAATTCTAGAATCAATGGATGTATTTTGGATGGTGAAATCTTCAGAAACAGAAGCATTGGAATAAATGTTTAGTTTACCTGATTTATAATTGACATTAGCTGTTCCTCCATACTTCCAACGGGTACCATATCCGCCGTAGGTACTTAGGTTTGCTGTAATCCCATCCATCTCATAATTTTTAAAAACAATATCTATAATACCTCCTGTTCCGTCGGCGTCATAGCTAGCAGGTGGATTATTGATAAGCTCTAAAGTTTCTATATTCGCTGCAGGAATGGTCTGTAAGAATTGCATTAATTCATTGCCAGTTAATCGGGCTCTTTTTCCATTTAAAAACACCAAAACGTCGTCTCTGCCGAGCAAGGCTATATTCCCAGTCACTCTATCCAGTCTCACTGAAGGAGACTTTTCAATCAATTCGAGTGCGTTGCTCCCTTCCGCCGTTGGTAAGCTTGCAACATTGACCACCATCCGGTCAGGCTTGCGTACATAGGGCGCTTTTTTTTCAACTACAGTGACTCCTTCGAGTGTGACTGAGTTAGGGCTTATCGAAATCGAACCTAGGTCAACATCTTCTGCTAATTTTATATTCTTTTGAAATTCTTGAAAACCAATGAAAGTGATGTTTAAGATATAATCCCCATCCGCAATATCCTCAAAGATAAAATCACCGTTTTTATCTGCCACTTCGCCTTTGATAAATTCTTTTTTTTCAGAAAGTAAAACAATATTTGCGAAGGACGCTGGTTCTTTTTGATCGTCTTGAATTCTGCCTTTAATATCAAATTGACCAACTGCTATTTGACTAGTAAAACAAAAGAAAACGAGTAGTATTTTATTCATCATTATATCAGAATTTAGGAAGTCTTTAGAATAGAATACAAACCTAAGGAGGTCCCAAACAGTAAAATGTAAAACAGGACGAACAGCCTTTTTAAATTTTTAGATGACCGAAAAAGCGTTGGTTCGGGCTTAAAATCATTCTAGGATTTCTTTTGTAACATTGCTTGGTCGTTGGTCCTTTTTTATTGCGCTTCGGGCATTTAGAATTGTCTTTCTGCTCGGAAAACTGTTTATTTATACAATGAATGTGTTACAGAAATATGAGACTTGGGGTTGGAATCGTCTGA
>CALIAG010000198.1 GCA_938041325.1 uncultured Saprospiraceae bacterium | reverse complement strand
AAAATAGATGCCGCACCGATGGCGCTTAAAAAGCTCTTGTGCTTTGATTCTATAAAGGTCTCGCTCCTCTGGAGCTAGATTATTTAAGCACAATATCTTTTCCCAAAAACTCATTAGCCTATTTATGAGCCAAAGTGAGTTGGAAAATCAAAAACTCGACAATTGCTTATACACAACTTTCTATTTTGTCAAGCCCTGAATACATAGCTCCAGAGGAGCGAAATCTTTATAACCCATTTATAACGCATCTTGAATAAGCACCGTAGGTGCGAAATCTAAACTATAAGCACATGAAAGTCTTTTCCGCATTTTTATTAATTTCAAGCTTTCTACTGCTATCCAATTGCTCCGCTTCAAAACGCACTTCTACCTATAGAATAGATTACAAAGAAATCTGTCCTTCTGATGAAAAATCATTAACAAACAGATCGAATGATTTTTACAAAGGAATAAAATCCAGACTTTTCGAATTTTTCAGCGGACCAGAATTTTCGATAACAGGCAAAGATGTTTTATTTCTCGAAACCAAAAAGGACTATAAGACTAAGTTAGATTCATTCAAAAACCAAATCAACGGACCTAGTTTTACCCTCCACAAGCTGTTAGATTATAACGATTCAGAAATAGAAAAGTCAGGAATAAATTTTTCCTCCATTCCAAATTTTAATTACATAGAAAGACCAACAAAAGATTACTTGGCTCCAAACATCATCGGCTATATCGATGATAAAAATTTCAAGGAAGAAATCAACAAATACATTGCAACAAACAATTCAAATGCAACCGCAGTTGATTTTATCTGGACCAAGATGAAATTTCGGCATATCTATGGTTCCAAAAATGACTTCTATTTACTGCAAGCCGTTCGTCGACCGGAATCAGCCGAAGCACATCATATGAATAAGTATTTTACTGATGTAAAAGTGCATACAGATTACGATACATTTGAACCAGTTGTTATGCTCATTTTTAATGAATGCGGAATTCACGAAATAGGCAAACTACTAAACAGTAAAGACGCTAAATTCACTGTTGCAGTTGACAATGAAGCCATCTCTGTTCGACCAGTCAAGATTTCTAATCAAAACCAAATGCTTTTATTCGGATTCAAAAAACTGGAACAAGTCGAGGAATTGGTTCAGTCCGTTAAACTAAACACTAAAGAAATTGAATTTACTAAACTGGACTGGATGTAATTATGAACGGAAGTATTAAACCTAAAGTAAAAATTTGTTGTATCAGTAGTCTTGAGGAGGCAAATATTGCAATCGAGTATGGAGCAGATGCGCTAGGCCTAGTCGGTCCAATGCCCAGTGGACCAGGAGTTATCAGCCTTGATTTGATTTCAACTATTTCACAATCTGTACCTGAACTTGTAGCTACTTTTTTTCTAACTAGCCAAACCAATCCACAAGAAATCATTAATCAGCATAAGCTGGTAAATACAAGCACTATACAAATTGTAGATGAAATACAATTGGACAGTTACTCCATTCTTCGAGAAGCTTTGCCAGCCATTAAGCTGGTACAAGTCATTCATGTTCTTGATGAAAAATCGATTGAGCAAGCCTTGAAAGTTGCACCATATGTTGACGCCGTTTTATTGGATTCTGGAAATCCAAATCTTAAGGTAAAACAACTGGGCGGCACTGGAAGAGTACACAATTGGGATCTCTCGAAAATAATTAGAAAAGAATTAAATATTCCCGTATTTTTAGCCGGCGGCCTCAATCCTTCTAATATCCAAATAGCAGTTGAACAAGTTCAACCTTTCGGTGTGGATTTATGCAGTGGCGTTAGAAGCAATGGTTTGCTAGACCCTCGCAAATTAAAAGCGTTTTTTGATGCATTGAATTCAAACACATAATTATTGCAATTGAATGCTGAAATTTCAAAAATGCAAAATCTAATTTAAAATAACTGTCAGTTGTAATGCTCAAATTATATGCTCCATATTGGATTCTGCTATTTGCATGTGCAACGATGTTCAGTTGTAGTAGTCCTAAAAAAGAAACGACAAAGCCCAATATTCTATTTATTTCGATTGATGACCTTCGACCCACATTGGGAGCCTATGGAGACCAAACTGCTGTAACGCCAAATATAGATCATTTGGCTTCTGAAGGAATGACTTTTAGAAAAACCTTTACGCAAGTTGCAGTTTGTGCGCCATCAAGAGCCAGTCTGATGACAGGATTGAGGCCGGATTCCACTCGGGTTTGGCATTTGGGAAATAAGTTTCGCAAAATCAATCCTGATGCTGTAACCATGCCACAGCATTTTTCAAAATTTGGTTACCATACCGTCAACCTTGGAAAGATCTATCACAACTACATGCCGGACTCTATTTCCTGGGATGAACCGGATTTGCGGCCATCAAGATATCTTCGCCCGGATTGGTTAAAAAGAGATGGAGAAACATTTTACATCAGTGAAGAAGTCAATAAATCTCAAATCATAAAACGAGATTCATTGTTAAAACTGAAAGCCGTCAGATATGCAGACGGTTGGAACACGGGCCCCGCTTGGGAAGCTGCAGAAGTTCATGACACCATGTACTTTGACGGAGCTCAAAACGAACTCGCCAAAAAGACACTTACACGCATTGCAAAAAAAGACCAACCATTTTTCATGGGCTTAGGTTATTTTAGGCCGCATCTTCCATTTGCAGTTCCTAAAAAATACTGGGACCTTTATGATCCAGAAAAGATACCATTGGCACCTAACCCAAAGGTTCCAAAAAACGCTCCAGGTCATACCATGAACTCTATGTACGAGTTGCGGCACTATGATGGCTTCCATGAAATTGGTCATCCACAATCTGCACCAAGAATGAGTGAAGACACAGCACGTATTTTAAAACACGGCTACTATGCAAGTGTAAGCTATATTGATGCTTTGCTTGGCGATTTGTTTGTCCACTTAAAACAGATTGGAATTTACGACAATACCATTATTATTATTTGGGGAGATCATGGTTGGAAATTAGGCGATCACAATAGTTGGGGCAAAATGACAAACTACAATATTGATTTAAAAGTCCCAATGATCATCCGTTATCCAAATCAAGAAAACAGAGGTGCGCAAACTTTTGAATTCACAGAATTGATAGATATGTTTCCTTCATTATGCGAGCTGGCAGAAATCGATGTCCCTAATTATTTGCAAGGGACCAGTTTTGTTCCATTGATTAAAAACCCAGAACGGCCTTGGAAGAAAGCTGCGTTCAGTCAATTTCATCGCAGACCCGGTAAGTCTGCAGATGGCAAACGGTACATGGGCTATTCCATTAATACAAAACACCACCACTATATTGAATGGTATGATTGGTATCCTAAAACCGGGACTAGAGGTAAATTAAAAAACATAGAGTTGTACGACATTATGAAAGATCCACATGAAAGGTATAACCTTGCTGGAGAGCAACCTATGAGCAAAATTGCAGATAATTTATCAAAACAACTTGCTGAAGGATGGCGAAAAGCTAAACCAAAATTAAATTGATTTAGTTTTTAACTTAAAAAGTTACAGCCAGAAAATCAGAATATTTTCAATCTATGTCCTACGAACCCATTATCCCATATCTATGGAATCCCAAAACAGACTTGCGTCCACAAGCCATTCAGAAATGGAAAAGGATGGACATTTATCACCATTCCACGAAAGATGGAGAAGCATTTCATTACCTGAATTCTAGAATAAATAATTCGAAAAAAGGAAAGTTAAAAACGATTACTAGTTTTGAAACCAATGGCGAAATAGAGTCTGTCATTGAAATGGTTTACCCTGATCCATTCACCGAAATCAGTCAGCTTATGGTGGATGGTCAAAAGCAAAGCAGTGAGACCAAACGTTTTAACGAACAAGGCTTTTTAGTAGAACATGTTGAACATTTTCCACGAGGCGGAGGATCCGATGTTACCCAATATGTATACGATGAGCAAAATCGAATAGTAGAAATTTCGAGAGTTGAAGAAGATGGAGAAAACAGTACAGAGACATTTACGTATTCAGCTAACAAACTTTTCAAAATCGTTACAAAAGAAGAAAGTGGTGGAACCTTAGTCCGTGGTTTTAATTATAATGAAAAGGGGCTTCTTGAAAAAATGATCAGAATGCAAAATGATTTGGTCAATCTCGAAATCACTTACAAGTACAATGACAAGAATCAATTACTCGGGGAGTTCCACGAATCTACCAATCGAATTCACGGTGGTAAAAACAAGCTTTTTATTACAGAATACACTTATCACAACAACGGCCAACTGGCCTCAGAAACATTTAAAATCCTGGACACTTACGAAGCACGCACCAAATCCGAATCGATTGAATATTTTGATTTCAACGGATTGCAAACAAAAAATGAGGAGATCGACTTCGTCAAAGACCTTAAGGAATGGTATGAATACAAATATAAAATGTTGGAGCAATAGATTTTATTCGTTAGAATTATTCAGACCAATCTCTCCTACAAATTTTAAGCACACCTTATTGAAAACTAGAATTCGTTCACTTCAAAATATATTGTATCTGTGCTGATGCCAGTCATGATGCCCAATCCATTTTCTATATTGCTTGCTGGTTCAATCAGTGTAGTGGAAGTTGCTTCTGAAGTCGAATACAAGGCAGCATAATCAGGATTGACTCGGTAAACGATAACTTGATGAGTACCGAAAAACTGAATATCCCTACGGGTATCAATGTTATAATCAGAGGTAATAAGTGGTTCTGTAATTATTCTTGGTCTTTCGAAAATGGCAGTTGCAAAGTTCTCATTAATGTATTCAGGATCGGCTTCTATGTTTTCAACGATTACATAATAATATTCGCCTTCCGTGTTTTCCCAAGACACAACAATCGGGTCAGTCTGCGTGGGCGGTCGCATTACACCAGCATAAACTTTTTCAACTAAAATTTCAGTAGCAGAAATAGTAATTTCTTTCTTTTCAGGAACGTATGTTTCAGCAGTAATTGTTGTCCCGTCATTTTCAAACTTCATGGAATAGTTTTTTCCATTTTCTATGATTAATTCTAAATTTTGATAATACCCCCCTCCTATTGACTCGAGTAAATAATTGTCATCTCCATCATTTATTGTAATCGAAAGATCATCAAACGTCACTACATCATCAGTCGTATCAGAATAAGCAATTGCTTTTGAAACTCGAAAAGAATCCAATGGATTGTCTGCAAATAAATAACTTTGAACCACTATTGAATCTGTATCAAAAATTTCTACTGTGGTTTTATCACAAGAAGAAAACAAGAGGATAAAAACAAAAATATTAATTATTAGTAATGCTATTTTATTCATTAGAATATTTATTTGATTTTAAGTAAAACTGAAATCTGTATTTCTACTCAATCATTTTTTTTAAAATTAATTATCGCAACTTCCAATTAAAGAAAAGGCTTGGAGTGAAGTTCAATAAAGAAACATCCGTCTCTAAAAGTTCCCCTTCGATTACATCATATTCCTTGTACCAAATATTTTGTCTGTTGTACAAATTGAAAATAGACAAACCAAAACTTGCTTTACTGCTTCCCCAGTTCATATCATAAGTGGCGGACAAATCAAAACGATGGTAATCAGGATATCGAACCGCATTTTTTCCACTCACTTCAAAAAAACCTGAACTCGTACCATCCAACAGCTCAAGTTCATAATATCCTGTTGGTGCAGTATAAGGTCTTCCCGTAGAATAGATAAAAGTAGCGCCAAGAGTAAGTTTCCCAAAAGTATAATTCCCAACCAATTTCAACTCATGAGTTTGATCTTGATTTGCAAAAAACGGTTCTTCACCAAACGCTTCAAAATCATATTTTACACTTCCCAAAGTATACCCTAACCAACCGGTAAATTTCCCTGATTTTTTCTGAATTAAAAATTCCAGTCCCTTCGCAACTCCCGTTCCAGCATAAAACAACTCTTCATAATTCAAGGTACGTTCGCGACCAAACCCCGTCGTATTTAGACGAGTAGAATATTCTGACAATCCATCTAAGTTTTTATAATAGGCTTCGACATCAAAAAGTAAACTTGGCGTTTCGTAACTTATGCCGCTTATAAAATGTTCCGCAAAACTGGTAGGAACCGTTTCGTCATTTGCCAATAACCAAAAATCTCGGCTGCCTTGTTGGATGTCTTCTCGGACGACTCTAGTTGCAAATTGATTGTGTCTACTCCAAGCACCCTTCAGTTTAATTTTATCCGAAAGCAAATAAGTCACAGAAGTTCTTGGTTCTAAATACAACTTATTGGTGACAGAATAATGGGAAGCTCTTAGACCTGCTTTAACTATTAGCTTATCTCCAAAAGTATGTCTGTCTGAAACATACAAAGAGTTGGTCCAGCCTTTGTCAGCGCGATTCAAAACTTCGAGGGTATCATTTTGGATAAACTGATAGTCAATATCATTGTAAGTAAGTTGCGCTCCGAATTCCAATTGATTCTTTGAACTTACTTTCCATTCGTTATCGGTTTTAAAAGAAAAATCTTGGAGGTCATTAAATTCATACGTTCCATTATTGCGAATAGTTGTTGTATCATTCCTTGTGACAGTCGTAATATTAGAACGGTCTCTTTCACTGTAATAATTGGAGTAAGAAAAATGAGTATTGGTGTAAAATCGATCGGTCCATTTTCTGCTCCATTTTCCACTCGCTCCCCAATTTCCCCATTGGGTTAAATCTGTGGACTCTCTGGTAAAAGTAAAATTCGGATCACCACCTCCGAAATTTCTTCTCAGGGCATTTTGATCAGTATTTCTAGAATTATCTAAGTCATCTTGCCCATTATAAAAACTCAAAGAAATCAGATCTTTAGAAGATGGACGGTAACTCACTTTAGCGTTGAGGTCATAAAAATAGGAATTGGGAGAAACGGTTTGTTGACCACCTCTTCCACCAAATCCACCACGGCCTTGATTGGCCTGCTCAGTAGTTCCTGCAAATGATTCAAATAAATTATTATAAAATGTACTTTGGAACGAACGCCTGCCGGCTACTAAAATCGATCCTTTCCCTTTCGCAAAGGGAGTTTCCATAAAAGCATTTAAGCTCACAAGACTCACTCCGAATCCCATATCAAATTCTTCCGAGTTTCCATCCTTACCGGTCAAGTCAACAACACTGGACAAACGCCCTCCAAACTTTGCGTCAAAACCTCCTTTGTGCAGCTGAACATCTTTGATGGCATTGGCGTTAAACGCACTAAAAAATCCAAATAAATGATCGACATGATAAACCGTAAATCCATCAAATAAAATTAAATTTTGATCTGGCGTACCACCTCTAACAAATAAACCTGAGGAGCTTTCATTGCTGCCACTTATCCCAGGCAATAATTGCAAGGAGCGAAAAATATCCTTTTCTCCAAAGCTTGGAACCTTATCCAATTGTGCGGGCGAAAAACTGATGCGGCTAACGCCTTGACTAGCTTTTAGCAATTGCTCTTTCTTTGTATCAGTTACAATTATTTCTTGCAAGCTAGTCGCTGAAGCTTGCATATCTATTTCCAAATCATTGATATCCATGGATGGGTTCAAACGGAATAGCCGAGTTTTATACCCCAAGTATTGCACTTCCAAAATAGCGGTATCAGTAGGCACATCAAATAAAGTAAAATAGCCGTCTACATTTGCAGAAGATCCATTTGTTGTTTTATGCAAGAGAATAGTAGCAAATGGAAGGGTTTCACCAGAATCTTGGTCTTTCACAATTCCGGTGACGGAAAAGTTGGATCGAGTAGGTTTTGCCGCGGCGATTTCTGCTTTCTTTCTTCTTGGCTTATCTGTAATTTTTACTGTGCGCGGAGGAATTAGTTCGAAGCCCAAACCAGTCCCATCCAGTATAATTGGCATTGCATTACTCAATAAAGTTTTTGGGATAGATGCACTCACTCGAACGTTTTCAATCAATTTTTCATCGTAATCAAAATTGATTCGGTATTGAATTTTTAATTCTAGAAATATTAAGTCCAATCGTTCGTCACTAAAATTATCTTTGATCTTGATATCTTGAAAATCCTGTGAAATAGCAGAATGAAAAAAGAAGGAAAGGAAAAAAAGAAAAAGGGTATTCCTTTTTAAAATTAGATGCATAGTTGTTGTTTAATGTTAGTCGTATTGAATAGCGTTCAGTTCAGTTCAATTGGAAGGTTTGTTTAAAAACCAAGGCTAATCTATGGACTGATGTCTTTTATTTTAAAAAGGTTGCCTTCCTAAATATTTTAAATAAAAAAGGGAATCTTCCTTGATTAGTATGTAAAGACTATTCAAGGGCCAAATGACTTACCTTACTTTTAAAATAAATAGAAAAAAAGAGTCGTTGAGGGGGATTCAAACAAGAAAATAGTGAAATGATTGAGTTTTTCGTTTGCGGAGAATTCTGTTATCCCTATAATTTTTCAAAATTAAACGTACATTTAATGGAAAATTTATAAAATTGCTATGCAAAAAAAACGAATCGATTGGCTCAATCATTCTTTAGAATTCTTTGTTGTGTTGATCGGTATTCTCATTGCCTTCCAGCTGAATAAATGTGCAGATACTAATACTCAGAACAAATTGGTTAAAAACCACATTGAGTTTATTCAAACGGAATGCAATGAAAATCTGAAAAGGATTGAAGAAGGGCTAGAGCATAGTTCTGCACAATTGCTTTATGTTGATTCTTTATTAGCAGAAATTAAAGGCAATAAAAATATTAACAAGATTCGAAATCACTGCATTAAATTACTGGATCTTCGCAATGTGGATTTGAAAAAAGATGCCTATCGTGTCTTAGTTGAATCTGGTGATATCCGGTATTTAAATGACTTTAATAAAAAACGATCTGTCATCACATTATACGAATCCTTTGACAGGGTTTTGGCCGTTAACCAAAATAATCAAAAGCTTTATGACAATCACTTCTATCCGTACTTGAAAGAAAATTTCGACTTGGTAAACTGGTATTATGTGGATTTAAAAAATGAAAATGATAAACAAAAGTATTATTCGCAAGAGTTTGGTAACACGATTTCAACTTACCGATTTTTATTGATTTCAAAAATCAACACTTACAAAAAACTAAACACCAAAATTAAAGAATATATTTCTGATGAATGATTTACTTAAAAACACATTCGCAACGAAATTATTTAGCATTCCTATTTTTTAAACCATTTTACAAAGTCTAGTTTTAAAAAGCAAAGTACTAAGAGATGCCATTCGGGATTTGCTTCTTTATTTGAAAATAAATAACAAGGATACTATTTCAATCCTAAATTTTCAACATTTCATATATAAATAAGTATATTAAACCCTCTAAGAAAAACAAAAATTTATGAATCAATCGAAAACGTTTATATCTGTAATTTTCTCCTTATTCTTGGTACATTTTGCAATAGCACAAGAGAAGGCTCCTGCTTTCTTATTTGGAGATGCATTGCCTGACGCTCCCGAACTATCAGCCAGAGGGCCGCATGATATTGGAGTACGGACAATGGAAATTATAAACAAGGATCAAATAGATGTTGTCAACTCAAAAGATGGTGTAGATCCAAAATACGATAGAAAACTGACGATTGAAATATGGTATCCTGCTGATCTACCTGAAGGAACAGAAGCTTTGGTTACTTATGACGAAGTACTTGGCATGTCAGGTAATCCAGAAAGACCAAATATCCCTTTTCAATTTCAAGGCAGAGCTTCAAGAGATGCTAAAGTCAAAAAAGATCCAAACTTATATCCACTAATTGTGCTATCTCATGGATATGTAGGTTCAAGGTATATCATGAGTTATTTAGCTGAAAACCTCGCTTCTAAAGGATACATTGTTGTGGCAATAGATCATACCGAATCCACTTTCGCAGACTCCGGTCCTTTTCAAAGCACACTACTCAACCGTTCCAAAGACATCTTATTTGTAATTAAGCAAATGACGGAATGGAGCCATTTAAAAACGGGCAACTTTTTAGCAGGATATATGGATACCAATACGATAGGAATTGCTGGTTACTCGATGGGCGGATATGGAGTCTTGAATGTAGCGGGTGCGGGATACAGTGATGGAGCTGCGCAGTTTTTTAAAGGGATGACAAAAGGAAGCGATGCCCTTGCAATCCGTACTGCAAATCATCCGGATTATTTGCGAACAGTTGATGACAGGATAAAAGCAGTTGTTGCATTTGCACCTTGGGGAATGGTTCAAAAAGTTTGGGATCTCGATGGTTTAAAAGGCTTGAAAAAACCAACGCTATTTATTGCAGGAAGTCAAGATGATATTTCAGGATACGAACTAGGCATCAAAGCAATTTATGAAGGAGCTGTGAATGCTGATCGGTACCTATTGACTTATAAAAATGCCAGACATAATGTTGCAGGAAATCCTCCTCCTCCAGAGTCTTTGAAGCCAGGTTTACATATTGATGAATATTACCGGTACGCGGAACCATCTTGGGATGCAAGACGAATTAATAATATCAATCAGCACTTCGTTACCGCGTTTTTTGGAATGCATCTGAAAGGTGAAGCATATGGAAAATTCTTATCCATTCAAGAGAATTCTAACGAAAAAGACTGGACTGGATTTAAACCAAGGTCTTCAACAGGCCTTGAACTTTTACATGCAAAACCAGCTGAGTAGTTCTCAATTTTTAATCTTTAAACCATTTTAAATGAACGTCAAAGAGGTTTTAAAAGAACTGGAATCATATGGCAATCCAGGAACTAAAAAGATCTATGCAAATCATGGAGCGAAAGAACCTTACTTCGGTGTAAAAGTCGCTGACCTTAAAAAGATTCTAAAAAAGACAAAGAAGAACCACGAACTTTCCTTAGAACTTTACAAGACCGGGAATACAGATGCGATGTATTTAGCAGGGCTGATGGCAGATGAAAAACAAATCAGCAAAAAAGAATTAGAGGAATGGGCGGACCAGGCTTACTGGTATTATTTGAGTGAATTTGCAGTTCCGTGGGTCGCCTCAGAAACACCACACGCCTGGGTACTTGGCCAAAAATGGATCAAATCCAAAGAGGAAAGATTCGCCTGTGCGGGTTGGGCAACACTTTCCAACTTTGCCGCATTAAATGAAGACAAGAATTTAGACATTAAAGCCTATTCAAAGCTACTGGATAAAGTGGGCAAAGAAATTCACAAAGCCCAAAACAGAGTCAGGTACACCATGAACGGCTTTGTAATCGCTGTAGGTTCTTACATACCTGAATTAACCAAAAAAGCACAGGAAATCGCCGATAAAATTGGCAAGGTTGAAGTTCAAATGGGAGGTACAGCTTGCAAGGTGCCTCTTGCCACGACTTATATCCAAAAGGTTATCGATAAAGATAGAGTCGGTAAAAAAAGGAAGACAGCCAGATGCTAAGTTGAACAATTAATAAAATTCAGTACCACAAATGAGCGTTTAGGATTATCTATTTCAATTCTTTATATTTACATATTGAGCAGTGATACCGAAACAAAAACATTGCTGCCAATCTCCTTTTTAAGAAGTCTTGAATGATTAAAATTCGATTCAAGTGTTTTTTTAAAAATTTTAGCTTTTTCTGCAGTCAATCGTTAACGCCTTGATTTAAAGCTAATTATACTCCGCTTTACGCGACATTACCCATCTTATTTCATTTTTTTTCCAATTTTATTGAAAAATCTTTCAAAATGTGTCCCCTTGCATTTGAACTGCATCGTCATTTCAGTGCTAGGACAAAAATAAGTTACAGTATAATCGCTGAGTCTTATAGCCTAACTCTTC